>DASUBV010000059.1:0-7187 GCA_035763085.1 Streptosporangiaceae bacterium | reverse complement strand
CGCCGCTGGGTCCAGCCGTTCCATCTGCGCGCGCATGCTCGCGAGTGCGGGCGCTCGGCGGTGGGCGGGTGGCCGGCGTAGTGGCGGTACTGGCGGCTGAAGTGCGCCGGGTCGGTGCAGCCGAGATCGGCGGCGATCTGGGCGATGGTCATGGTGGTCTCGGCCAGCAGCCGCCGGGCCCGCTCGACGCGGGCCAGCACGACGAAATGGCCGGGCGCGTGATGAGTGATTCATTCAAGTCTTCCTTCGAGGCGGACGGGTATGCCGTGGCACGTGGCCTGTTCAGCGGCGCGGCCGCCGCCCGCTACCGGGACCACTTCATGGAGCTGCGCAGCCGGGGAAGCTACCCGCATGACCTGGTGGGCGCCGACCCTGCCGCGCGCGACCCGCTGCGCCGGTACCCGCGCATGGCGCACATGCACCGCTGGGACGCCGAGAGTCTGCGCTGGCTGCTGCATCCGCAGATCGCTCGCTGCCTGCGAGAATTGCTGGGCGCCGAGCCGTACGCGGTCCAGAGCATGCTCTACTTCAAGCCGCCGGGCGCGCGGGGTCAGGCGCTGCACCAGGACAACTTCTACCTGCGCGCCCAGCCGGGGACCTGCATCGCGGCCTGGATGGCGCTCGATCCTGTTGACGAGGACAACGGCTGCCTGCGCGTGGTGCCCGGCAGCCACCGCTGGCCGGTCCTGTGCACCACACGCGCGGACACGACCGCGAGCTTCACCGACGTCACCGTGCCGGTCCCGGCCGATGCTCCGGTGCACCCGGTGATCATGGCTCCTGGCGATGTGCTGTTCTTCAACGGCTCGCTGGTCCACGGCAGCGCCCCGAACACCACCAGCGACCGGTTCCGTCGGTCACTGATCGGACACTACGTGCACGCCGATGTCCGCCAGGTCGCCGACTATTTCCACCCGGCGCTGGCCATGGACGGTACGCCGCTGCGCCTGGACACCAGCCCGGACGGGGGACCATGCGGTGAGTGGGCCGAAGATGACGGCGTACCGGTGATCGAGATGACCGGGCGCGAGCCGGTGACCCAGGCCCGCGAGTAGCCGGCTTGACCTAGAGCTGGCTCTAGTTCCTAGCGTGCGGCCCATGAAATCTCCTTCAGTAACGCTGATCAGCGGCGGGTCGGCCGGAATCGGGGCGGGCGTGGCCCGGCGACTGCTCGGCGAGGGCCAGCGCGTGGCCATCACCGGCCGGGACCGCAGCCGCCTGGGCAAGCTCGCCGCCGACCTCGGGAACCCCGCCAGCCTGCTCACGTTCGCCGCGGATGCCGCCGACTACGACGCCGTCCGGGCGGCCGTGGACAGCACGGTCAGCGAGTACGGGCGGCTAGATGCCGTGGTGGCCAGCGCGGGCTTCGCCGCTCCGGGCAGCGTGGCCGACGGCGATCCCGCGCAGTGGCGCGAGATGGTGCTGACCAACGTGCTGGGCCCGGCCCTGCTGATCCGGGCCGCGCTGCCCGCGCTGAAGCAATCCCGCGGGCGGATCGTCCTCATCGGCAGCGTCGCCGGCCTGGTGCACACGCGGGGGAACCTGTACGGAGCCACCAAGTGGGCGGTCACCGCCCTGGCGGAGAACACCCGGCTGCTGGTGACCGGCGACGGCGTCGGCGTCACCCTGGTAGCACCGGGCCGCGTGGACACGCCGTTCTGGGATATCCACGGCGGCCCGCCGGCCGGCGAGAACCTGACCGCCGGCCAGGTAGCCGATGCCATAGTCTGGGCGCTCAGCCAGCCGACTGGCGTGGACGTCAACACGGTGACGCTCCGCCCGGCCGGCTCCGCGGTCTGACGCGCGAGACGGCGGCGGCCCGCCGGGACCGCCGCCGTCGTCGCCAGAATCAGGCGCCGGAAGTGACCAGCATGGCCTCGGCTTCGCCGGCGGCCGGCGCATCGGCGGGAGCCGGCGCAGCCGGGCGGCCGGGGACGCGCAGCAGCACCAGGCCGTAGCTGACGGCGGCCGCGCCGCACGCGAGCAGGGCTCCGGTGCTGCCAAGCAGGCTGACCAGCAGCGGGGCGAGGAGCGATCCGGCGAGGATGCCGCCGAGCGAGGCCGGGAGCGCCAGGCCGTAAGCGCGCCCGAACATCTGCGGCGGCAGCGCGCGCTGCAGGCCGGTCTCGGTCATGATCTCGACTAGGAGGGCGCCGGTGCCGGTCGCTGCGGCCAGCACGATGGCCAGCGGGGCCCACCGTGTGCCGGCCAGCGCCAGCATCGGGACGCCCACCGCGGCCAGGGCAGTCAGCAGGACCGCACGAGGGTGCGGGCAGCGCAGGGCGCGGCTGGCCAGCGCTGTGCCGGCCAGGCCGCCGGCACCGATGGCGGCGAACAGGTAGCCGTACCCGTGCATGCCGAGGCCAGCCTGGCGGGCGACCATGATGAGCAGTACTGTCTGCATCCCGTAGACCAGGCTGCACATGATGTCGGCACCGACCAGCCGCAGCGCCTGCGGGTGCGCGCGCAGCACTTTCGCACCCTCGGCCACGCCGCGCAGCAGGCCGGCGGGCCGCTCCTCGGGCGCGCCGGGCCGGAAGGCGGGGCCCGCGGGAATGGCCAGCACGGCAAGCGCGGCCAGCCCGAAGGTGACGCCATTGGCGATGAAAGCCAGGGCGGGGGAGCCGAGCAGGAGCAGGATGCCGCCCAGAGCCGGCCCGGCGATGACGCCCAGGCCGGTGACGGCCGACCGGGCCGCATTGGCGCCGGGCAGGTCAGCGTCGGGGACCAGCCGGGGCGTGGTCGCGGCGGCGCACGGCAGGTACGGGCTGCCGGCCAGCGTCGCGATGGCGGCGATCACCGGAGCGACCACGATGGGCAGGTGCGACACCGCGACCAGGGCCAGCGCCGCCATGAGAACCAGCCGGATGACGTCGCACGCCACCATGAGGCGCTGCCGGTCGAACCGGTCGGCGATCACCCCGCCGAGCGGGCCCAGCGCGACGACCGGCAGCACCCGGGCGGCGGTGGTGATGCCCGCCCACAGCGGTGAGCGGGTGCGCTCGTAGACCAGGGCCACCAGGGCCAGGTTGTAGAGCCAGTCGCCGATCTGCGACACGGCCAGGCCGGCCAGCAGCCGGCGGAATGCCGGGTAGCGCAGGGCCGCGCGGATGGTGCCGGCCGGCGCGTTGGTGATGTTCATCGGGCCCTCCCCGTGTTCGTGCGGAAGCACTTTCCACAGTCGGGCTAAGCGGTCAGCTGGCACATCGGCCGGCTGCCGTAACCGGACAGGCGCTGGTCCTCAGATCCGCGCGGCGGTTCCTTAGCCGGCCGGGACCGGTCCGGACGCGGCCCTTAGCGCGGGGGCTGTCGTGCTTAGCTCGGGCCCGGACCGGGCGTGCCGCTGGTCACGCGGAGGACTGCGTGACGCCCAGCCGGTGGGCGACAGCGGCGGCTTCCACCCGGCCGCTGACTCCCAGCTTGGCCAGGATGTTGGACACGTGCACGCTGGCTGTCTTCGCGCTGATGAACAGGGTCCGCGCGATCTCGGGGTTGGAGTTGCCCGCGGCCAGCAGCAGCAGGACCTCGCGTTCCCGGTCGGTGAGCCCGAAGCGGGCCAGTTCGTCGGCCGGGACCGGGGCATGATCAGCCGATCCCGCCGCCGGGCGCGAGCCGGGCTCGGCACCGGGGTCAAGGCTGAGCCGGGCGCGCCGGGCTAGCGCGGCAGCCTCGGCGGCCAGCGGCCCGGCTCCGGTCCGTTCAGCGAGCTCATGCGCCTGCCGGACGGCCCGGGCCGCCGCCGGCCGGTCGCCGGCAGCGCTGTTCGCCTCGGCCAGCCTCAGCAGCGCATAGGCCTGGAGGTAGGGCTCGTCCGCGTGCTCCCAGGCGGCGACGGCCGCCCGCCAGGGTCCGGGCCTGCCGGCCCCGGCGGCCCGTGCCTGCTCAGCTGCCACGAGAGCCTGATAGCCGCGGTACGGACGGGCAGTCTCGACCAGGCGCGCCGCGAGTTCCGCCAGCTCCTCGCGGCGCTGCCCGGCCCGCTCCGGGACTGCCTCATGGCGGTCGCGGGCCAGCGTTGCCTCGTCGGCCTCGGTGCGCATGCCGAGCCAGAGCAGCGGCCAGGCATAGCGACCGGCCCACAACTCAGTCTCGCCATCCAGCCACGCGGCGACAGTCGCCCGGGCCGCGGCCAGGTCACCGCGCCCGAGCGCGATCATGGTTTCGGCGTACCGGATGGGCTGGGTGAACTGGATGTCATGGGTGTCTCCGGTGGCGTGGCGGGCACGGTGCAGCTCACGGTCGGCATCGTCATAGTGGCCGCGCATGGCTTCCAGCTCGGCCCGCAGCTGCCGCAGCGTCGCCGCGAACACCCCTTCCGGCTCGGCGCTCAGGGCCTGCGCGGTCAGCTGGTCGGCTTCCGCCCAGCGGCCCAGCCGGAGCAGCGGCTCGGCCTGATTGCCGATCAGGTACGAGCCGAGCGTGCGGACCATCCCGGCCCGCGCGGCCAGCTCCAGCCCGTCCCCGGCCATCTGCGCGGCCTCGGCGTGCCGGCCGAGCAGTTCCAGGACGTCGGACAGGTTGATGTAGCCGCGTAGCGCGGTCATCGGGTTGTCCATCTCGAGCGCGAGCCGCAGGCCTGCCCGCAGGTGCTCGATCCCCTCCTCGGCGGGGCCGAGGTAGGCGCGCGCTGAGCCCAGCGTGATGGCGACGTCGGCCTCGATGTCACTGGCGTGCGCCTCATGCGCGGCGGCGAGCGCCCGCCCGGCTAGTTCGGCGGTGCCCGCCATGTCCGAGCGGCGCATTTGCGCGCGGGCCAGGGCGGCCAGCACCGTCGCGCGCGCCCGGCTGGGCTGATCCGGGGGAAGCAGGTCCAGCGCCTGCTGCAGCGACGCGGCAGCCGCGTCCACCCGGCCGGTGTCTCGCTGCGCTTGCGCGTAGCGCTCCAGCAGCAGCGCCCGGCGAGCCGGGCTGGCGTCGCCTGGCAGCTCGGCCAGCGCGTCGGCCAGCAGAGACTGCGACCGGTCCACGGCGCCAGAGCGGTACGCCGCTTCCGCCGCGAGCCCGGACACCTCGGCCTGATCCAGGCCGGTCCGCTCCCTGGCATCCTCCACCCGGGACCAGATCTCCAGGGCTCGTTCCAGGTGCCGCAGGGCCTCAGCGGGAGCGTAGGAAGCCATCGCGTGCCGGGCTGCCTCGATGGCGGCCGGCAGCGCCTGAGGCAGGTCCAGCGCGGCGTACCAGTGATAGGCCAGCGCAGCCGGCAGCGCGGCCTGATCGCCGGCCAGCCGGGGCTCGCGGGTCAGGACCGCGCCGTAGGACGCGTGCAGCCGGACCCGCTCGCCCGGCAGCATGTCCTCGTACACGGCGTCCCTGGTCAGGGCATGACGGAACGCATAGCCGTGACCGCCCGGGTCAACCTGGAGCAGGTGATTCTCCACGGCCTCGCGCAGGGCAGCGAACAGGTCCGCCTCGCCGATCCCGGCGACCTCCGCCAGGAGCTGGTCGGGTACCGTCCGCCCGGCCACCGATGCCGTTCGCAGCAGCCGCTGCGCATCGGGGCTGAGCGCGTCTACCCGGCTCAGCAGCACGTCGCGCAGCGAGGGCGGCAGCTCGGCGAGGTCGCCGTCGCCCTGCACCGTCCCGGCGAGCTCCTCCACCAGGTAGGCGTTCCCGCCGGAGCGGTCGAAGATGAGGTCAGCAACTCCCGGCGCCGGGTCATCGCCGAGGATCGCGGTGAGCTGGGCGCTGACCTCGTCGCGATCGAACCGGGGCACGTCGATGCGGCGCACCGTCCGCATCCGCTCCCAGCTGGTGAGCAGCGGGCGCAGCGGATGCCGGCGGTGCAGCTCATCAGAGCGGTAGGTGACCACCATCAGCACCCGGGCCGCGCGCAGCGACCGGACCAGGAACGCGGTCAGGTCCAGGGTCGACTGGTCGCCCCAGTGCAGGTCCTCGATGACGAGCAGAACCGGCCGGACCGCGCTGAGCCGGTCGAGCATGCCCAGGACCAGCTCCAGCAGCTGAGCCTTCTGGAGGTCCTCGCCGGCCGGCTGCACCGCGGCCGGCGGGTCCAGCTCGGGCAGCAGCCGGGCCAGGCGGGGCCCGGCTGGCCCCAGCACCTCGCTCAGGGTTTCTGGCCGCATCGCGCGGGTGAGGCTGCGCAGGGCATCCACCAGCGGCGCCAGCGGCAGGCCCTCGGCGCCAAGCTCGACGCACTGACCGGTGAGCACGAGGAAGCCGGCTGCCGCTGCCCGCGCGGCGAGCTCACCCACGAGCCGGGTCTTGCCCACGCCGGCCTCGCCGCCGATCAGCGCGAAGGCAGGCTCCCCGGTCCTGGCCTGCTCCAGCAGCTCGGCCAGCGAGGTGATCTCCCCGCGACGGCCGATAAACACGGGGCTCACCACGCCAGCGCTCATGGCCGCAACGCTGCCACAGATCGCCGCACCAGGTAATGCCGTGCTCGAGCGGATCGTCGATTCGAGCATCGCAGCAGTCGCTGGCCGGCGGGCGGGCCGGTGATGCTGCGGACGACGGAGGCCGGCCGTGTGCTGTCGCCGTCCGCGCCTGGCCGCGTGACGGGTGCAGGCACGCCTGGCCGGACAACTCATGTTGCTGTTAGTGCTATTGAGAGTGCTGTGCTGCCAAAATCTAAATGTCCGATCGTCAGGACGCGGAATGGGCCATCGAGAAGGCGTCCGTAGCGATCGCTGGTGCGCGGACGCTCCTGTCGGCAACGACGCTCGAGCGCTTCGCCTAGGAATCAGCGAGCGTGAGCCTTACCATGGGTCGGCTGGTCACTGTGTCGTGGAACGATCCCGATCCTGATTCCAGCCAGTCAGCCTCGCGAATGGTCGCCTGGACAGGCCTGCCTAGCCGATCCTCAGCCTCTGCTAGCGCGCTGTACAACTCATCTCTGTCAGGCTGGCCAAGGACGAGAAGATCAATGTCGCCCACTGGTCGCTCACCCGACTGGCCGGCGTGGCGGGCCGCCCAGGACCCATACACATAGGCCGAGTCGATGCCACGGACGCTGGTCAGCGCTCTGGTCAGTACGGCGGGGACGCCGAAGGCCCGGGTCAGGACATCAGCTAGCCCGGCGTAATAAGGGCTGTCGATGTTGGCTCGAACAAGACGCGTGTTGCCGATCTTCCTGCTGGTGACGAGTCCGGTTTGCTCAGCGCGCTGCACCTCGCGATGTACCGACGGCTGCGGCGCCCCTGTCAGCCTGGAGATCTCTGTCAGGCTCA
>DASUBV010000058.1:0-17176 GCA_035763085.1 Streptosporangiaceae bacterium | reverse complement strand
GACCCGGCGATCTTCGGGTTGCCTGCCGAGGACGACGGCTCCCGCGACGACCCGCTGGTGGGGCACAACATCATCACCTGCACGCACTATCAGCACGACTTCGACGCGCTGCGCGCCGCGCAGACGCGCGTGGTCATCGGTATTGGCGAGGACTCGGCTGCCATGATGGCCGGCCGCGGCGGCACGGCGGTCGCGGCCCGGCTCGGGATTGCGCCGACCAGCTTCCCCGGCGGCCACGACGGCTTCCTGGGCGGCGAGTACGGGGGCACGGGCAAGCCCGGCGAGTTCGCCGCCACCCTGCGCCAGGTCCTGGACAGCTGAGGGCGGCCGGTCATCCTGCCGCCAGCCTCACCGGCCGCGCCGCAGCGGGGACGCCATTGGCGCTGCCCGGCAGATTATCCTCGGAAAGCTCGGCGTTACCCGGCTCACCCGGAATGCCCGCACGCTGCGCCGAGGCCGGTCTTGTAGGATCACAGCTGGCCGCCCGGCCAGCGGGTACGGGGCTGCGGAATCAGCGTTTGGCCTGGCCAACCAGCTGGCTGCTCTGCCATTGTTTGCAGATCCAGGATATTAGCCGGGTCCGGATAGGGGCATCGGTCCACCCATCGAGCTCATCTCGCTCGGCCAGCATCACCAAAAGCGCCTTCTTTACTGATTGATGTCGGTAATGTTCCGGTCCGGATCGGGCGGAGGTGGTCAGCACGCCTAGCACGGCGGCACGCGCGGCCTCCGGGCCGCGGGCCCCATCGGCCCTGCCGTACGAGCTCGTTGCCCGGGAACGCCGCGTCCTTGTCCCCATCGGGCGAAGGTGCCCTTTTGGCTGCCGGTACTGCTACGCCGGCGACCCCGAGCTGACAGCCGCCCAGCCGCTGTCAGCCGGAGCGATCGTCGCGGCGCTGGAGAAGCTCAGCCCGGATTCCTTCGACATCATCCAGCTCGGTTATGACGGCGACCCGCTTGCCAGCCGGCGGCGCCTGCGCGAGATGCTGCCCGTCCTCGCCGACACCGGCAAGCACATCAACATCTCCACGAAGGGGACGGCACCACCCGAACTCCGGCGCTTTCTCGCCGACATGCACACGCGGACCCGGATGGGCCTGTCCCTGAACGTGTCCGCGACCTGCTGGGACTCTGCTCCGGACATTGAGCCCCGGACGCCCGCTCCCGCTCGCCGGCTCGACAGCGCGGCAGCGCTGCGGGCTCAGGCGTCCATTCCGTTCTTCCTGTCCCTGCGGCCGCTCCTGCCATCCGTCCCGGACACGGAATTGCACGAGCTCCTGCGCTACGCCAGGGACAGCGGGGCCACCGCAGCCGTTACCGGGCCGCTCTACGTCTTGCCGGACGGGAGCAACATGGCATGGTCCAGACAGTCATACGCTAACGTTCCGCCCGCCAGCGTGACCTGGTCTCCCGTACCTGTACGTTACCGGCGCATAGGAGACGATCAGCGGGTTGCCGGGCTAACATCGTATGCAGAGCAAATCGGTCTGCCCCTGTACCCGAAGAACGCACCAGCGTTGCAGCGGTTGGTTGATAGTGCGTGCCTGAAGCAACAACCAAGTCATTGTCGGCCAGCATCAGCCGACTGCGCCGAGCCCTTGGCCGATACCGGCTCCTGTTAGCAGTCCTGACCCTCGTAGCGCTTTCACTCATCTACAAGCTGGTATTCGGCCACGGGATCCGGGAACTCGTCGAGACGGCCATTCCCAACGCCATCGCCGCGCTCTTTGTCTTCCTGGCGGTCTACGCTCTGTACCAGTTCATCGGGGTCACGCCCAGCGACGAGATCGCGCAGCTGCTCGACAAGCAGGGCGATCAGCTCGGCAAGCGGGCCCGGAAGGACCTGGAGGCCGTCGCCGCCGAGTTGCGGCGACTGCAGATCCCGCGGCCGCGCGGGATCCTGGGTTTCTATCCGCAGTGGAGTGAGATCAGCGGCCAGGAGTGGGAATCCATCCTGTCCGGTGCCCGGCAGCTCGACATCGTCATGAACTGGTGCGACTCGCTCCTGGAATCCAACTCGCGCACCTTCCGGCGGCTGCTGGCCGACGGGCTTGCCGTCACGCTCTATCTTCCGCATCCTGGCAACTTCGGCACCGGCGATGACAGCCCATCCGAGGATCGTGCCTGGCTCAATCAGCTCGCCGACACCTACAAGATGCCGCGCAAGGCGGTGCGGCTGCGCATTGCCGAGAGCGTCTCTCAGCTGCTCGACCTCGGCGCGCGGTCTGAGCAGGTAACGGTCCTGCTGCTGCGGGGACTGACCTACTCGGCCGTCCGGATCGACAAGTCGCGCCTGCTCGTCTCGCATTACGACCAGTTCCGGGTGGGTCACCCGCGGGCCCATGCCCTGCTGCTCGACCTCGGCGAGAGCCCGGAGCTGCGCAGTTACTGGGCCGATCAGTTCTACCGCTTCGAGTCGATCGCGCCCACGCCTGTCGACATGATGATGCAGCTTCGCCGCAGTCTCGGTAACCGGGGCGCCCACTGAGCCGTGCGGGCAGCCCGGCCGGCATGTCGCACTCCGGCCAGCCAGCCATCCCGGCCGCCGGCGGAATCTAGCTGCTGCCCGCGCCCGCCGAGCCGCCGGCGATCTCGTAGGACCACAGCTCGCTGCTGATGCCGGCCGGCGCGGCTGGGGTGTCCCCGCCGGCCCGCTCGGCCGCCGGCCGGTGCCCGTGGCCGAAGGCCGGCGAGTGCAGCCATGCCTGGAAGGCGGCCTCGTCCCGCCACCGGGTCACCACCAGCCAGGTGGTCCGTTCATCGGCCGGCTTGAGCAGCTCGAAGCCCTCGAAGCCGTCCTGGTTGTCGACGGCGCCGGCGCGGGCGGCGAACCGGCGGGCCAGCTCGTCGCCGCTGCCGGCAGCCACGGTAATCGCGTTGATCTTGATGACCGTCATGTTTCCGATGATGCCAGGCCGGCCAGCCAGTCCAGAGCCAGGGCAGCGCTCCAGCTGAAGCCGCCGGCGCCCAGGCCAGTACCGTCGAGAGGGTCGTAGTACTCGCGAAATCCAGCCGCGCTCATCAGGCGCAGCGAGGACGCGGCGATCTGGCCGGCCAGCTCGGTGTTCCCCGTCTGCCGCAGGGCCTGGCCGAGCAGCCAGTTGGTGTTCATCCACGTCGGCCCGCGCCAGTACCGGTGCCGGTCGAACGCCAGCGAGTCCGGCGGGGTGGTCGGCACGGGGTAGGCGGCACCGCCGATGAAGGCGGGGGACGCCGCGACCTCCGCCAGGCGGCCGCTGACATCGGCCGGCAGCCACGGGTCGAGCAGCGGCATCAGGCCGGAGATGGTGAGCACCCCGACGGTCTGGCCGGTGCGCAGGTCGCGGGCGGTGAAGGCGCCGATGCGCTCGTCCCACAGCCGGGCCAGCAGCGCCGTGTGCAGGCGGCGGGCGTGCCGCTCGTGCGGCCCCGCTTCCAGGCCGAGTTCGCCGGCGATCTGTGCCAGGCACAGCTCGGCGTCCAGCATCACGGCGTTGAACAGCGGGTCCTCGACGAGGAACTGGGCGCCCGGCAGCGTCGCATCGTCATACCCGGTGTCGCGGTACTGCTCCGCCAGCACCACGTACTGCTGGTAGTCGTGGTTGGTCGGCCGGTGCCGGGCATCCACGTGGCTGATGTCGCGGCGGGCGAACCGCGGTGCCTGGGCGGGCTGGCGCACCGCCGCCAGCGGCCCGTCCCACAGCGGGCTGTTGTCCAGGCCCGATTCCCAGGGATGCGCGATCGCGGCCAGCCCGGCCCCGCCGACGTCGCGGTGCCCGCGCAGGTACTCGTGCCAGCGGACCAGCCTGCTGTAGGCCTGCTGCAGAAAGTGCGCGGCGCCGTTGGCGCCGCGGCTGGCCCGGGCAACGGCCAGGACGGCCCGTGCGTGCACCGGCGGCTGGATCAGGCCCGAGGTGGCGATGGCCGGGGTGCCGGGCCGGGCGCGGCTGTCCCAGAACGCCGGCCCGGGAAAGTAGGCGTCCTCCTGCTCGCCGGGCGAGAACAGGATATGCGGCAGCCGGCCGTCCTCCCACTGCCCGGCGAACAGGGAATTCAGCTCAGCCTGCGCGCGGGCCGGGTTGCAGCGCGCCAGGCCGATGCTGATGAACGCCGAGTCCCAGCTCCACTGGTGCGGGTACTGGCTGGCCGATGGCAGCGTGGCCGAGCCGCCCCAGTTCCGCTCGAGTGTCGCTACTGCCGAGTCCCACAGCTCGCGCTGGTTCACCGGCACTCACGCAGGAAGGCAGCCGACCGCGGCAGCACCTCGTCGGCCGGGCCGCTCAGGCGGCTCTCCAGGGCCAGCATGCCGGAGTAGCCGACCTCGCGCAGCGCGGCGAACAGGGCGGCGAACTGCACGTGACCGGCGCCGGGCTCCAGCCGGTTGGAGTCGCTGACCTGGACGTGGCCCAGAAAGGGCGCGGCCGCGCGCAGTGACGCGCACGGATCGGCTTCCTCGATGTTCATGTGGTAGGTGTCGGCGGCCACCTTGACCGCGCCCGTGCCGGCCTGGCGGATCAGCGCGACCGCGTCAGACAGCCGGTTGACCATGTGGTCCTCGTACCGGTTCAGCGGCTCGAGGTAGAGTTCGACGCCCTCGCGCCGGGCGTGCTCGCCGAGCCGGCCCAGCGCGTCCACCAGGACGGCCCGGTCCTGCTCGGGCGGGCGGGGCGGGACGAACGGCGGCAGCCGGAGGCTGAACATGCCCCACGAGGCCGGGGTCATCGCGCCCTGGCCGCCGATCTCGGCCATGACGCTGAGCTGGGAGGCCATGTTGGCGATGGCGTCCTCCCGGCGGCCCTCGTCGAAGTCGCCGATGAAGTGATCCATCTCGACGCACACGGTGGGCATGACCACGCCCGCGCGAGCGGCCGCCTTGAGCTCGGGGAGGCGGTCGCGGAAGGCGAAGCCGCCCTTGCCGCGCAGCTCGATTGCCTCCCAGCCCGCGGCCAGCGCGAACTCGAACTTCTCGGCCAGGCTGCCGCCGGGCAGCAGCTGCTCCTGACACGACAGCTTCATGATTGCTCCGATCGGAAGTCGAGCACGACCTGCAGGGCGCCGGCAGCGGGGTCGGTGATGGCCGTGAACGCGCCGGCCACGGCGGCGGCCGGCAGCACGTGGCTGACCAGCGGCCGCGGGTCCACCTGGCCCTCGGTCACCAGCCGCATGAACTCCTCGTGCAGCCGCTCGCGGGTCCACCGGCTGCGGTGCCGGAACGGCGGCCCGGAGATCTGTGACGCCACGATCTCCACCCGGTTGTGGTGGAACTCCTCGCCGAGCCGCAGGTCCGAGCCGCTGCCCTGGTAGAAGCCGGCCGCGACCACCCGGCCGCCGTAGCAGACCGCGCGGATGGCCTCGTGCAGCGCCGCGTAGGACCCGCTCAGCTCGATGCAGACATCGGCGCCGTGGTTGTGCGTGAGCTGCTTGACCTGCTCGGCGACGCCGGCGTCGGGCCCGGCCGTAACCGTCTGCCAGGCACCCGAGGACTCGCTGATGGCCAGCCGGGCGGGCTGGGTGTCCACCGCGATGACCCGCACCCCGCTGAGCGCCAGCAGCCGGGTGGCCAGCAGGCCGATCACGCCCTGGCCGAACACCGCGACGGTCTCGCCGGGATGGGCGTCGGCGTCCAGGAGCGCGTTGAGGGCGATGGCGCCGGGCCGGGCGAAGACACCGGCGACCGGGTCGGTGCCGGGCGGCAGGACCTGGCGGGCAGCCTGCGCGGCCGGCAGCAGCCCGTCGCTGCGGTGACCCCAGATGCCCCAGACCACGTCCCCGGCGTGCAGCCCCGCCTCGGCACTGTCCCCGGTGACCACGCCGACCTCCTCGTACCCCCAGCCTGTCACCGGGTACGGGAACGTCGCCGCGCCCTCGACGAACAGGCGGCGGCCGGTGTCCCAGCTCCGCGTCAGGTACGGGTTGGAGCCGAGGTAGGCGGTCAGCTCGGTGCCGGCCGAGATCCCCGAGTACAACGTCCGCAGCCGGACCTGCCCGGGCCCGGCCGCCAGCGGCGGGGAGTCCTCCAGAGTCACGACGCGCGGAGAGGCGAAGCACACAGCTCGCTCCACGTCACTCCTTCCAAGGATGAGAGTTCGTCCCTTCCAGGAACCCGTTCGTTATCCAAGAGGTGAGACTTAGGTCTTGTCAAGATGCCAAAGTCGGTGCCAAACTCTGCCGAAGTTGCTGGCGCCGACCCCCGGGCGGCTTGCGATTGGATCTCGATGAAACTGGGCTTCCTGACGGCCTGCCTTCCCGGCTTGCCCCTGGAAAAGGTGGCCGACTGGGCAGCAGCCCAGGGCTTTGGCTCGCTCGAGGTCGCGGCCTGGCCGCGCAGCGACGACCGGCCGTTCACCGCCACGCACATCGCGACCGAGTCGCTGGATGACGCGGCCGCGGCGGCCGTGCGGGCGATGTTCGCCGACCGCGCGCTGTCGATCTCGTCGCTGGCCTTCTACGAGAACAACCTGCATCACGACCCGGCCACCCGGCAGGCCGTGAACGCGCACGTGCACGCCTGCATCGACGCCGCCGCCCGGCTCGGCTGCCCGACGGTCGGCACATTCATCGGCCGCGACATCACCCGCCCGGTCAAGGAGAACGTGCGGGAGGCCGAGCGCGTGTTCGCGCCGCTGGTCGAGCACGCCACCCGCGCCGGCATCAGGCTGGTGATCGAGAACTGCCCGATGGAGGGCTGGCACCCCGACGCGTACCCGGCCAACATCGCCTACTCCCCCGAGCTGTGGGACTGGCTCACCGGCCTCGGGCTGTGGCTCAATTACGACCCGTCCCACCTGGTGGGGCTGGGCATCGACCCGGTGACCGCGCTGCGCGCCCATGTCCAGCACGTCGCGCACGTCCAGGCCAAGGACGTCGAGGTCCTGGACGGGCGGATCAACCGGTACGGGTTCTTCGGCAAGACCATCGAGCGCGAGAACCCGTGGGATCACAGCTGGTGGCGGTTCCGGGTGCCGGGCCTGGGCGACGTCGACTGGCGCAAGATCATCGACGTGCTGTACGAGCACGGGTTTGACGGCACGGTGTCCGTCGAGCACGAGGACCCGCTGTGGGGCGGCACCGAGGAGCGCACCAAGACCGGGCTGGCAATCGCCTACCGGACCCTCTCTTCCCTGCTAGCGGACTGACGGGCCGCCGGCGCAGGGCGATTTCAGGAAAGGATCGGCATGAAACCACAAGGGTTCGTCGCCGCGGGCATCGCACTTGCCTGCATTCTCGCGGCTGCCGCATGCGGCTCGTCATCGGGATCAGGCGGCAGCGGCAGCCATGGCTCGGCCAAGCAGATCACGGTCTGGAGCGAGGAGAACGACCCGAGCCGCATCGCCATCACCAAGGAGCAGGCGGCCAAGTTCACCGCGCAGACCGGGATCAAGGTCAAGCTCGTCGGGCTCGATGAGAACCAGTTCCAGCAGCTGGTCACCGAGGACGCGGCAGCCGGCAAGCTGCCCGACGTCATCGGCGCGCTGCCGCTGGACTCTGTCCAGTACCTGGCCAGCAACGACCTGCTGAACACCGCTGCGGCCAAGGCCGTGATCAGCGAGCTGGGCCCGAGCACCTTCGACCAGAGCGCGATCCGGCTGACCCAGTACAAGGGCGCCCAGGCCGCGGTGCCCAGCGACGCGTGGGTGCAGCTGCTGATCTACCGCAAGGACCTGTTCGACAAGGCGCACCTGCCCGCCCCCACCACCTACGCCAGGATCCAGGCGGCGGCCCAGAAGCTGAACTCGCCCGGCATGGCCGGGATCACCATGGCCACCGACCCGGCCGACGCCTTCACCGAGCAGACCTTCGAGTACTTCGCGCTGGCCAACGGCTGCCAGATGGTGAGCTCCGGCGGCCAGCCGAGCCTGGACAGCAAGCCGTGCCAGGACACGTTCAACTGGTACACCAACCTGGTCCGCAACGATTCGGTGCGCGGCACCCAGACGGTGGACACCACCCGGGCGACGTACTTCGCCGGCAAGGCCGCCATGGTGGTCTGGTCCTCCTACCTGCTGGGCGAGATGGCCGGCCTGGTCAACGAGGACCTGCCCACCTGCCCGCAGTGCAAGTCCGACCACGCCTTCCTGGCCAAGAACAGCGGCATCGTGACCGCGGTCCAGGGCCCCGACGGCACGGCGCCGGCCCAGTTCGGCGAGGTCACCTCCTGGACGATCACCAAGACCGCGCACGCGTCGGCCGCGGAGAAGTTCATCGAGTTCATGCTGAGCAAGGGCTACACCAGCTGGCTGGGCATGTCGCCGGAGGGCAAGTTCCCGGTCCGGCACGGCACGATGGCCAACCCGACCCTGTACGCCGACGCGTGGACGCACCTGAACACCGGCGTGGACACCCGGGCGCCGCTGGCGAAGTTCTACCCGGCCAGCGTGCTGAACATCCTCAAGGTCAGCCCCAACTCGATCCACCGGTGGGGCCTGGACGTCGGCCAGGGCGCCCTGGTCGGCGCGGCATCGGGCCAGCTCGTGGTGCCCAAGGCGGTGGCGGCCGCGGCCAGCGGCACGATCACCGCGGCGGGCGCGGCGCAGCAGGCTCAGCAGGCCGTCGCGCAGATCAAGTCATCGCAGTAGCAAGCAGCGCCGTGCGGGGGGGGCGGCCCGCCGCCCGCCCGGCACGGCCGGGATAGGTAGGGCATGGCTTCGACGACACGCTGGCCGGCCAGGCTCAGGCGACCGGGCGGGCGTCCGGGCACTCTGGCCCGCCAGGAGGCCCGGACCGGGCTCACGCTGATCTCGCCGACCGTGGTGATCGTGGTGGTCATCGTGATCGTGCCGGTGCTGTGGACGATCATGTTGTCGTTCCAGCGGATCAGGCTGCTGAACCTGCGCGAGGCCGGCATCTTCGGCAGTTACACGCTGGAGAACTTCCGCCTCGTGCTGACCTCGCCCGGCTTCCTCAGCACGCTCACCACCACGCTGACCTATACCGTCGTGGGCACCGCGCTGTCCATCGGCGTCGGCCTGGTCGCCGCGCTGGTGGTGCGCAGCCCGTTTCGCGGTCGCAGCCTGATCCGCGGCGCGATGCTGCTGCCCTACATCGCGCCAGTGGTGGCGGTGACCTTCGTGTGGCAGATCATGCTGAACCCGCAGTTCGGCATCGCCAACCAGATCGGCGTCAATATCCTGGGCTGGCACCACGCGATCCCGTTCCTGTCGGAGCAGACCGGCCAGCTCAGCCTGTTCGGTACCAGCGTGCACGTGCCGACGGCGCTGCTCACCGTGATCGCCTTCGACGTGTGGCGCTACTTCCCCTTCACGTTCCTGTTCATCCTGGCCAGGCTGCAGGCGATCCCCAAGGAGCTGGAGGAGGCGGCGATCGTCGACGGCGCCTGCCCGACCCAGCGGTTCCGGCACATCATCTGGCCGCAGCTGCGGACGGTCATCGCGGTGCTGGCCGTGCTGCGGTTCATCTGGACCTTCAATAAGTTCGACGACGTGTTCCTGCTGACCGGCGGATCGGCCGGGACCGACGTCGTCAGCGTCCGCGTCTACCAGCTGCTGACCTCGCAGGCCGACATCGGGCAGTCGGCCGCCCAGGCCGTCGTACTGGCCGTGGTCCTGGTCATCTGCCTGGGCATCTACCTGGCCTTCTTCAACAAGTCCACCGACGAGACAGGAGCGGGCGCATGACCGGGCCCAGCGTCACCGCCGCGCCCGCGGCCACGCCGGCCGCCAGCCCGGTGCCGCGCGAGCGCGCCCGGCGGCCGTGGAGCCGCGACCGGGTCGAGACCTTGATCTTCCGCTGGCTCAAGTGGATCATCATCGCCGGATTCGCGGTGGTGACCCTTTTCCCCTTCTACTACATGGTGCTGCTGTCGGTGCGGACCATCCAGCAGCTGCTGCTCAGCCCCGGCCGCCTTTTCCCGACCGCGGCTGACTTCACCATCGCGACCTACAAGGCCGTGCTGGAGCCGGTTTCCGCCGGCGGCGAGGGCTTCCTGATCCTGCTGCGCAACAGCGGCGTGGTGTCGGTGCTGACCGTGCTGCTGACCCTGATCATCGCCATTCCCGGCGCCTACGCGGTGACCCGGCTGCGGTTCCCCGGCCGCCGCCACGCGAACCTGCTGTTCGTCAGCGTCTACCTGTTCCCCAGCATCGTCCTGGCCATCCCGCTGTTCGTGCTGTTCACCCGCCTCGGGCTGCGCGGCAGCCTGCCCGGCCTGGTGCTGGTCTACATCTCGCAGACGGTGCCGATCGCCATTTACATGCTGCGCAATTACTTCGAGACCGTCCCGCGCAGCCTGGAGGAGGCCGCCGCGGCCGACGGGTGCTCGCGGCTGAAGGTGCTGTGGCATGTCTCGCTGCCGCTGGCGCGGCCCGCGATCATGGCCACCGCGCTGTACGTGTTCATGATCGCCTGGAATGAGTACCTGTTCGCGCTGCTGTTCCTGATCGACAACCGGAGCAACTGGACGGTTTCCCTGGGCCTGGCCCAGCTTTCCAGCAGCATCCAAATTCCGACGACTATTCTAATGGCCGGGTCCGTGATCCTGACGGTGCCCATCCTGGTGCTGTTTTTCTTCACCGAGCGACTGCTGACCGAGGGTCTCACCGCAGGCGCGGAGAAGGGGTGACGTGACCGATTCCCCGGATCCGCTGCTCACGACCTCAGCCGGGCACATCTTCCAGCTGTTCCGGCAGGGTCGCGTGCGCACGCGCCGGGAGCTGATGCTGCTGACCGGCCTGTCGCGGTCCACGGTCATGCAGCGGGTCGGCGCCCTGCTGACTGCGGGCTACCTGCGCGAGGGCGGGACCGAGGCCTCCACCGGCGGCCGGCCGCCGACGGCACTGACGCCCAACGATGCGGCCAAGACCATCCTGGCCGCCGACCTCGGCGCCACGCACGGCCGCCTGGCCGTGCTGGACGGCGCCGGCCAGACGCTCGCCGACAAGACCATCGAGTCCCGGATCGCCACCGGGCCCGACGCGGTGCTGGAGTTCGTCTGCTCGGCGCTGGCCAGCCTGCTGGAGGACAGCGGCCGGGATCCCGCCCAGGTGTGCGGGGTGGGCGTCGGGCTGCCCGGGCCGGTCGACGGCATCGCGGGCCGCCCGGTGCAGCCGCCGATCATGCCGGGCTGGGACGACTACCCGGTCCGCGAGGCGGTCGGCCGGCATTTCCGGGCCCCGGTCTTCGTCGAGAATGACGCGAACCTGATGGCCCTGGGCGAGGCCGCCCTGTGCTACCCGGACATCCACTCGCTGCTGTTCGTCAAGGTCGCCACCGGCATCGGCGCCGGGCTGGTGATCGGCGGCCGGGTCTACAACGGCGTCGACGGGGGCGCCGGTGACATCGGCCATGTCCGGGTGCCCGCCGCCGAGGAGCACCGGTGCAGCTGCGGGGCCGACGGATGCCTGGCCGCCGTGGCCAGCGGCGCGGCGATCGCCCGCGAGCTGAAGGACCGGGGCTGGCCGACCGAGACCAGCCGGGACGTGGTCCGCCTGGTCCAGGAGGGTAACGGCGACGCGGTGAAGGCGACCCGCCAGTCCGGGCGGCTGCTCGGCAAGGTGCTGGCCACTGCGGTGAGCCTGCTCAACCCCGGCGCCCTGATCCTGGGCGGCGACATGGCCTTTACGCACGAGCACTTCCTGGCCGGCCTGCGCGAGTCGCTCTACCAGCGCACCCAGCCCCTGGCCACCCGCAGCCTGCACATCTCCACCAGCCGGCTCGGTGATCACGCGGGCGTGGCCGGCGCCGCGGTGATGGTGCGCGAGACGGTGTTCTCCGCCACCGCCATCGACCGGGCGCTGGCCGACGACGCCGCCGATGCCGACCCGGACATGCCGCCCCTGCTCCGCCTCTAGCCGCCGGGTGCGCGCTCCCGGCAGCGGCCGGCGCTCCCAGGAGGATCACGCGCACGGGCGACGCGGAATCCTCCCGCTGCATCCTGGCGCGCTAGTAGGCGGCCAGCCGGCCGCACATGCCGAGGCGCTCGGCGGCGGGCGGCCCGAGCACCGTGAGCCGGCCCTCGTGCAGGTGCGCGATCTCGCCGTCGGCCAGCGCCGCGATCTGCTCCTGAGTCCGCCGCGCCGCTGTCATCGCACCCCGCTCCCAGGTCTGGCGCCAGTCCGGCAGCCGTGGCCGGACCAGCTCCGCCGCGGCGGAGTAAAACTCATCCAGCCCGGACGGCCCGTGCGCGGCCACCCGCTCGCGAAGCCGCAGGAAGCCCTCGACCGCGAGGTTCTTGCGCCGCTCCGCCGCGTCCTCCGCAGTCCCGGCCCGCGTCCCCGCCGCAGCGGCCGGCCCTCCCGCCGCCGCGCCCGGCGCCAGCGACATCGCCGCCTGGTAGGCGCCGCGGTCGGCAAGGTGCCCGGGCGGGAATGTCAGCACGCAGTCCCCCGCCTCCGGCAGGCCGCTGTTCTGCATGACCACGATGATCCGCAGCCCGCCCTCGTTGACGAGCCGGTGGATGACACCCGGGCTGAACCACGCCACCGTCATCGGGGTCAGCGGCGTCTCCGCGAACCCGTCGTGCCCCAGGGTCTGCAGCCACCCCTGGCCGCCGATCACCACATACCCCTCGGTGCAGGCCAGATGCGCGTGCGCCGACCCGCCGCGCAGGCCATCAGGGCTGGACCAGTCGTAGACCGTCAGGCGGGACACGCTGGTCCCGCCGGGGAACGGCCCGGCCGCCGCCTGGTCGCGCTCGCCGCTCATCCCGCCGCCTCCCAGTCGATGATCACGCCCAGCCGCCCGCCCGGCGCGCGGGCCAGGTCGGCGAACATCGCGCCGGCGTCTCGCGGCGCGATCGTGTCGGTGATGAGCGGTGACACCTCAACCACCCGGTCGCGCAGCAGGCCCAGCAGGTAGCGGCGGTTGGCGGCCTCGGTCCACCGGTCGGCCAGCGTCGCTGCGGCCGGTGCCGTGGACACGTGCGCGCCGATGACCGTCACGCCCTTGCGGTGGACGTCGTCGTACGGGTCGAAACCGTCCACCAGGCCGCGGGTGCTGCCCAGCAGCACGACCCGGCCGCCGCGCGCGGCCAGCCGCATCGCCTGCAGCACTCCCTGCGGCGTCCCGCTCGCCTCGAACACCACGTCAAAGCCGGTCTGCGGCACGCCGTTCCCCGATCTCGCGGCCAGCTCGGCCGGGTCCGCCGAAGCGCTGGCCCCGAACACTCGGGCCAGCTCACGCCGGCTCGCCACCGGGTCCGCTGCCAGCACCGGCCGCGCCCCGCTCAGGTGCGCGAACCGGCAGGCCAGCAGCCCGACCAGGCCCGCGCCGAGGACGGCGACGGAGTCACCGAGCTGCAGCCGGGCCAGCCGCACCGCGTTGAGGGCGATGCAGCCGAGCTGGGTCATGGCCGCCGCCGGGTCGCTGACACCGTCGGGGATCACCGTCAGCCGCGCCAGCCGTTCTGGCCGGCTCTCCGCGGCGAGTGAGGCGTGCGGCAGCGGCCCGCAGACCCGGTCCCCCGGCTTGAATCCCGCCCCCTCGCCCGCCGCCACGACCACGCCGGCGAAGGAGTAGCCGGGGTAATACGGCTCGGTGCTGTCGGCCGGGCGCAGCACGGCGCGGCCCAGGTACATCGTCACCTCGGTGCCGGGGCTGATCGCCGTGGCCGCCGCGCGGGCGATGATCCCGCCCGGCGGCGGCTGCGCGGGGACGTCGTGCTCTTCCAGGGCGAGCTGGCCGGGCCGGCGGGAGACAAGGTGGCGGGCGAGCACGATCGGCGTCCTTTCGTCGGGCCGCCCATCCGGCGGCAGCGCCAGTTGCTGTTACCAGGAAGCGGGCGGGCGGGAGCCGCCGGGCAGGCCGAGCTCACCCAGCGCCGCCCGCAGGGTCGCGTAACCAGTCCGGGCGACCGTCACCGGGTCGGGACCCCGGTCTAGCGCCTCCACCGAAACGTCGCCGGCGTACCCGGCCTGCGCCAGCGCGCGCAGGATCGGCACGAAGTCGGTATCGCCCAGCCCGGGCCCGCGGCGGCTTGCATCGTTGACCTGGACATAGGCCAGGTACGGGGCGGCCAGCGCGATCTGCTCCCCGACCGGGGTGTCCTCCGAGCACATGCTCTTCACGTCGAGCACCAGCCGGACCGCCGGGGAGCCGATCTCCTCGACCATGGCCACCGCCTCGGCGGTGGTGGTGATCTGGTCGGTCTCCGCAGGCGGCAGGGCCTCGATGCAGATCGTCATACCGCAGTCCGCGGCCATGGCGCTCCACGCGCGCAGCGTGCTGGCGATCCGCGCCCGCGCCTGCGCCGGGTCCGCCCCGGCAGGCGTGCTGCGCTGTGCCGGCGACCCGAAGACGAGCACCCGGCCGCCCAGGTCCGCGCATAGCCCGGTCAGGTCGCGCAGGTAGTCCAGGGTTCGCCGGGCCACCTCCGGATCCGCGACCGCAGCATGCACGCCGGCCGCTCCGGCCAGCAGCCAGTGCAGCCCGGTGATGCCCAGGCCGTGCGCGGCAGCCTGGTCCCGGATCTGCGCCCGGCGCTGCCGCGACAGCTCGCCGGGCGCGCCGCCGAGTGTGAACGGGGCGATCTCGACCGCCTCATAGCCCACCCCGGCAGCGAACGCCAACGCCTCCGTCAGCGGCCAGCCCTCGAACAGCTCGTTACAGATCGCCAGGCGCATTGCCGCTCCCCGCTTGCTGACCGGCCTGCTCGCCCGGGCGCGCCGTGGCGGCGAACTCGGCATAGCGCTCGGCGACCCGGCCCACGCGCGCGTCGCCCGCGTGCACCACGATCCGGTAGCAGAAGCTGACCGGAGCACCGGGCACGAGCTCCAGCGAGCCGTCCCGGTGCTGGCCGGGGAAGAAGTCGCGGTACCCGAACGGGTTGGCCGCCATCAGCCCGTAGTCGCGCACGTGCCAGCTGACTGGGTGCCGCGGGTTGCCGGGGTGGTCCAGGATCGCGATGCCGGCCCGGGCACCGTCCGGCGCGCCCCCGTCCGGTCCCTCGCTGACCGGCCCGCTGTAGTCGCACCAGCTCGCGGGCTGACCCCAGCACCGGTCCGCGCCGACGACGCCCGCCGCGTTCTCCACCCGGCCGCCCCGGCGCTCCTCCATCGGCACCGCGACCCGGACCGCCGCCAGGCCCGCCTCCTTGGTGTCGCCGAGCGTCACCGGACGCCCCGGCAGCGCGGCGAGCCTCAGCTCCAGGTCGATGATCCGGCTGCCGTCGCCCAGCTCCGGGTAGGCCCGCACCAGCCGTGTCTCGGTCAGCAGCAGCTCGCCCGCCGCGCCGATCCAGTCCAGTTCCTGGCACGCCGTCGCCCGGCCCGGCTCCGTCAGCACGTGCGGCCGCCCGCGCGCGGCGATCACGCCGTGCCCATCGAAGTCGGTCCACAGATCCGCGCCGCCGACGTCGCGGTGCCCGGCCCAGACGCCGCGCTGATGCGGGTGATCACGGGAATCCGCCGGCAGTCCCGCCAGGTCCAGCGGCCGGGTCACCACCCGGCCGCCGGGGCCGCGCAGGTCAGCCAGGAACGGGCGCGGAGCGGCGCCGGACACGTACCGCGCCAGCCGGTCCCTGCCGAGGCTGAACACCACGCCTTGCTCATCGCTGGTCAGCGTGCACTGCGGCTCGCCTCCGGACGCCACGGTCTCCGCCATCCTGGGCCCCATCCGCTCGACTAGCCGCGGGCCTCTTCCGCACCGCTGCGCCACGACATATGCCTTTTTGATAAACCTAAGTGGGCAACATCGTAGCCAGAAGGGAGAGCGCAGCGCTAGCAGGGGTGAGTGGGCAGAGCCACGCTAGCCGTGACACCACCGCAGCCACTCAGGCCACGCCAGCCACTGCGAGCACGACACTGACGCGGCACTGCGAGCACTACATTGACAAGACACTGCTACTGGGCGACTGAGCTACTGGGCGACCAACTGCGGTCAGCCGTGACGGCAGCGCTTCATCCTGCGGAGTCCGTCGCGCTGAGGCGCTACAGGCACGGTCCGGCGGGCACGCCAGGTGTCAGGCCTCGCCGCGTTGCCAGGGCGGCTTGCGCGTCAGGCCCCGTCGCGCTGCCAGCGTGGCTTGCGCTTCTCCAGGAACGCGCGCATCCCCTCGCGGGCGTCCGGCAGCTGGCTCGTCGCCGCCATGACCTCCATGGCGTAGGCGTAGGCCTTGGGCTGGTCCAGGTCAATCTGCGCGTACAGCGCCTGCTTGCCGATCCCCTTGCTCTGCGCCGACCCGCGGGTCACCCGCTCCAGCAGTCCCTGCACCGCCGAGTCCAGCTGCGCCGCCGGGACGACCTGGTTGACCAGCCCCCAGTCCAGCGCCGTGGCCGCGCTGATCACGTCTCCTGATAGCGCCATCTCCGCCGCGCGCTTGCGGCCGACATTCCGGGCGATCGCCACCATCGGCGTGTGGCAGAACCAGCCGCCCTTGCCCCCCGGCGCCGCGAACCCCGCCTCCTCGCTGGCCACGGCCAGGTCGGCCGAGGCGACCAGCTGGCAGCCCGCCGCCGTGGCCAGCCCGTGTACCCGGGCCACCACCGGCTGCGGGATCTGCTGCATCACCGTCATCAGGTCGGTGCAGGTGGCCAGCAGCGAGCGCACCCCGGCCAGGTCCGCGTCTGCCACGTCCGCGAAGTCGTGCCCGGCGCTGAACACCGGCCCGTTGCCGGCCAGCACCACGCCCAGCGCATCACTGTCCCCCACCTGCCCGAACGCCGTGATCAGCTCGCGCATGTGCTCACCGGACAGCGCGTTGCGGCGCTGCGGCCGGTTCATCGTGATGGTGGCGAAGTCCCCCGACCGCTCCACCAGGATGTGCTCGAACGTCGTGCCAGACATGGCGGCCTCCCTCCCTGGCAGCCTACGCCGCGCCGCCCGCCCGGCCCGGCGCCTGCCATCAGGCTCCGGCCGCGAGCCACCAGCGGCGGACCGTCTGGACCAGCGGGGTGAGGTCGCGCTGCTGCTCGGCCTGCTCGAACGCCGCGTCTACCTCGTGGTCGAAG
Organism: Streptosporangiaceae bacterium; assembly: GCA_035763085.1. Classification (GTDB taxonomy): domain Bacteria; phylum Actinomycetota; class Actinomycetes; order Streptosporangiales; family Streptosporangiaceae; genus DASUBV01. The sequence goes on along the minus strand of DASUBV010000058.1, from coordinate 296 downwards.
CGCTGCACCAGCTCGGGCCCGGCCCGCCTGGCCAGGACCGCGCGGATCGCCGCCGGCGTGCAGGGCAGGCTGCCGGGCGTGGTGTCAGGGGGCGGCGTGGGCACGTGACCTCCGGTTGCTGGATCTGGCCCACCGTAACCCGCCAGCACGGGCCTGGATCCCTGAAACCCGCAGGCCGACCACGATAGGAGCGATGTGTAGCGAGCAAGAGACCGGAGGGCGAAGTTGAGCGAGCACCTGGCTGACGTGTTCGGGCAGGGGTCGTACGGCGTGCGGCTGGAGTGGGGCGCGGCCGG
>DASUBV010000057.1:0-3653 GCA_035763085.1 Streptosporangiaceae bacterium | reverse complement strand
CGGGCCTGCGCTTATCGTCAGCGTTGGCGCATTCTGCACCCGCCACACGTTTGCCGCGCCCGCGGAGCTCACGCGGCGCTTCACCGTCGTCACCTACGACCGCCGCGGCCGGGGAGACAGCGGCGACACGCAGCCGTTCGCGGCGGAGCGGGAGTACGAGGACCTTGCCGCCATCGCGGCGGCCACCGGGCCCGAGCCGCCGTTCGTGTTCGGCCACTCATCCGGCGCGGCAATCGCGCTGCGGGCCGCAGCGGCTGGCCTTCCGGTGGCGGGCATCGTCGCGTACGAGGCGCCGTTCCTCAACGAGGACACGCCCGTGCCGGCTGTCGACCTGGCGGAGCACATCCGCCAGCTGGTCAGCTCCGGCCGCAGGCGCGAAGCCGTTGCGTTCTGGATGAAGGAGGTCGTCAGGCTGCCCGATGAGGTGCTCGCGCAGCTGGACGGCGCGCCGTGGGTGGCGGACCTGGAACCCCTGACCCCCACGCTCCCCTACGACCTCGCCGTGACGGACGGCGGGGTCCCCACGTCCGAGCTGGGGAGGATCACCGTGCCCGCCTTGATCCTCGGCGGCAAGAACAGCCCGGACTGGTTCCAGCGCTCAGTCGCGGAACAGGCCGCTGCCACACCCGGTGCGCAGCTACGGATGCTCGACGGGTACGACCACAACGCCCCGCCCGAGGTGATCGCCCCCATCCTGACCGGCTTCTTCGGCGCGGACCGCTAGCGCGCGGGCCCGGCAGGGACCGTAGGCCCAGCCGGTGCGATGCCCGTGTGAGCGAAGCCTTGCCCGGGCCTTTCCTGCCCGGTTGGCCCCGGTCGTCACCGGCATCGCACGGGCGCTTCCGGCCGCGCCCCTCGGCCCGAACGGGTCCGTGACGCGGAGCAACTCGCGCGCATGGCCCGGCCTGTCAGCCAGCACCGCGCTGGTGGACGCGGCTGGCGAAACGGGTGATCACCTTGGGCCCGGCCCACCGGCCGACAAGGGCGAGAGCGGGGGCGGCGGCTCGCTGGGCGGGGAGATGGGTGCCGCCGAGGAAGGCGAACCGGGTTTGGTCCCCGTCGGGGACGGCAGCCATGCCGCCGAGCAGGAACCGGCTGCGCATCACGCACCATCCAGGGCGCAGCACGACGTCGAAGCGGGCACGCAGCCCGGCATAGCCGCGGGCGCGGGCCTCCAGCCGCTCCCCGTCGCGGCTGGTGATCGTGAAGGAGCGGACGTCGGGCAGGTAGGCCGGCAGTTCGTCTTCCAGGTCGGCGGCCACGGCCCACACCTGGTCGAACGGGGCATCGATCACGGTTTCCGCGACGATCGCACCGGGCACCGCTGCGGCCAGCGCGCGCAGCCGGCGGATGGCGTCAAGGTCGGCTACTGGCCAGGTCATGCCTGCCACTCCTTCCGGAAGCTGGCCCGCGCCCGGGCTAGCCGCGATTTCACGGTGCCGGCCGGGACGCGAAGCAGGGCGGCGGCGGTGCGCTCGTCGAGGCCTTCCAGGTCGCGCAGCATCAGCACCGCCCGGTGCTCGGGGGTTAGCCGGGAGAGCACGTCCTGGATGTCGGCGGCCAGCATCGGGTCGCCCGGCGCTGGGAGGCTCGCCAGTTCTGCGGGCTGCTCGCGCTCAGTGCGGCGGGCGACCCGGACCGCCTCGCGGACCGCGATCGCCCGGGCCCAGCCGAACAGCGCTGCCGGGTCGCGTAGCCCCCGCAGCCCCCGCAGGATGGCGATCATCGCCTCTTGCGCGGCGTCATCGGCATCCTGCAGCGCAATCGGCCCGCACCAGCGGCCGACGGCCGGGGCGAGGGCATCAAGCACCTCGGCCATGGCCAGCCCGTCCCCGCGCTGCGCGGCCCGGACCAGCCCGGCCAGCCGCCCTGTGTCGGTCACCGCTACCTCCTCGCCTACAAGAGGCTGTTCGCCGGGGAGACGTTCCAGCCTGTGAACCATGTCACACCCGGGGAACGGAACGGGCGGCCCGGCACTCTATCCGGGCATGACCAGCACAACGCTTCCCGCAATCACCCACCGCTACCTAACCGCCAACGGGGTGCGCCTGCACGTTGCCGAGGCCGGCGCCAGCGGACCGCCGGTGCTGCTGCTGCACGGCTACCCGCAGCACTGGTACGCCTGGCGGCACGTAATCGCCGAACTGGCCGCCGACCACCGCGTCTACGCTCTCGACCTGCGCGGCGCCGGGCAATCCGATGCACCGGGCCGGGGCTACGACACCGCCACCCTGACCGCCGACGTGCTCGCCGCACTCGACGCCCTTGGACTGCCGGCCGTGACCCTGGCCGGGCACGAGGGGGGCGGCTGGCTCGGCTTTCACCTGGTCCTGGCCGCCCCGCGAAGGTTCACCGGGTTCGTCGCCGTCAACGCCCCGCACCCGTGGCTGCCGCACCGCAAGCTGCTGCCCCAGATGTGGCGGTTCTGGTACACCGCGCTGCTCGAATACCCGGTGCTCGGCAGCTGGGTCATCCGCCGCACCAGGGTGGTGGCATGGCTGCTGCGCCGCGGCCGTCCCGGTCTTCCCGATGCCGACGTCACGGTGTTCACCGGACCGGCCCGTGAGCCGGCCCGGGCTCGCGCCGGGCAGCAACTGCACTGGCAGGTCGTGCTCCGAGACATCCCGCGGCGGGCGTTCGGGGGCTACCGGCACCGGCACCTGTCGGTCCCGGCCCTGCTGCTGGCTGGGACGAAGGACTTCGCGCTGTCTCCGCACAGCCTGACCGGCGCCGGGACGCACGCGGGTCAGCTGGCCGTCCGGGTCATCGGCGGCGCCGGCCACTACCTCCCCGAAGAGCGGCCCGGCATTGTCGCGGCCGCGATCCGCGAGCTGGCCCCCGATGAGCCGGCCGCTGCGCGGGTGCCGTCGCCTTGACCACGTTCCGGACTGCGAGCTACGTTGGCTGGGCCCGGTCAGCTAAAGGAGGCCGCTGATGTCGTTGAAGATCATGCCGCACGGTCGTCTGCAGGAATGGGTCGCGGAGGAAAAGGGCTACTTCACGGCCGAGGGGCTGGAGTACAGCTTCGTGATCAGCGGCGACTACGGCGTCGGCGCTATCCAGCGGGACGGCGGCGGAGAGATCAAGACCGGCGCTTTCGAGACATTCGGTGCGGGCCGCGACGGCGCCGACGTGAGCTGCGCCTGCCACTGGGCCACGAGCACTGCCGCGAGTGAACGGACCGGCCAGCTGGTGACCGCGGCGTACTCGGTGGCACCCTGCGCGATCGTGGTACCGCCCGAATCGCCGGTGCGCCGTCCCGAGGACCTGGCCGGGGTACCGGTCGGCGTGGGCTACCACTCCGGGAGCCACTTCGCCGCCACGCAGGCCCTCGAGTCCGTGCTCGCCCCCGGTGAGCTGAACCTCACCTTCCAGGGCCCGCCCAACGAGCGCCTTGACGCGCTGCTTGAGCGGCAGGTCCCCGCCGCTACCGCATGGGGGGTGCCGCTCTACATCGCCGAGGCCTTCGGGTTCCGCAAGGTCATCGACGCCACGTTCATGATCGGGTTCCTGGTGACCGGCGGCGACGCGACCAAGGCCGACGTGGACAAGTACCTGGCCGCCCTGCGGCGGGCGCAGATGGACATCGACATGCACCCGGAGCAGTACAAGCACTACCACCTGCGGGCCGTCCCGGAGAAATACCAGGATCA
>DASUBV010000056.1:0-31974 GCA_035763085.1 Streptosporangiaceae bacterium | reverse complement strand
GGGATCCGGATCACGTCGTCGCAGGCCTCGCGCCACGCCGCGCTGAGCCCGCTGGTCTCGTTGCCGATCACCACCAGCGCCGGCCGGGTGAAGTCGTAGTGCGCGAGATCCTGAGTGCCGCTTTCGTCGGTGCCTGCCAGGCGCGCATCTAGGCCGCCGGCCCGGATGTCGGCCAGCCAGCCGGTCACGTCGCGATGCGAGGGCACCCGCACCGCCGGGACCGAGAACAGCGAGCCGGTGCTGGCCCGGACGGCCTGCGGGTCGTAGACGTCGGCGGCGTGGCCGGTGATGATGACGCCCGAGGCGCCCAGCGCGTCAGCTGACCGGATCACCGACCCGATGTTGCCCGGACTGGCAGGCCGGTCGAACACCACGGTCAGCAACGCGGGGGATACCGGGATCCGGCTCAGGTCATCGGGCGGCAGGCCGACGACGGCGAGCAGCTCGGGGACGGCGCCGGTCTTGCCGCCCAGCTCGTGCATCAGCTCCGGGGCAACGGCCGCCCTGATCGCGGGGACGGTGTCCAGCATCTCCCGCGCCCAGCCGGACAGCGCCGCCCGGTCGTCGTAGAGCAGCGCGCGGATCTCCCAGCCGTGCCGGACCGCCATCGTGACCGGCCGCACGCCCTGGACCAGGAACTCACCGCTGCGCTGGCGCTTGGTGCGGTTGCTCAGCAGCGCCGCCCACTGCTGGAACCGCGCGTTGCGGGTCGTGATCCGCAGGGCACCCGCCACGCGCCCGCCTCCTCGGCTGCCGTCTCGCCGGCCGCAGCTGCCGCCGTGCCAGCCTCAGAGAGTACTGGACCAGACTGGCCCGCCCGGCGCCGCTCATACCCGCGCCAGCTCGGCGGCCGCTGCTTCGGGGACGGCACCGAGGTGGTCGTGCCCGGTCCCGGCGCTGCCGCGGACCGTCGCCCGGGCGTGGCGGCCTGCGCGCTCGATCCGAGGTCCCGACCGGCCTGGGGGAGGCATCTGCGAGGCTGCCGGTCGACAGGCTAGTGAGAACTTAGTTGACGACTGATTAGTCGGTACTGGATAATCAGTCTCCGAACGGCGCTAACCGGGCGCCGCCCGGGATCGGCAGGCACGACGGCGATGGCTCAGCGGCGGAAAGTCGACAACCTGCTGGCCCTGGCGGTCCTGTCCTACCTCAGCCAGGCGCCGATGCATCCCTACGAGCTCGGCCGCACCCTGCGCGAGCACGGCGACGACCGCAGCATCAAGTTCAATCACGGCTCGCTCTACATGGTGGTCCAGCAGCTGGCCAGGGCCGGCTTCATCGAGGGCCAGGAGGCGACCCGGGAGGGGAACCGGCCGGAGCGGACGGTCTACGCGCTGACCGATGCCGGCCGCCAGGAACTGCGCGACTGGCTGCGCGAGCTGGTCGAGGTGCCACGCCATGAGTACCCCGCGTTCGTGGCCGCGCTGTCCCTGGTGGCGGCCCTGCCGCCGAGCGAGGTCATCGAGCTGCTCGGCAGGCGGCTGGGCCACCTGGCCGGCGAGCAGGCGCAGGCCCGGGCGCTGATGGACAAGGCCGCGGCCGACGGCGTTCCGCCCCTGTTCCTGGTCGAGGAGGAGTACCGGCTGGCCATGGCAGACGCCGAGGTCGCGTTCGTGCGCGAGTTCATCGAGCGCATCCAGGATCCGGCCAGCGGCTGGGGCCAGCTGTGGGCGCAGTTCCACGGTGAGACCGCCGGAGCCCGGACGGCGCAGGGCCGGGGCTGAGCAATGTCCGGGGCGCCTGGCAGGATCGGGGCCATGGATGCCACCGCGCAGGTTGCTGCTCTGTATGCCGCCTACCAGGACCGGGACTGGGAGCGTGCCGCCACCCTCCTGCACCCCGAGGCCGAGGTGGACCTGCCCGCGACCGGTGAGCGGCTCGAGGGCAAGGAGGCCGTCATGGCCTTCCAGGTCGAGTACCCCGAGCCCTGGGGCGAGATGACCGTGCGGCAGGTGGTCGGCGGGCCCGAGGAGGGCGCTGCCCAGGTTGAGGTGCTCGCGCCCGACGGGCAGCTGTTCGCGATGGCCGCGTTCTGGCGCCAGCAGGACGGGCTGCTGCGGGCCGGCACCGAGTACTGGATCACCGCGGGCGGCGACACCATCCCGGCGACGCGCAAGGCGTGGCGGCCCGGCGCCGAGCCCGTCTAGGTGGGCGCCCGCGGGCCTGGCCGTGACGGGCCGGTCGGCTTCGACCTGGACCTCACGCTCATCGACTCCCGCCCGGCGATCATGGCCGCGTGGACGGCGCTGGCGGCCGAGACCGGCGCCAGCATCGACCTGGCCGCCGTCGACCGCCGGATGGGCAGCAAGCTGGAAGACGAGGCTGCCTACTGGTTCCCGCCGGCCGAGGTCGAGGCCGCGACCGCCGGGTACCGGCGGCATTACCTGCGCGTGGCCCCGAGCCTGACCACCGCGCTACCCGGTGCCGGCGAGGCGATCGCCGCGGTCCGCGCCGCCGGCCAGCGCGCGGTGATCATCACCGCCAAGCACCCCGTCTCTGTCGGCCCCAGCCTGCAGGCTGCCGGGCTCAGCGCTGACCAGGTATATGCCCACGTGTACGGGCCGGAGAAGGCCGCCGTGCTGGCTCGCATCGGCGCGGTGGCCTACGTCGGGGACGCCGCCGCGGACATGCAGGCCGGGCTGGCGGCCGGGGTGCGCGCCGTCGGCGTTCCCACCGGATCGTTCACCAGGAACGAGCTGCTCGAGGCCGGCGCGCAGGCCGTGCTGGACTCGCTCGCGCAATTCCCGGACTGGTACGCCGGCCTGCGGACCGGCCCGGCCCGGCGCGGCGGCTAGCGGCGCCCGCGGCTCACCACGAGTCAAGCAGCGGCCGCAGCTCGGCCAGGCGGCTGACCACCGCGTCGGGCCTGGCGGCGGGGAACGCCGGCACCGCGCCGTTGGGGATCAGGACCGCGCGCATCCCCACGCTCTGGGCGCCGTGCACGTCGTCGAGGGGCCGGTCGCCCACGAACACGCACGAGCCCGGGTCGGTCACCCCGACCGCGGACATGGCCGCGCGGAACGCCTCGGGGTGCGGCTTGGTCCAGTCAATCTCGCTGGAGTAGACCGCGCCGTCGATCAGCCCGAGCACGCCATCGCGACGGAAGATCTCCTCGTGCCAGCTGCGCGGCCAGAAGGTGTTCGACAGTACGCCCACCTTGATGCCGCGCTCGCGCAAGCCGGCCAGCAGGGCCGGGGCATCGGGGTCGGTGTAGGTGTGCGGGTCCCAGGCCCTGGTGTAGGTGGCCAGCAGCCCGTCGGGCGGCGCGACCCCGGCGCGCTCGAAGATGTGGTCCATCGTCGAGCTGCGCTGCTCGCTGGCGGCTAGCTGCCACAGTTCTGTCTCGGCGGCGCAGATGGCCGCGGCGATGCCCGGCGCATGATCGGCGCCGAAATGCTCGGCGCACACCCCCTGCCAGAGCTGCGCCACGTCGATGGTGTGCCAGGGCGTCAGTGTCCCGCCCCAGTCGAAGATCACTGCCGCCACGCTCACGCCGGGAATCCTACCGGCGGTGGCCGGTGCCAGGATCCCGGCCGGCTGCGTGCGGCCGCGGCCGCTGTGGCTGGCCGCCGCGGCACGGGATAGGGCATTGCAGCCCTGAGGCCATTGTCATCGGCCAATTCCGCCGCCACTCTGGATGGGCGATAACGCAGGAATTAGCCGTTTCGTCGCTGGTCGGCCGGCCAGCGTTCGCATCACTGGCCGAGCATGACGCTCAGCGGATGGATCGGGGCCGAGGAACGCGGCAAGGAGGATGGCATGCGACATCAGTACCGCGGGAGACGTCGTGGTCTCTCGCTGACAGCCGCCGCCGCCAGCATGACGCTGGCCGGCGGGCTATGCCTGCTCGGGGGGAACGCCCAGGTCCTGGCCTCGGCCCGGTCGGCGGCGCACCGGGCGCCGGCCAGCCGCATGGCCGGGGCCGACGCGCGCTCCTGTCACCTGGGCAACGGCGTCAAGCACATCGTGCAGCTGGGCTTCGACAACGTGCACTTCTTCCGGGACAACCCCAACGTCCCGTCTGACCTGCAGCTCATGCCCAACCTGCTGAACTTCTTCACCGGCAACGGCACGTTCTTGTCCAACGACCACACACCGCTGATCGCGCACACCGGCGATGACCTGCTCACCACCGCGACCGGCCTGTACGGCGACCGCACGGGCATGCCGGTGTCCAACAGCTACCGGTCCTACAACGCCGACGGCTCCAGCGACCTGGACAGCACGTTCGCCTACTGGACCGACCCGGCCTTCGACACCACGAAGCCGCCGAACACCGGCCGCGACACCAGCCCGTCGCTGGTCTACTCGGCAACGCCGCCGGCCACCACGTCGCCAGCCCCGGCCCCGGACGCCGTCACCCCGGCGCCGTGGGTGCCGTTCACCCGCGCCGGCTGCGACGTCGGCGAGGTCGGAACGGTGAACCAGGTGCTGGAGAACCCGTCGGTGGACATCCCCAAGGTGTTCGGCGCTAACTCCCCGGAGGACCAGCAGTTGGCGGCCGACGCCGACTCCTTCAAGGACGCCGAGACCGCTGACTACGTCGGCATCGGGGTGCACTGCGCGCAGCGCAACGCGTTCTGCTCGACCGCCCGCGCGGTCAAGTTCGGCCAGACCGCGCCGTCCGCCACGCAGGTGCCCGATGCGCTGCCGGATGAGCCGGGCGGCTACACCGGGTTCGACGCGCTGTTCGGCCACCGGTACGTCGCTCCGCAGCTGGGCGCGGGCGCACCCGATGTCAGTCACCACGGCTACCAGGTCACCAACGCGGCCGGGAACCTGGTCGACGAGAACGGCAACCAGATCAACGGCGCGTTCCTGGCCGGCCATCCTGGCTTCCCCGGCTTCGGGCCGATCAACGCGTCCCAGACGCTGGCCTACATGGCGGACATGCTGGAGGCCGGCGTTCCCGTCGTCAACGGCTACATCGCCGACATTCACGGGAATGAGGCGCCCGCGGGCCTGGCGGCCTGCAAGGGCGCGCCGGCCGCCCTGGGCAGCGGCAGTCCCTGCTACATCGCCCAGGCGCAGTACTACAACCAGGCGTTCGGGACGTTCTTCCAGCGGCTGGCCGCTGACGGGATCACTCCGCGCAACACCCTGTTCGTGCTCAGCTCGGACGAGGGCGACCATGAGGCCGGCGCCAACGTGGGCCGCGCGGTCACGCCGAGCCCGGCCGGCTGCGACGGCGCGACCGTGTCCGGCGACACGGTGACTCCCGACGTGCCGTGCAGCTACCCGGTGGGCACGTTCGGCGAGCTCAGCGTCAACGCGACCGGCCTGCTGGCCTCTCAGGAGCAGGACACCATCCCGTTCAGCCTCGAGAATGACACGGCGCCGGAGTTCTACCTGCCGGCCCGGCCGGGGCCGGACGCCCCGCAGGTGCGGACCCTGGAGCATGACGTCGCGAGCATGACGGCGGCCAATCCGTACACGGGAACCACGCAGCCGATCACCAATTACCTGGCCGACCCGGCGGAGGAGGCAATCCTGCACATGGTGACCGCGGACCCGGCCCGCACGCCGACCTTCGCCATGTTCGCCCGCCCCGACTACTTCCTGCAGTCCGGGCCGGCGACCTGCGCAGGCGCCTGCGTCCAGCAGAGCACCGGGTTCGCCTGGGACCACGGCGACTACGCGGCCGAGATCGACACCAATTACGTGGGCTTCGCCGGGCCGGGAGTCGAGCACCTGGGCCTGGATGGCTCCGGCGCGGCCGACGGACCCAGCTCGGCCGGGCCGGACAGCGGCCAGGTCACGGTGCCGCAGGAAGGCACCACGGGACCGTGGACGGATGAGACCGACATCCGGCCCACGCTGATGTACCTGGCGGGCCTGCGGGATGACTACGAGCACGACGGGCGGGTCATCACGCAGATCCTGGCGCACCCGGACCATGCGCTTTCGGCACCGGGCGTGACCGCGCTGGGGGAGTGCTACAAGCAGCTGAACTCCAGCGTGGGCGATTTCGGGACCGATACGCTGATCGCCGCCACCGGCGCCATCGAGGGCACCAGCCCGGGTGATGGCGCCTACCGCTCGGCGGACGCGCGGCTGCAGACGCTCGATGCTGCCAGGGACCGGCTGGCCGGCCTGATCAAGGGCGAGCTGGAGGCGGCGGCCTTCGCCGGGCAGCCCGTCCAGGGTGCCGGTGCCCAGACGCTCGCCTGCGCCCGGCTCATCGGCCAGGCCCGCCACCTGGCGGCTGCCCACTAGGGGCAGCCGGGTCTCCGGCTCCGCCGCGGTGGCGGGGCCGGAGACCCGCGCGGGCCGCGCATCAGGGTGCAGGGGCGGTCCGGGGCAGAGCGGGCAACCGGCCAGCCGGCCGGACGCCGGCTCCGCCGGGCTGGGACACTAGGCAGTCACGGCACCACAGGGGTGGCCCCAGGGAGGTCCCTGGTCCAGGAGGGATGCGAGCGATGGCCGATCCGGACAGCGCAGTGGAGGTGCGGGGCACGACGACCCTGAACGGCACCGTGGCCAAGCGGAGTTCCGAGCAGATCGTCGCGGACATCGAGCGGACCAGGGAGGACCTGGCGCGCACCATCGATGCCCTCACCGAGCGCGTCAGCCCGGCCAGCAACATGCGCAGGCTGAAGGACCAGCTGGCCGAGCAGGCCGGGCGGCCCGAGGTTCAGCTCGCCGCGGCCGCGGTCGGGCTGGCGGTGGTAGGCGTGGTGATCTACCGGATCTGGGGGCGCAGGAAGGGCTGACCCCGCCGGCCCCCGCCCCGGCGCCCGGGGCGGGGCCGACGGGGGCCGGCGGGGCGGGTACGGAGCCGCTCGTCAGCTGTCCTCTCCCGCGGTCAGCGCGGTGTACTCAGCAGCGGTCAGCAGGCCAGGCGGCACGTCCCCGTCGTCAATCTCCAGGCTGACCTTGAACAGCCAGCCCGCGCCGTACGGGTCGGAGTTCACCAGGCCCGGGTCATCCTCCAGCTCGGCATTTACCTCGGTGACCTCGCCGTCCACGGGCGAGAACAGGTCGCTGACCGACTTGGTGGATTCCACCTCGCCGCACGCCTCCCCGGCCGTGACCCGGGTGCCCGGCGCTGGCGCCTGCACGAAGACGACATCGCCCAGGGCCCGCTGGGCGTGGTCGGTGATGCCGACCGAGGCGATGGAGCCGCTGATGGCCACCCACTCGTGCTCGGGGGTGTAGTGCAGCTCCTCGGGAACGCTCATCTGCACCTCTCTTGTCCCGCTCATCCTGTCTGACATGGTCTTGGGTCGTAAGCCGCCGGGCGGTCCGGCGGTGCGAAAATTGTCCGCTGCGGACTAGGCCGGGCGCCGGTAGAACGGCAGCGGCACCAGTCTGGCAGGCTCGGCACGGCCCCGGACGTCCACGGCCAGCCGCTGGCCGGCATCGCCCTGCCCCGCGGCCTGCGCCGCGGCCGGGGTGAGGTAGGCCATCGCGATCGGCGCGCCCAGCGTGGGGGAGGGAGCCCCGCTGGTGACGGTCCCGGCCGGGGCGCCGTCCCACAGCACCTGGTACCCGTGCCGCGGCACCCGGCGGGACTGGCCGATGAGGCCGACTAGCTGGCGCTGCGGGGCAGCCTGCGCGCGCTCCTCCAGGGCGGCCCGGCCCGCGAAGTCACCGGGCTTGTCGAACCGCACCACCCGGCCCAGGCCGGCATCGAACGGCGTCAGGTCGCGGCCGAGCTCATTGCCGTACAGCGGCATCCCGGCCTCCAGGCGCAGCGTGTCCCGCGCCGCCAGGCCAGCCGGGACCAGGCCGTGCGGGCGGCCCGCCGCGGTGAGCGCCGCCCAGATGCCCGGCGCGTCGCCGGGCCGGGCGAAGATCTCGAACCCGTCCTCGCCGGTGTAGCCGGTCCGGGCCAGCAGCACCGGCGCGCCGTCCACCGTGACCGGGTAGCTCGCGTAGTACTTGACCTCGTCGAGGGCGGTATCGGTGAGCGGGCCGAGGATGTCCGCTGACCGCGGTCCCTGGACCGCGATCAGCGCGTAGTCGCTGGTGCGGTCGGTGACCTGCGCCGCCCGGCCGGCGGCTCGCTCGGTCAGCGCGGCCAGGACCGGCGCGGCGTTGGCGGCGTTGGCCACGACCAGGAACTCGGTATCGGCCAGCCGGTAGACGATCAGGTCGTCGATCACCCCGCCGTCAGCCGCGCAGATCATCGTGTACCGGGCCCGGCCGGGCTTGAGCGCACTGAGAAAGCCGGTCAGCGCGTAGTCCAGGGTGGCGGCCGCATCCGGGCCGGTCACCGCCAGCTCGCCCATGTGGGACAGGTCGAACAGGCCCGCGGCGCGGCGGACGGCCTGGTGCTCGGCGGTCTCGCTGCCGTACCGCAGCGGCATCTGCCAGCCGGCGAACTCGGTCAGCGTGGCGCCGAGGTCGGCGTGCACCCTGGCCAGCGGGGTGCGCCGGGCGGCAGCCGGGTCGGCGGTGCGGGGATCTGTCATGTGAGCTCCAAGGGCCGGCGCGCGGCCGGCCGTGCTGGCGGCCGGCCGGGGTTGCCATCCGCCAGCGTTCGCATGCCTGGCAGGCGCAGGCCAGCCTACCGAAGGGGCCACGGGGGCATCCCTGGCACCGGGGACTCCCCAGGGGTCAGGCGGGCGCCGGGGGGCATCCCCTGGCGCCGGGCTCCAGGGGAGCGGGCCCGGCGGCCGGGCGGGCGCCGGCGCGCATGCGGCGCCCGGGCCCCGGATGTGATAGCCCGGATACATGACACTGCTAACCGAGGACCAGATTTCCGCCCGGCTCGGCAGCGTGCCCGGCTGGGAACTGCACGGCGATGCGATTGTCACCACCGTTACCCGGGCTGACTTCCGCGACGCCCTGCTATATGTCGGGGCCGTGGCCTACCTGGCCGAGGCCGCAAATCACCATCCGGATATTGCGATTTCCTGGAACAAGGTGACGCTGACGCTCTCGACGCACTCAGCGGGCGGCCTGACCGGAGCCGATTTCGACCAGGCCGAGCGGATTAACCAGCTCGCCTGAGTTTACGGCCGTCCGGGGGGCGGCCGGGCTGAAGAATGTGCCCGGCCGCGCCTTCGCCTGCGGACGGCGCCACGCCCCCGGGTGGCGCCGCCCACAGGGCGAAGTTCCCCCCACCGCTCGTCGCGACCCTCGTACACCGTGCGCGCCGCCTGGCCGAAGCCGGGCGTCACGCAGCCGGGCGATCCCTGCCGGGGACCGAACGGCTCCCCCGGACGAAGGTCCCCCTCCGCGACTCACGGTTTCCCCGTAACCGCGCGATGCCGTAAGCCCCCTGGCCCGGGAAATCCGGGCCCGTAGCGCCGCGCGGGTTTCTATTTATACACGCTGTACAGCAGCGATTACAGCTCGTTACAACATTGAGGTCAGGAGGTTGCGGCGGCACGCCGGCGGACGCGACAAGTTCTCCGGCCGTGAGTTCCCAGGCGCAATTGCACGCGCTGCAAACCTAGGCGCGCGCGGCTAGTGGTGAGTTAGTCGATCTCGCACGGAAGGTGCTTGATGCCGTTAATAAAACTGGACAGAAGGCGGTCCGGCTCGGCCGCCGCCCGGATCCGCGGCGCCCGCGTCATCAGCTCGCGCAGCATCGCGGTGATCTCGCGCCGCGCGAGGTGGGCGCCCAGGCAGAAGTGCGGGCCGGCGCCGCCGAAGCCGACGTGCGGGTTGGGGGAGCGGGTGATGTCGAATCGCTCCGGCTCCGCGAACACCGACTCATCGCGGTTGCCCGCCCAGTAGAACAGCACGGCCTTGTCGCCCTGCCGGTAGTCATGGCCGTTCATCGTGCAGTCCCGGGTCACCGAGCGCCGCATCCAGATCACCGGAGAGGCGTAGCGGACGATCTCCTCGACGGCGCCGCCGAGCCGCCCCTCCAGGTCGGCCAGCAGCAGCGCGCGCTGGCCGGGATTGTCGGTGAGCAGGCACAGCGCGTGCGAGATGGCCGTGCGGGTGGTCTCGTTGCCGGCCACCACGAGCAGGATGAAAAATGAGGCCAGCTCGGCCGGGGTCAGCTGCTCCCCGTCAATGTTCGCCGTGGCCAGCGCGGTCGTGAGGTCGTCGGCGGGCTGCTCCTGCCGGGCCGCGGCCAGGTTGGTGACGAGATTGGCCAGGTCCTGCCCGGCGGTCAGCAGCTGGGTGACCGCCTCGTCCATGTCCTCGCTGAGGAACTCCGGGTCGGCACCGGACAGGATGATGTTGGTGTTGCGCAGCACCATGGCGTAGTGCTCGTCGCCGATGCCCATCATGTCGCAGATGATCTTCAGCGGCAGCCGGGCCGACACGTGCTCGACGAAGTCGCACGGCCCGGCGGCCAGTAGCTCATCGACGATCCCGGCCGCCGCCAGCTGGACGTTCTCCTCGAAGCGCTTGATCATCTTGGGGGTGAAGGCGCGGGACACGATCCGGCGCAGCCGGGCATGCCGCGGGTCATCCATGTTGATCATCGAGCCGAAGTACTCGTTGAACTCCGGCGGCAGGTCGGCGATGCTCGTCGACCCCCTGCCGGAGGAGAACAGCTCGGGGCGGCGGCTGGCCTCGGTGATGTCAGCGTGCCGGACCAGCGCGTAGAACCCGTCGGCCGGGCCGGGGAAGGGCGCCTCCGGCTCGGCGAAGTGCACCGGCGCCGGCTGGGCCCGCAGCCGGGCGAAAGCCGCGTGGCGCTGCGCGGGCGGCAGCGCCCAGAACTCGTTCTGCGACAGGTCAATGTCGCTGATATCCGGGGCCGGGGCGGGACGGGAAGCTGTCACAGATCGCGTCCTTCGCGCTAGAACGAAGTTCGGTTTCATCCATGGTGACAGACCGGCCCGTGGCCGGGAAGGTCCGGGCGCGGGCCGCGACGGGGCGCGCGGTCCCGCGGCCAGGAGCGCGCGCCCGGTCGCGCCGCGGGCTACCGGCGGCTGGGCAGCCGGTGTCCCCCGCGCCCCGCCCGCCGGTCCGCCTCCCGGCGGGCGCCGGCCCGCTCGGCCCGGCCGCCGCGCCGCGGCGGCTCGGTCAGCAGGGCGATGGCGACCGGGCAGCTGACCCCGCTGATCTGGACGACCGTGCAGGCCACCTCGGTACCCGCGGCCTCCAGCACCGCCCAGCCGTCCGCGGTGACCCGCCGGAACGTCACCGGTGCGCCGTCCGGTGCCTGGGCCATGGCCAGGCAGGCGGCCACCGCCTGCAGCCGCGCGGCCGAGGCCACGGGGGGCTCGGACAGGTGGCTGCACAGCCGGGAGAAGGTCGCGGCCTGCTCGGCGCCCGGCGGCCACACCGGGTGCCGCGGGTCGGCCACGGACCAGCCGCACGCGGCAAACCGGGTCCCGCTCGCGATCAGCGTGTACCCGGCGAGCTGGCCCGTGCCGGTCGCGGCCGCGCCGGCGCCGGGATCGCCGGGCTGGCGCGGGACGCCGGACAGGGCCGGGTGCGCGGCGGCCGGCCCGCCGGGTGCCGCGCCCGGCTGCGCGCCAGCCCGCGGCGGCGGAACGACGGAGGCCGCGGACCCGGCGCCGGCCTGCAGGTCGGCTCCCGGCTCGGAGCCGCCGGCCGCGCCGCCAGGGCCGGGCAGGCCGGCGGCATCCGCACCGTGTTGGCCGGGACCGTCCGGCGCCGCGCAGCTGACGGTGACCCGCAGGTCCGGGTCGAGCCCGACGCCGGCGGCCCCTCGCTCCAGGTACACCGACAGCAGCGCCGCCGGCCACGCGGAGTTACGCGGCATCAGCCCGGCTTCGCGCAGCCGCACGCCTTGCCACGTCACCAGCGGGCGCCCGGCACTGTCCAGGGCCTGCACGTTCCACGACAGCGGCGCGGCGGGGCGGGCCGCCGGCTGGTCCTGGCTCGGCGCCGGCGCGGGCACCGAGCCAGCTGGCACCGGGCCGGAGAGCCCTGGCCCGGCCGTCCCGGCCCCGGCAGGCGCCCGCCCGCGCGCCGCGGGCGCCGCCGGCCGCTCGGTGGCGACCGCCCGCAGGGTGACCGGGCCGTCGGTCATCCGGCCGCTGAACGTCACCGACTCGCAGCTGGCCAGCCAGACCCGCCGGTGCGGGGTGCACGCCTGAAGCACCTGCAGGGCCGTGTCATTCAGGCCGGGACTGCCCAGCAGCAGCCCGGCGGCCGTGGCCGGGCTGGCCTGCGGTGCCGGGCCGGCCTGCGGTGCCGCGTCCGCCGGGCCGGCTCCGGCTGGCCCGCCGGGGAACCACGGGTGGCCCTCGGCGCCGCGCGCCAGGGCCCGGCAGGACCGCGCGGTGATCTCCGGCAGGATCGCGATCCGCCGGAACCGCCCGGACTGGAAGCAGACCGGGCCGTAGAGCTCCGCACCGTCGACGATGGCCGTCATGCCGTCCTGGCCCAGTGCTTCGTCCTGGCCGCGTGTCCCGTCGGCACCGGAATAGAGGGCGTGACCGGCTGCCAGTGCCGCGTCCGCCGCCGCGGCGCCGCCGGCCACGGCGGGCTCGGCGCCGCAGGGGAACTCCGCGCGGACATGGTCGACCTGCATCCCGCTGTCGGCGCAGCGCAGCACGGCCGTGACCTTCCCGGCCTCGGCCACGGCGCAGACCCGGATGAGCGTCTGCCCGCCATCGCCGGCCAGCACGACCGGCGCCTCCATCGTGACCGACTCGGCCCGGCGCAGCGGCCGGCCCGTGAGCGCCGACGCAGCCTGAGCCAGTGCCTCCAGGGCCATCGGCGGCGGCAGCACCGGCAGTCCGTCGACCCGGTAATCGGCGAGGTAGGGGTCATCGGCCATCGACAGCACTGTGTCCCCGACCAGCTCGATCCCCGGATAGTGGACCCGGATGTCGCGCAGGAACCGGCCGGCCCCGGGCTGGCCCGCCATCGAGTTGCCCGGCCGCGGCCGTCCCGGCGCGCCGCGGCTCGGTGCCTTATGGCCGGGCAGCCAGGCGGCCGGCCCGTCGACCCGGCCGTGCACTGCGACCGAGGCGGGCATGCTGGCGCTCGTGAGCATCTTCAGCAGCAGCCGGGAGGCGTCGCCGACCTCGAGGGCGGCCGTGCCGGACTCGGCCATGCTGGCGGCCAGGCCGGGCTCGTCGCCCAGCCCGGAGCGGGCCCAGCCGGGCAGGTCCACGTGCAGCGCGCGGCAGCCCGTTATCTCGCCTGCGACGGCGGCCGCCTGCCGGGCGAGGCCGGTACTGGTGACGGCCAGCAGGCCCTGGCGGGGCAGGCCGTAGCGCCCGGCGACCGAGCCCACGGTCAGGATCAGCCGCAGCCGCCGGGCGGCGACCGGGCTCAGCAGGTCGCGCAGGGCGCCGTGCGCCGCAGCCAGGTGGTCGCGCAGGACACGCTCGGTCAGGCCCGCGACTGGCACCGGCGGGCAGGGCGCGATGGCGTGCGCCACCGCCGTGACCGGCCCGAACCGGCGCTCGATCCGCTGCACCGCCATCACCATGTCGGCGGGGCTCGTGGTGTCGACGACCTCATAGGTGATGCGCGCCCCGGCCAGCCGCAGCTCCTCCAGGCCCGCGACGACCGCGGCGTCCCGCTCCGGCCCGGCCTGGCCGACGATGGCCACCGCGGCCCCGCTGCAGGCCAGGATCTGTGCCAGGGCCAGGGCCGCGCCGCCGGACGCCCGGCTGACCAGGACGACGTCGCCCGCCCCGAGCGGGAAGTCACCGCCGCCGGGCACCGCGACGGCGGCCAGCGCCGGACGGCGTGCTGTCCCGTCGGCGGCGATGATCAGCTCGCGGAACTCGCCCGGCTCGGCGCGGGCGTAGGACCGGGCCGCGCGCAGGCCGTCCGCTGTCGGCGGCACCCGCAGCACGGTCACGCCCAGTTCCGGGTGCTCCGCGTGCAGAGTGCCGAAGAACCCCGTCAGCTCCCGGTCGGTGGTGACCACGACGAGCCGCCGGGTGCGCAGCGCGTCCTGCGCCGCGTGCAGTGCGGCCGGCCCCGCGCCGGGCCGGGCCGGATCGCCGATCACGGCCAGCGTCCGGGCGGCGGCGGGATCGCTGCCGAAGGTGGCGGCGGCCGCGGCCCGCAGCGGGTCGCCCTCGGCCACCAGCAGCCGCCACGGCTGGTCGTCGCGGACGCTGTCCGGCGCGGCCGGCGGCCCGGCCTCCTCGGTAAAGCAGCGAGTCCACGACTTCACGCCGGCCAGCGCGCCGGGCTGGCCGGGCTCGGGCCCGCTGACCGCCGGCCCGGCGCCGGCCAGCGCGGTGCCCGCGCGGCTCACGGCATGGCCCGCGCTGGCACTGCTGCGGCTAGCGGTGCCGGCGCCGGCCGGGCCCCCGGCGGCTGTGCTCGCGGTGGCTGTGCTCGCGGCGTCCGGGCGCCCGGCGTCAGGCGCAGCGGGCCTGGTTCTGGCCAGGCCAGCCGCTGCGGTGCCGGGTGCTGCGGAGCCGGCTGTCCCGGTGCGGCGGGTCATGCCGCTGCCGGCCGCCGTCTCGATCATCTCGGCCATCGCCCTGGCCGCCGAGACCGGCGCGGCATGCAGGCGAGCGACCGGCCGGTCCCCGTGCCGGCCCCGGCTGGCCTGGTACAGCCGGGGCCGCCGGGTCGGCGCCGCGGCGGGTGCCAGGCTGGCCTCGCCTGCCTGTGGCGGCACCGGAGCCTGGCACGGGCTGGTGATGAACACCTGGTCGCGCCACAGGTCCACGGGGCGGCCCTGGAGCCCGGCGAATAGCGGGGCGACCTCGCCGATGGCGCCCGCCGCGAACAGCGCCGCGCCCGCCTGCGCCCGGCCGCGGCTGTCCCGGCTGGCCGCCGCTGCGGAGGCACCCGCCGCATCGTCCGGGCTGGCATCCATGCTCACCGACGGCACCCGGCACACCCGGGCGGCCGTCGCCGCCAGCAGCTGCCCCGGCCCGGTCTCGACCAGCAGGCTGGCGCCCTCGGCTCCGGCGGCAACCGCCTCGGCCAGCCGGTCCTGGCCGGCGAATCCGCCGCAGATGAGGTCGATGACCTCGGCGGCGGAGGCGAGTTCGCGGCCGGTCATGGTCGAGATCAGCCGCCGCCGAGGCGGCCCGAACCGGAACTGGGTCAGCGCGGTGCGCAGCAGTTCGAGGGCCTCGGAGGTGTGCGGCAGCTCGGCGGCGCGGCCGGAGGCATGCCGGCCGGCCGGGGCGAGGATCCGCACCGACGGCCCGGCCAGGAACTCCGCGCGCAGCGCGGCGACCTCCGTGACATCGGCCTGGCTCAGCACGCCGGCCCAGGCCAGGCCGGCAATCTCGCCCAGGCCGTGCCCGACCACGGCCGTGGCGCCGACCTCCAGCGAGTCGAGCCAGCGCAGCGCGGAAAGCAGCTGCTCGATGGCGTCATCGCCAGCGTCCGGGACGCTGGCGGCCCGGCCGCCGGCGCTGGCGTCGGCCTCATCCGACGCCAGCAGCGTGACCCGCCCGTCGGCGCCATCGGCGGCGAAGATGCCGGGCCGGGCGGTTACCAGGCCGCCGGTCAGGCCGGGCAGCAGGACGCGGGCCTGGCCGGCCAGCCGGGCCAGCTCCTCCTGGTGGCCGGCCACGATGGCGACCCGGAGCGGGTGCTGGGTCCGCGCGTCCCGGCCCAGCTGGCAGGCCAGGTCGGTGAGCTCGGCGTCGGACAGCCAGCCGGCCACCACGGCCAGCCGGGCCAGGGTGGCGTCCAGCTGGCGGCGGTCGGCTGCGTGCAGCAGGTAGGGCAGCGGCTGCCGGGCCGGCCCGGCCCGGTGCCCGGCGGTGCCCGCTGGCTCCGGCGCGGATTCCGTCCTGGCCAGCCGCGGGATGACCCGCAGCATGCGGTCGTAGCGTGACCCGCGGGCCGGCGTGCCGCCGCGCAGCACCAGGTGCACGTTGGTCCCGCCCGCGTCCATCGCGCTGACCCCGGCCAGCCTGCCGCCCGCCGGCCACTCCTCGGCGGCCTCGGGCAGCCGCAGCCCGGAGCCCGCCTCGCGCAGCAGCGGGTGCGGGCTGACCACGCCGGTGGCAGGCGGGATCACGCCGGTCCCGACGGCCAGCACGGTCTTGATCAGCCCGGCCGCCCCAGCTGCCGCCTTGGCGTGCCCGATGTTGGCCTTGATCGAGCCGAGCGCGGCCGGCTGGCGGGCGCCGGCCAGCAGGTCGCTGAGTGCCAGGAGCTCGGCATCGTCGTCCGCGGAGGTGCCGCTGCCCTGACCCTCGATCAGGGCGACGTCGCGGGGGTCCACGCCGGCCCGCTCGTACGCGCGCCGCAGGGCCAGCAGCTGGCTGCTGACGGCCGAGGCCACCACGCCCGGCCGGCTGCCTGCTGAGCTGCCCCAGCCGATGATCTCCGCGTAGACCGGCAGCCGGGCCGCCCTGGCCTGGGCGGCGCGCATCAGCACGACCACCCCGCAGCCCTCGCCGGGCAGGTAGCCGGTCGGATGCTCGTCGTAGATGCGCACCTCGCCGTCGGCTGCGGCGCCCGTCCGGGCCAGCCCGACCAGCTCGAGCGGGTCGAGGCTGACATCGACTCCGCCCGCGAGGGCGACGTCGATCTCGCCGGCCACCAGCGCGGCACACGCCGAGGTCACCGCCTGCAGGGACGACGCGCAGGCGCCGTCTACCGCCTGGCTGCCGCCGCGGAACCCGAAGTAGCTGGCGATGCCCGCGGGGATCGAGGCGGGCAGGCTGCCGGCCAGGGTGTACTCGCCGGGCCGGGGGAACGGGGCGCGGTAGCGCGCGGCCGCGTGCCGCAGGACCTTGCGCGCCAGGTCGGAGCGCACATCGCTGGCGCGCAGCGATTCCGACAGCACGCGCCGGACGTACGGCCAGCGCAGCCGCAGGGCGTGCGCACGGGAGGTGTCCCCGGTCAGGGTGTTGCCGATGATCACGCCGATGCGGTCCCGGTCGAGCCCGGACCCGCCGGGGAAGCCTGCCGCGGCGAGGGCCCGGGCGGCGGTCTCCAGGGCCAGCCAGTGCGCGGGATCGGCGGCCGCATAGGCCGACGCCGGGATGCGGAATGCCTCGCGGTCGAACTGCCAGCCCTCGATCAGGCCAGCCCGGGTGCTGTAGATGGTGTCGCGGCTGCCGTCATCCGGCCGGCCGGCGGCCTCGTGCTGGCCCTGGCCGTCCCGGTCCTGGGTGTAGTAGTCGGCCAGGTCCAGGCGGCAGGGCGGCAGCCGGCGGAATGCCCGCCGCCCGGCCAGCACGGTGTCCAGCAGCGTCGCCGGGTCATCAGCGTCCGGGAACCGGCAGGCCAGGCCGACGACGGCGACGGGGGTTGCGGCGGCAGGCCGCGCTGGCTCAGCCACGGCGCTGCCCGCCGGGATGCGGCCGCCTGCTCATCCGGCCCCCGTCTGCCCCGGCGCGGCCATATATGCGAGTCAGGTGCCGGAATTCCGCGCATGACCCTGTACTCATGATCCCCCCGGTAATGATGTGTCCCGGTAAATTGCCCCGGCCTTTCCCCCGGCCTTTCCCCCCGGCCAGCGCAGCGGCATGCCGCGGCTGCATGCCCCGTACCGCCGTCATCATCGGACCAGCACAGGCCTGCCCTGGCCGGTGCTGGGCGGCAATGTCACGGATTGCTGATGACGGGGTGTCAGGCCATTATTGGCGGCGCTTGAGCAGTGGTCAAGACGGATTTCTGGTTGCGCCTTTTTAGTAGCTGATGGCATTTCTGGATTGCCCGGACGCAGATGCCGGGTAGCTTGTTTTCATCCCTGATTCAGGGTCCTTTGCCCGGCTGGCGAGGTAGGTGGCTGCCTGCCCGGCCTTGCAACGCCCCGGGGCGGGCAGCCCCGCCGCGCCCGTGCTGGCCGCCCGGCGGCCGGTAACGGGCCGCTGGCCCGCGGAAGATGCGCTACCCTGTGAGCATGCGTTTCGCCGGGCAGCTCCTTACCTAGCCGCGCCAACTGACCTGATCGCTGGCGCGGCTGCCCCTCGTGACCGAGGGGCATTTTGTTTGGGAGAACTAGGCCAGGCAGGGGCCGATCCCCACCTCATCACCCTCGCGAGGAGCCATGACAGCCGCCGAAAGCGCGGACCGGTCGCATTACGACCCGCGTGCCATCCAGGAGAAGTGGCAGCAGCGCTGGCCGGCGCTGGACCTGTTCCGGGCCAGCGACGACCCGGCCGACCCCCGGCCGCGTACCTACGTGCTCGACATGTTCCCCTACCCGTCGGGCGACCTGCACATGGGGCACGCCGAGGCGTACGCGATCGCGGACGCGATGGCGCGCTACTACGTCCAGCGCGGGCATAACGTGCTGCACCCCATCGGCTGGGACTCCTTCGGCCTGCCCGCGGAGAACGCGGCCATCAGGACCAACTCGCATCCGGCCGATTACACCTACCGCAACATCGAGACGCAGGCCGCCTCGTTCCGCCAGTACGCCCTGTCGTTCGACTGGAGCCGGCGGCTGCACACCAGCGACCCGGAGTACTACCGCTGGACGCAGTGGCTGTTCCTGCGCTTTTACGAGCGCGGGCTGGCCTACCGCAAGGACGGCTACGTCAACTGGTGCCCGGTCGACCAGACGGTGCTGGCCAACGAGCAGGTCGTCGCGGGCAAGTGCGAGCGCTGCGGGGCGGAGGTCATCCGCCGCACGCTGACCCAGTGGTACTTCAGGATCACCGAGTACGCGGACCGGCTGCTGGCGGACATGGAGTCGCTGGAGGGCAAGTGGCCCGACCGGATCCTGCTGATGCAGCGGAACTGGATCGGCCGCAGCCAGGGCGCTGAGGTCGCGTTCCGCATCGAGGGCCGTGACGAGCCGGTCACCGTGTTCACGACGCGCCCGGACACGCTGTACGGGGCGACGTTCTTCGTGGTCGCGGCCGACTCACCGCTGGCCAGCGAGCTGTGCGCGCCCGAGCAGCGCGAGGTCCTGGACCGGTACATCGACGATGTGCGCAAGCTGACCGACATCGAGCGGCAGTCCACCGACCGCGAGAAGACCGGCGTGTTCCTGGGCTGTCACGCGATCAACCCGGTCAACGGCGAGCGCATCGGTGTCTGGGCCGCGGATTACGTGCTGCCCGACTACGGCACCGGCGCGATCATGGCCGTGCCCGCGCACGACCAGCGCGACCTGGACTTCGCCCGGGCCTTCGGCCTGCCGGTCCGGGTCGTCGTGCAGACCGGCCTGCCCGACCCCGGGCAGACCGGCACCGCGACGCCGGGTGAGGGCGAGCTGGTCAACTCCGGCCCGCTGGACGGGCTGACCAAGGCCGCCGCGATCGAGAGGATCACTGAGATCCTGGCCGAGCGCGGCCTGGGCCGGGCCGCGGTCAACTACCGGCTGCGCGACTGGCTGGTCTCCCGGCAACGGTTCTGGGGCGCCCCCATCCCGGTGGTGTACTGCGATGGCTGCGGCGAGGTCGCGGTCCCCGATGACCAACTGCCGGTGCGGCTGCCGGACCTGCGCGGCCAGGACCTGGCGCCCAAGGGCGTCTCGCCACTGGCGGCGGCCACCGACTGGGTGAACACCGAGTGCCCCAAGTGCGGCGGGCCAGCCAGGCGCGACACCGACACCATGGACACCTTCGTCGACTCGTCCTGGTACTTCCTGCGGTACTGCTCGCCGGGGTTCGAGGCCGGGCCGTTCGACGTGGCGGCGGTCCGCCGGTGGAGCCCGGTCAACCTGTACGTGGGCGGCGTCGAGCATGCCATCCTGCACCTGCTGTACAGCCGGTTCTTCACCAAGGTCCTGTACGACATGAAGATGCTGGACTTCGTCGAGCCGTTCGCCAGTCAGATGAACCAGGGCCAGGTCATCAACCACGGCAAGGCCATGTCCAAGTCGCTGGGCAACGGCGTGGACCTGGGCGCCCAGCTGGCCGCGCACGGGGTGGATGCCATCCGGCTGACGATGATCTTCGCCAGCCCGCCGGAGGATGACATCGACTGGGCCGACATGCGGCCCGAGGCGTCGGTCAGGTTCCTGGGCCGGGTGATCCGGGTCGCCGCCGACGTGGCAGCCGCGGGCAGCGCCACGGGCGACCTGGCGGCCGGTGATGCCGAGCTGCGCAAGGTCACCCACAAGACCATCGACGAGGTCACCCGGCTGATCGAGAACACCCGGCTGAACGTCGCGGTGGCCCGGCTGATGGAACTGGTCGGCGCGGCCCGCCGGGCCATCGACTCAGGTCCCGGCGCCGGGGATCCGGCCGTCCGCGAGGCGGCCGACACGCTGGCCGTCCTGCTGTCGCTGTTCGCGCCCTACACGGCCGAGGAGTGCTGGGAGATCCTGGGGCACGAGCCCTCGGTGGCGCTGGCCGGCTGGCCGCAGGCCGATGCCAGCCTGCTGGTCGAGGAGACCGTGACCTGCGTGGTGCAGGTGGACGGCAAGGTGCGCGATCGCCTGGAGGTGCCCGCGGGCATCGGCGAGGACGACCTGCGCGAGCGGGCCCTGGCCTGCGCCGGAGCGCAGCGGGCGCTGGCGGGCCGCGGGGCCCGGACCGTGATCGTCCGGCCGCCCAGGCTGGTCAACATCGTCTCGGGGGACTAACGGGGCCCGCGGGCTAGCCCGGCCCTGCCGCAGAGCCCGCTGCGGGGGCTGCCGGCGGGCTCTGACGTGCGGGCGGTTTCCGGCCGTTCCCGGTCCCGTTCCCGATGGGACGGTGTGGGTGGGGCTGTGGCGGGGCGAGCGCGGTTTCCTCCGATCCCCGTTTGCGGCGTTTATCCGGTATGCGCGGCAGCGCCACTCAATCTCCACGTCCCCTCCACGATCTGCGCACCACCTGGCCGCGGTGGTGGTCTTGGGTAGAAAGTGCCTGCAGGGGGCGCAGGCACCGCCGGGACCGCGGGCCATGCCAGCGGTCCCGGCAGCGCGTTCAGGCCCGCGAGCAGAGGCCGCGCATCCGGGATCGCGCATCGCGGTCCAGCCGGGGGGAGGCACAGCCGGGAGAGCCTGAGGCGGCAGGCCATGACTGGTGGCCGGAGGCGGCGCGCCCGGCGTTCCGTCCCGCGAGGGGTCACCCAGTGGCATCGAGTGTCACCATGATGATCATGAGGGGGGAACGACCATGACGCACACGGTCATCGGCGGAATCGGGGGGCTTCGCACGGGGATGGAGGGGCCGGTCGTCGTGCCCGGCGACGCGGACTTCGATGACCGGCGTCGGGTCTGGAATGCCGATATTGACCGGCGCCCCGCGGTCATCGCCCGGTGCGCCTCCGCTGCCGATGTCGCGACGGCCATCGGCTTCGCCCGTGAACACGATCTCGAGGTCGCGGTGCGCGGCGGCGCCCATGACGCATCGGGCCTCGCTGCCTGCAATGACGGCATGATGATCGACCTGAGCATGATGAACGACGTCCGGGTCGACCCGCAGGCGCGGCGGGCGCAGGTAGGCGGCGGCGCCCTGCTGGCCGACGTGGACGCGGCCAGCCAGGCCCACGGACTGGCCATGCCAGCCGGGCTGATCAGCCACACCGGCGTGGGCGGGCTGACGCTGGGCGGCGGCATGGGCTGGCTGACCCGCCAGCACGGCCTCAGCATCGACAATCTGCTGTCCGCCGAGGTCGTGACCGCCGACGGCCGGACCCAGCGGGCCTCGGCCACCGAGAACCCGGACCTGTTCTGGGGCATCCGCGGCGGCGGCGGCAACTTCGGGGTCGTCACCAACTTCGAGTTCCAGCTGCATCAGGTCGATCCGACTGTGCAGTTCGGGCTGTTCTTCTGGCCCATCGACCAGGGCCCGCAGGCCCTGCGGCTGGCCGCCGAGATCGTCGGATCCCTGCCGGACGACGTCAGCGCCATCATCGGGGCGGTCAACGCGCCCCCGGCGCCCTTCGTGCCGCAGGAGCATCACTTCCAGCCCGGGTATGTCCTGCTGCTGACCGGCTTCGGGGCGGCCCGCGGGCACGCCGAGCTGGCCGAGCAGATCCGCCGGACTCTCCCGCCGCTGTTCGACCTGGTCACGCCGATGCCGTACGTGGCAGTGCAGCAGCTGCTCGATGAGGCCAACGCCTGGGGAGTGTTCGCCTACGACAAGGGCGCCTACATTGAGGACCTGACCGACGACATCATCCAGCTGGTGACCGAGCGCGTCGCGGCCAAGACCTCACCGATGTCGGCGCTGCTGCTGTACCGGCTTGACGGGGCCTACACGCAGGCCGGCGACACCGACACGGCCTTCAGCGGGGGGCGCTCGCCGCGGTACGCGGCCTTCCTCATCGGCGTCGCGCCTGATGCCGGCGCGCTGGCCGGCGAGCGGACCTGGGTCCGCGGCTTCTGGGATGCGCTGCGCCCGTACGCGATCGCCGGCGGGGACGGGTATGTCAACGGCACCGCTGACCACTCCCAGGACCGGGTCCGCGGCAGCTACGGGCCGGTCAAGTACCAGCGGCTAGCGGGAATCAAGGCTCAGTACGACCCGGAGAACATCTTCCACCTCAACGCCAATATCCGGCCGGCCTGAGGCCGCCAGCCGCGGGCGTGCTGGCCGGGGGCTGGCCAGCACGCCCACGGCGAAATCGGACTGAACCGGGCGGGCGCCGTGCTTGACTACGGCCATGACGGTGTCATCCCGGATCTTCGGCGCTGGCCCGGCGCTGGTTCTGCTGCCCTGGTTCGGGCTCAGCGGCGCCGTGATGGCGGCCGTCTGCGAGCCGGCGCTGGCCGAGTCCGGCTGGCGCCGGATCTACCTGGACCTTCCCGGAACCGGTCAGTCGCCCGCGGTGCAGGCGAATTCTGACGCGGTGGCCAGCGCCGTCGCGGCCCGAATCGCGGACCTGGCCGGGGGCGAGCGAGTCGCGCTGGCGGGCTGCTCGTACGGCGGCTATATCGCTGCCGAGCTGGCCCGCCGCCACCCAGACCGGGTCGCAGGCCTCCTGATGGTCTGCTCGGGCGTGCGGATCCTGCCGGCCGAGCGCGACTTGTCCGGGGTAGTGCCGCAGCCTGCCGCCGAGCCTGGCTGGCTGGATGCCGTGCCCGTGCAGCACCACGAGCACCTGATGCAGGCCATCGGCTGCCAGACCCGGGCGGTGGGGGACCGGCTGGCGGCCGGGCTGACGGAGAACGGCCCGTCAGATGAGCCCTACCTGCGCGAGCTGCGGGCGACTGGCTACCAGCTGGCCGCCGAGAAAGAGCTGTCGGGGCTGAGCGTGACGGCGACTGTCGCGGCCGGCCGGCGGGACCGGATCGCCGGGTTCCGGGACCAGTTCGAGCTGGCGTCCAGGAACAGCGCCGCGGATTATGTCCTGTTCCACGATGTCGGGCACTACCTGCCCTTCGAGCAGCCGGAGCGATTCCGTGCCCTGGCCCTCGAATGGCTAGCGCGGTGCCGCGCGGCTGCTCAGTCCTGAGGCCCGGCGGCCAGGCTGCCGGGGCCTGAGGCCTAGCCGCCCGGCGGCCAGAGCCTGAGGCCCGCCCGGCCGGGCGCGTGCGGCTGTCCGCCCGGCGGCCGGTCGCTGACCAGGCCGGCCGGCTCGGCGCCCGGCTGGCGCAGCCGGTGCTGGCTCAGACCCGGCGCAGGACCGCGACGACCTTGCCCAGGATCTCGGCCTCGTCGCCGGGAATCGGCGTGTACGCCGGGTTGTGCGGCATCAGCCAGATGTGGTCGCTGGAGCGCTTGAAGGTCTTGACCGTGGCCTCGCCGTCGATCATCGCCGCCACGATGTCACCGTTCTCGGCCACCGGCTGCTGGCGGACGACGACCCAGTCCTTGTCGGCAATGGCCGCGTTGATCATGGAATCACCGACGACCTTGAGCAGGAAGAGGGTGCCCTCGCCGACGATCTGCCGGGGCAGCGGGAAGATGTCCTCGATCGCCTGTTCGGCCAGGATCGGGCCACCGGCAGCGATCTGGCCCACCAGCGGCACGTAGGCGGCCTCCTGCGAGGTGATGTCCATCGGGGCGTCGGCCTCGATATCCGGCTCCGGCCGGACCGCCGGATGGCCGGGCAGCCGCACCTCAACAGTGCGTGGCCGGCCCGCGTCACGGCGCAGGTAGCCCTTGTTCTGCAAGGTGGACAGCTGGTAGGAGACGCTGGAGGTACTGGTCAGGCCCACCGCCTCGCCGATCTCCCGCATCGAGGGCGGGTATCCCCGGCGCTGCACTGAGTCGCGGATGACCTGCAGGACCTTGCGCTGCCGCCAGGTCAGCACATGGTCAGGGTCAGGCTTGTCCGGGATGTCGGCCACAATCGCGGGGACGCTGCCCCGCGGCTTGCGGCCGGGACGGCCGCGCTGCCGGGTGGCCGGCGCCGCCGGGCGGGTGTCAGTTCCCGCCGTCGTGCCGTCGGCGGCCGCTGCCCTCCGTGTCCCGCTGTCTTCGGTCACGTCGCTCATCATCGGCCTCCGGGCTCGCTGGTAGTCATCCATGCCGACGCTAGCGGCTGCGGTCGCGGATCTCAAACATCTGTTCGACCGGCGTGAAAGTGTCGGACCCCTGCAGTAGGACTGTACCGTATCTTCGTTCGATCGAAAGAAGATTTGATAGAACAGAGATACTATCGAACGAGAATTCGATCGCAGTCCGGTGCGGACGCGGCAGGGGGGCGACGTGGGGGACCGGCGACGGGGCGACTGGCAGGTACGGAGCCCGCAGGTATCCGGCTTGATGAATGGTCAGTGGCTGACGGGAGGTCAGCGATGACGCTAGCGATGACGACCGCGATGGCGGTCCTGGATGTAGCCGAGACCGGCGAGCCTGCGCCGCCGCGCCTGCAGGTGGTGCCGGAGCGCCAAAGGGTCGGGGCAGATGGCCGCTGCGCCTCTCGCCCCGTTCGCGCCCGGCCGCCGGCGCCCGGCCCGGTCCGGCTCACGCGGCGGGGCCGCGTGGTGGTCGGCGGCCTGGCCATCGCGGCCGCGGCGGCGGTGGCCTGCCTGCTCTCGCTGGCGCTGGCCAGCGGCGCGCTGGCCTCGAGTCATGGCCCGGCCGGCGCCGGCTACCAGGGCATGCGGCAGGTCGTGGTCCAGCCCGGCCAGACGCTGTGGTCCATTGCTGCGACGGCTGCTCCGTCGGCTGATCCGCGCGTGGTCATCCCGCAGATCGAGGAAGCCAACTCGCTGAGCGGAAGCACCGTCTACCCGGGCGAGACGCTATGGGTGCCGGGCGGCTGACCGGGTGCCCGGGACGGGCGCGGTATGTGCCATGCGTGCCGCGCGAGGCCTCCGGCGACACGCCGGCGGTGGCCGGGAAGCCCGTCCGGGGCACGCTGCCGGCGCCGCCCGGCGACTTGCTGCTTCCCCGGCTAGCGACAACTACTTGCGCCAGCGGGCGGCCTGGACCACAATATCTAGTAGTTACATCGCTGTAGTTCTCCTCTAGGTTGTGTTTCATCGCATTTGTCCCGCAGTTGCTGAGGGGGTGATCGCATGTACTGCCCGTATTGCAGGCATCCGGATAGCAGGGTGATCGACAGCCGTGCTGCCGAGGACGGCGTCGCCATCCGCCGGCGGCGGTCATGCCCGGCTTGCGGGCGCCGGTTTACCACCCAGGAGTCAGTGATCCTCACCGTCTGCAAGCGCAGCGGGGTCACCGAGCCGTTCAACCGGGACAAGATCGTGAACGGCGTGCGGCGGGCCTGCCAGGGCCGTCCCGTGACCGAGGACCAGCTGGCGATCCTCGCCCAGCAGGTCGAGGACACCATCCGCAGCCGCGGCAGCGGCGAGATCCCCTCGCACGAGGTCGGCCTGGCCATCCTGGGACCGCTGCGCGAGCTTGACGAGGTCGCCTACCTCAGGTTCGCCTCGGTCTACCGCAGCTTCCAGTCGCTGGCGGACTTCGAGAACGAGATAGCTGCCCTGCGGTCGGAGCACCTGGGCGAATGGCGGCCGGAGGATGACCAGCTACTGGCTCGCGGAGCCGCCGGCAGATCGGCTGACCACGGGCCCGCGCAGGCCGGCCGGCCAGCGGGCGCCGCCGGGGCGGCCAGCCAGGATCGGCCGGCATCCGACGAGCATCACCTGCCAGCCCGCTGAGCCGGGCGCAGTTCGGAAAACATCGGGACAGGGCCTGATCAGGTCCGTGATGGGATCCATGCGGATCCCGAAGGGGGCAAGATGACCGAGACGGCAAGCGGGTCGCAGGCGCGCGCTGGCAAGGGCGCCAAGAAGGGCCTGACCATGCGCCGCATCTACACCCGTGAAGGCGTGCATCCCTACGACGAGGTCTCCTGGGAGCGCCGCGATGTCGTCATGACCAACTGGCGGGATGGCACGGTCAATTTCGAGCAGCACGGCGTCGAGTTCCCCGAGTTCTGGTCGGTCAACGCGGCCAATATCGTGACCACCAAGTACTTCCGCGGCGCGGTCGGTACCCCGCAGCGTGAGTGGAGCCTCAAGCAGCTGGTTGACCGGGTCGTGGGCACCTACACCCGGGCCGGGCGCGAGCACGGGTACTTCGCCACCCCCGCGGACGCTGAGATCTTCGAGCATGAGCTCACGCACGCCCTGATTCACCAGGTCTTCAGCTTCAACTCGCCGGTCTGGTTCAACGTCGGCACGGCCTCGCCGCAGCAGGTCTCCGCCTGCCAGCCCTACGACGCCCCGGTCAGCACGCCGGAGGGCCTGGTGCCGATCGGGCAGCTGGTCGCCCGCAACGCTGTCGGCACCAAGGTGCATGACGCGAACGGCACGACGCGGATCGTGGCCACCAAGGCGAACGGCGTCAAGGAGGTCCTGCGGCTGCACACTGACGGCGGCGAGTCGGTCGATGCCACCGCCGACCACCTCGTGTGGCGGGCCACCGACCTGCAGACCGGCGAGTTCACCGTGGCCGGCTTCATCCGGCCCGGCGACCACCTGCTGCACGTCGACCCGGAGGTCGGCGGGACTGACCGGCATCTGGTGCAGGTCACCAGGGTGGAGCAGCTCGGCGATATGGAGGTCTACGACATCCAGACCGAGAGCGGCGAGTACCTGTCGGGCAGCCTGCGGGTCCACAACTGCTTCATCCTGGCCGTAGACGACACGATGGACGCGATCCTCGACTGGTACCGCGAGGAAGGCCTGATCTTCAAGGGCGGATCCGGCGCGGGCGTGAACCTGTCCCGGATCCGGTCGAGCAAGGAGCTGCTGACCTCGGGCGGCACGGCGAGTGGGCCTGTCTCGTTCATGCGCGGGGCAGACGCCTCGGCCGGCACCATCAAGTCCGGGGGCGCCACCCGGCGGGCAGCCAAGATGGTCGTCCTCGACGTCGATCACCCCGACGTGGAGGAGTTCATCGAGACCAAGGCGCGCGAGGAAGAAAAGGTGCGGGTCCTGCGCGACGCCGGGTTCGACATGGACCTGGGCGGCAAGGACATCGTCAGCGTCCAGTACCAGAACGCCAACAACTCGGTACGAGTCTCCGATGAGTTCATGCGGGCCGTCGAGCAGGGCACCGGTTTCGATCTCAACGCCCGCACGACCGGCGAGCCGGTGAGCCGGGTGGACGCCAAGGCGCTGTTCAAGAAGATGGCCAAGGCGGCCTGGGAGTGCGCCGACCCCGGCATCCAGTACGACGGCACCATCAACGACTGGCACACCTGCCCGGAGACCGGGCGCATCACCGCGAGCAACCCGTGCTTCCCGGCTGACCAGCGCGTGGTGACGGACAAGGGGCTCATCCGGATCGGCGACCTGGTTGTCCGCGCCGCCAATGGAGAGACGTTCGCCGTCTATACCAATGACGTCACCTCCGAGACTGCCGCAGCCGAGCAGCTGGTGGCCACCAGCCCCACCCGGTACATGGTGACCGGGACGAACGAGATCATCGAGCTGCGGTTCTCGGACGGCTCGCGGCTGCGCTGTACACCGGGCCACCGCGTGTGGACCGCCAACCAGGGCTGGGTGCACGCTGCGGACCTGAGTCCCGAGGACCGTGTCGTCCGCTCGCTTCAGTTCGCGGCCCGGTCGGCCGCTGACCCCCGCATTCCGGCGGGTGCCCTGGCCGCGGCGCGGGCAGGGCGCTCGCGCAAGCCGCTCGAGCTGCCGGTCAAGTGGGACGAGGACTTCGGGCATTACCTCGGCTGGCTCGTCGGTGACGGCTGCGTGACCGACCAGAACGCGGTCACCGTTTACGGCAGCGAGGACGACCAGGCTGAGGTCATGCCCCGGCACCGCGCGCTGATGGCCGCCATCACCGGCTTCGACGCGAAGCCGAGCATCCAGGCAAACGGGACTCAGCAGCTCCGGGTCACCCGGGATGCGTTCATCGCCTTCGTCCGGGAACTGGGCGTCTCATCCGGCCGCGCGCCGGCCAAGCACGTTCCGGATGCGATCTTCGAGGCGCCGGAGGACGCGCTGCGAGGCTTCCTCCAGGGCCTGTTCGACGCCGACGGCTGCGTGGTCAGCTCGGACAACGGGACCCGATACGTCGGGCTGGGCAGCCGCTCGGAGGAACTGCTGCTCGGCGTTCAGGAACTGCTGAACTCGCTCGGCATCGCCAGCCGGATTTACCAGACGGGCCAGAAGGACGACTCCTTCAGCTACACCCGCAAGGACGGTTCCGAGACGACCTACGGCTCGGACGGACCCAGCTTCGACCTGCGGATCGCGGGCCGGTCCCTGCGGGAGTTCGGCGCCATGATCGGCTTCAGCCTGGAGGCCAAGGAGCGCAAGCTGCTGAAGGTCATCGCCTCAACCCGGTATTACAGCACCGATGAGACGGTCACCCTGGTCTCGCGGCAGTCGCGCGGCTTCGAGACCACGTACAACCTGACCGAGCCGCGCAACCACTCCTACGTCGTCGGCGGGACGGTTGTCGCTAACTGCTCCGAGTACGTCCACCTGGATAACTCCTCCTGCAACCTGGCCAGCATCAACCTGCTCAAGTTCCTGCGCGAGGACGACAGCTTTGATGTCCAGCGCTTCCGGGACGTCTGCGAGCTGGTGATCACGGCGATGGACATCTCCATCAGCTTCGCTGACTTCCCGACCGAGAAGATCGCCGAGACGACGCGGGCCTACCGGCAGCTCGGCATCGGCTACGCCAACCTCGGTGCCCTGCTGATGGCCACTGGGCATGCCTACGACTCCGAGGGTGGCCGCGCGATCGCGGCGGCGATCACCTCGCTGATGACCGGCACGGCCTACCGGCGCTCGGCTGAGCTGGCCGCGGTTGTCGGGCCGTACGACGGCTACGCGCGCAACGCGACGGCGCACAAGCGGGTCATGGCCAAGCACGCCGACGCCAGCACGCAGATCAAGACCCTGGGCGGGATGGACAAGGAGATCCTGGCCCTGGCCAGCAAGACCTGGCGCGAGTGCCTCAAGCTGGGCGAGTCCAACGGATACCGGAACGCCCAGGCCAGCCTGCTGGCACCGACCGGGTGCCTGACTGGCGACACGATGGTCACGACCGACCGTGGCCTGGTCCGGCTCACCGAGCTCGGCGATATCTACGGTGACCGCTGGCAGGACCTCGACCTGGCGGTGTCTACCGATGAAGGCCCGCGTCGTGCGACGAGGTTCTTCGTCAACGGCGAGGAGCCCACGAGGCGGATCCGGACGGCGGGCGGCTACCAGATCCAGGGCACGCTGACGCACCGGGTCAAGGTCGTGAACGAGAGCACCGGAGCGTGGGAGTGGAAGCGGCTGGCTGACGTGGCCGCGGGTGACCTCCTGCCGCTGCAGCTGAGCACGCTGATCGGCGAGCCGCGCCGGGTGCCGCTGCCCGTGCTGGATCAGGCGTATTACACCGGTGACCGGCACCTGTCGGTTCCCGACGCCATGACGCCCGAGCTAGCTGAGCTCGTCGGGTACTTCATGGGCGACGGCAGCCTGCACGCCAAGGGCATCCGGCTGTGCGTGACCGAGGCAGACCTGGATGTCGCCGAGCGCCTGACCGTGCTATCCAAGGAACTGTTCCACCTGACGCCGGTCATCACGCCGCAGCAGGGTTACCTCGAGGTCACGCTCCAGTCCGTCCGCCTGGCGCGCTGGTGGCAGAGCGCAGGATTCGCCAAGGACCTGCCCGAGGCCGGGCACCAGGGTAAGGGCTGGGTGCCGCGGATCCCGTCGGCTGTCCTCGAGGCGAACGATCCCGGCGTCTACGGAGCGTTCCTGCGCGGCCTGTTCGAGGCCGACGGGACAGTCCTGGACGGAGTCCCGAGCGTGTCGACCGCGCACGCCTCGTTCGCGGGCGAGATCCGGACGGCGCTGCTGGCCCTCGGGCTGGCGACCACCACGCGGGAGACGACTAGCGGCTGGGGCGGAGCCATCTTCCAGGTCCGGCTGCGCAATGTCGACCATGCGCTGAACTTCGATGAGGTCATCGGATTCATCGGGGAGCGCAAGTCCCGGCTCATGGCCTTCCTGGAGCCGGACGTGTCGGCCAAGAAGGACTACGTCGTCCTGCCCAGGAACATCTGGAACGAGCTAGCGCCTGCTGGTCACTCCTCCCGGGCCACTGTGCTCCAGTCAGTCCGCAAGGCAGGCGGCGTGCCGCGCATGCTCGCCCGGCGGCTGTTCGAGGAAACTCTCGACGACCGGCTCGGTCGCGCGCTGGGCTACCTGTTCGAGCGGGTGGCGATCAACGAGGACGGCGGCGTCCAGCCCACCTATGACCTGTCGGTGCCGGAGAACGTGACCTACGTTGCGAACGGCATGGTGAGCCACAACACCATCGGCCTGATGATGGACTGTGACACCACGGGCATCGAGCCGGACCTGGCCCTGGTGAAGTTCAAGAAGCTGGTCGGCGGCGGGTCCATGCAGATTGTCAACCAGACCGTGCCCCGCGCCCTGAAGAACCTCGGCTACCAGCCGGAGCAGGCCGAGGCGATCATCGAGTACATCGCCGAGCACGGCCACATCGTGGACGCTCCTGGCCTTCGGCCGGAGCACTACGAGGTGTTCGACTGCGCGATGGGGGAGCGGGCGATCAGCCCGATGGGCCACGTGCGGATGATGGCGGCCGTCCAGCCCGCGCTCAGCGGTGCCATCTCCAAGACCGTGAACCTGCCCGAGTCGGCGACCATCGAGGACATCGAGAAGATCTACTTCGAGGGCTGGAAGCTCGGCCTGAAGGCGCTGGCGATCTACCGGGACAACTGCAAGGTCGGCCAGCCGCTCTCGGTGGCCAAGAAGAAGCCGGCCGAGGCTGAGGCTCCGGCGCCTGCCGCCGAGATTCCGGCCGCTCCGCAGGCGCACGAGGTTCGGCCCGTCCGGCGGCGGCTGCCGCGCAAGCGGGCGGCGACCGTGACCCGGTTCTCGGTCGCGGGCGCGGAGGGCTACATGACGGCCTCCAGCTACCCCGACGACGGCGTCGGCGAGGTGTTCCTCAAGCTCGGCAAGCAGGGCTCAACGCTGGCCGGCGTGATGGACGCCTTCTCCATCGCCATCTCGGTGGGCCTGCAGTACGGCATCCCGCTGGAGTCCTATGTCGCCAAATTCACCAACATGCGCTTCGAGCCCGCCGGCATCACTGATGACGCCGACATCCGGATGGCCAGCTCGGTGATGGACTACATCTTCCGGCGGCTGGCGATGGATCACCTCAGCTACGACGAGCGGTCCGAGCTGGGCATCCTGACGACGGCCGAGCGCACCGCGCAGCTGGCCGGTGAGGATCCCGCGTCATCGGCGGCCGAGGATATCGACCCAGAAGAACTGGCGCAGTCGGCGCCGGTCGAGAATGTTCCGGCGTCCCAGGCCAAGGGCACGGAATGGGTGTCGGCCCGGCCGAGCGCCGAGTCGCTCCCGCAGCCGCGCAGCTCCACCGAGCTGATCGAGTCCCAGCAGGGCCGGACGGCGGACGCGCCGCTGTGCCTGACCTGCGGGACGAAGATGCGCCCGGCGGGTAGCTGCTACGTCTGCGAGGGCTGCGGCTCCACCAGCGGCTGCAGCTGAAACTGAGCGTATTGCATCAGATGCAACATCCGGTACGCCTCGCTGGGCGGCGTAGTAGCCGCAGGTAGGAGGGGCGAACAGGAGTCCGTCTCCCGTTCGTCCCTCCGGATGAGGTGCTTATCGCGGCTTAGCTATGGCTCTTCCCCGGCCAGAGCCCAGCCCGCCCGGCCGTGGACGTCCTCTTCGGGGTCCGTCTCCACCGCTATGGCATCGACGCGCATGCCGCGCGCAACTCGGCCCGCCTCGCGCTGGCCGCCGAACTTCCCGCCGCGGTCCTCGCTGACCTGACCGGTATCAGCATCAGCACCGCGGAACGCTGGTCCCAGTGGGCCAAGCGAGACTGGGCCGCCTATGTCGGCCAGCGCACGGCCGATGAC
>DASUBV010000055.1:0-37589 GCA_035763085.1 Streptosporangiaceae bacterium | reverse complement strand
CCCCGCGCGGTTGGCCGCACCGGTGGCGGCCCTCTGGCAAATTATCGGGCTCTCTAGTACAGGATCTAGAGATCAGTAGATAGTGGCAGACCGGCGGTTCGGGTCGCCCTGGCCTGGGCCCGGCGCCGCGGCCGGGTGCGCCGGCCCAGCCGGGTGAGCATGGCCAGCGGGATGAGGGTGGTCGGCCGGGTGAGCGCGGCCGGCCGGGCTGCCGTCCGTGGCGGCCGGGCCCGGCGCGGCCGCCCAGGCGGTCCGGGCGGCCTGGCCGCGCCGCCCTGGCCAGTGCGCGCGAGACGGCGCCGTCGCCCACGGCAGGGACGTGCCGGTAGCCGCGTCGACGATCGCGGCATGAATGAGCGGCCGGCGCTGGCGCAGGAACACCGCGAACACGATCTCCGCGTCCCGGTCACCGTAACGGGCCGGGAACACCAGGTACCGCCAGCACAGCTCGCGCCACACGTCTGCGGGCAGGTCGGCGGTGAGCAGCCCGGCATGGCGCCGCCACTGCTTACTGCGGCGCAGCGCGATGAGGGTGCGTTCGGTCGGCACGATGCGCAGCTCGCAGGGCTCGGAGTAGCCCAGCCGGACGAGGGCCTCGCCCAGCTCGGGGGACAGGCCGGCGATCAGGGCCAGCTCGGCGGCGAGCATGCCCAGCAGCAGCGCGGCGGCCCCCTCGGAGTGCGGCTGCTGCACCGGGGGCAGCGAGATGGTGATCAGGGCGGCCACTGCGAGCAGGCCTGACCTGGTCAGGGTGCGCCAGCCGACGGGGGTGTGGCTGAAGTCGCCGAAGCAGCCGCAGCCGACATCGGGCCGGGTCGCGCGCAGTTCCAGCAGCGCCGAGACGGCGACCAGGAACAGCAGCGCGGTGCCCAGCCGGACACAGGTGGCCGGGGCACCCGGGCCGATGGGCCCGGCGGTGGCGATGAGCCCGAGGCCGAGCCCGAGCTCCAGGGCGGACATGGCCAGCCCGACGGGCCGGCGCATCCGCACCGGGAACAGGGCCGTGGGCCCGAGGCCGACATCCAGCGACCCCAGACGCAGGGCGCGGATGAACTTGGTCACGCAGCCGCCCAGCAGCATCGCCGACAGCAGCGGGATCTGCACGGTGCGCAGCATCGTGATGATGTGCATGCTCAGCGGCCGATCGTGATGGTCGCGTTGATGCAGCCCTTGTCGAGTTCCCCGCCGAGCGCGACGAAGCTGGCCTCCGTCAGGTCGGCGACCCGGCCGCGCGGGGAGGTGCCGCAGGTGACGCACCGGTCGTTGAACAGCCGGGCGACCGCCGCGCAGCCGGTGACGGGCAGCACGCAGGCCGCGCCGTTGCAGTCGTTGCGCACCAGCAGCGAGCTGCCGATGGCCAGGTAGGGCATCCGGCCGTAGCTGCGCGCCCGGCCCGGCGGCTGCTCCTCGGCGCACCCGGTCTCCGGGTCCAGCGCGGGGTAGGCGACGCCGAGCACGCCCGGCGGCTCGCCGTCCGGCTCGTGCCAGGTGGCTGACCCGCTGATGGCGTCAGGGACATGCCCGCTCACCAGCGGCGGCTCCGGCAGCCGGTCAGCGGGGTAGGCGGGCTGGGATGTCGCCGGGATCAGTCCCTCCAGGGCGTCGGGGCCGCGCAGCCCGATCACGTCGATCAGGTAGCCCGGCTGCAGCGTGGGGAACCTGACCTGGATGCGGCCGGCCGCCCTGGGCGGGATGACCACGACCTGGCGGCTGCGGGTGACGCCCTCGTCGACGATCATGAAGTCGCTGGTGTGCTCGATGATCGTGCCCGTCACCCGGCCGATGTTGGCCCAGATGCGGTCCGCTACCCCGCGCCGCGAGGGGTCCAGCCGCACGACCGCGCGGTCTCCGTGCCGCAAGGCGGTTGGCTCCGTGGCCGCGCCGCGCCAGGTCGTCGCGTCGCCGGTGAGGGTGAAGCGCTGCTCGGACCCAGGCCGCCCGCCCGGCTCGCCCAGCACCAGCACGTGCGGGCTGACATCCAGGACCGTGCCGCTCACGGCGCGGGGCAGCCGGGACGCGTCGGGAAAATCGGCCTGCCCGGCCAGGGGTCCCGCGGCGGGCGGGCTGGCTTC
Source organism: Streptosporangiaceae bacterium (assembly GCA_035763085.1). Taxonomy (GTDB): domain Bacteria; phylum Actinomycetota; class Actinomycetes; order Streptosporangiales; family Streptosporangiaceae; genus DASUBV01. The sequence continues at coordinate 35,517 of DASUBV010000055.1, read as the reverse complement.
GGGTCCGAAGGCCGGATAGCCAGCGGGGTCGCGGTGCCGGGTCTCGCCGCGGCCGAGCCAGCCGCCCGGCTCGGGAAGTAAGCCGGCCTGGGGCCGGAAAACGGCATCCTTGAGCAGCCGCCGGCGCGCCACGCGCGCAGCGTCGGCGGTGCCGCCGGCGGCACCCGCGCAGCGGTCGCAGCACCAGCGATCCCCGCGAGCCCTCAGCATCTGCCCTCCCCTGGGCGATATGACCCAGCCTCTGACAATGCGAAGTTACACCGCTGGCCGTCAAGGGGTTCGTCACTTCTTGCCGGCCGACAGTCACACATATCCCGCTATCCGTCAAGGCGGCGCGGGCTAACCGGGGGGACTGGAGTTACCCGGTGCCCGGCTTGCCCGGAAGGCGCCAGTCTGCGGTTATTCGGCCCGCCGAGACTCTCCCGTTACACGGGGTAGTTAACCGTGCGTGCTGCGTGCTTAGTACCGTTGGATTGTGAGCGTCGGGGGCGATCACTTGGCTGGACAGGCATACGCGAGCGCTGGCGGTGGCTTTCCGCGTGCCGCGCAGGCACGTCGCGACGGGCCGCCGCGTGCCGTGCCGTCACACGCGGTGCCGCCGCGTGCGGTGCCGGCGGCTCGCGCGCGCCATGATGACCCACCCGGCCCCGGCGACCCGGGCAGCGGCGAGCGGGAGACCGGCCTGGGGGGTGGTGACCTAGCGGGCGGGGATCTCGGCAGCCCCGGTGACCCGGCCCTCGGCGCCCAGCCACGGCCGGGCGCGCCGGCTGCGCCCGACGACCCGGAGTTCCGCGACTACGTCACCTCGCGCGGCCGCGCCCTGCTGCGTACTGCCTACCTGCTGACCGGCAACCTGGCTGACGCCGAGGACCTGCTCCAGGCGGCGCTGGCCAAGACCTACCTGGCCTGGGACCGGATCGAGGACCGCGGGGCCCTGGACGGCTACGTGCGCCGGGCCATGGTGAACACCCACATCTCCTGGTGGCGCCGCCGCCGGGTGCAGGAGTTCCCCACCGACGAGCTGCCCGACCGCGCCGTCGCCGATCACGCGGGCGACAGTGACCTCCAGGAGACTCTGCGGCGGGCGATCGACCGGCTGCCGCAGCGGATGCGCACCGCGGTCATGCTGCGCTACTACGAGGACATGACCGAGGCCGAGGTGGCCGAGCGGCTCGGGGTCAGCCTCGGCACCGTGAAGAGCACCGTCTCCCGGGCGGTGGCCAAGCTGCGCATCGACGCGGAACTGCTGGCCGACTGAGCCGCGCCGCCCGCCCGGCCCGGCGCTGCCGCGGCCGCCGGGAGGCGGTTACGCCGGGCATGCTCGCCGGGGGGTCGTTTTCCGCCACACTGGCGTGGCACTATTCACATCAATGGTCGGGTTTCCGCGCCGCCAGTCAGGCCCGGCCGCTGGCGAGCCGTGTGCCGGGAGGATGCTCATGCGCGCGACGATGATGGACGCTCCGCTCACGATCACCTCGATCATGCGGTACGGGGCGACGGCCTACAGCGACCGCGAGGTCATCACCGCCGTGCCCGGTGGCGTCCGGCGCCGGACCTACCGGGAGATCGGCGCCCGGACGGCCGCCCTGGCGGGCGCCCTGCGCAGCCTCGGGGTCGACTCCGACCAGCGCGTCGCCACCCTGATGTGGAACAACGCCGAGCACCTGGAGGCCTACCTCGGGATCCCCTCGATGGGGGCCGTGCTGCACACGCTCAACCTGCGGCTGGACCCGGAGACTATCGGCTACATCGCCGAGCACGCCGGCGATGAGGTCGTGATCGCTGACGCCACGCTGGTCCCCCTGCTGGCGGCCGTGCTGCCGCACGCGCCATCGATCCGGCACATCATCGTCAGCGCGCCAGACACATCCGAAACGGGCTTCGCGCCCCCAGCCGAGCTCGCCGGGTCGGGCCGCGAGGTGCACTCCTACGCCGGGCTCCTGGCCGGCCAGCCCGTCGAGTTCGACTGGCCCGAGCTGGATGAGCGGACGGCGGCGGCGATGTGCTACACCAGCGGCACCACCGGCCACCCCAAGGGCGTGGTCTACAGCCACCGGTCGATGTACCTGCACTCCATGGCCGTCGGGATGGGCAACGTATTCGGGCTGTCGGACCGGGACCGGGTACTGCCGGTGGTGCCGATGTTCCACGCCAATGCCTGGGGCCTGCCGTATGCGGCGGTCCTGGCCGGCGCCGACCTGGTGATGCCCGACCGGTTCCTGCAGCCCGCGCCGCTGGCCGAGCTGATCGAGGCCGAGCGGCCGACGATCGCCGGCGCGGTGCCCACCATCTGGAACGGCCTGCTGCAGCACGTCCGCGCCCATGGCGGGGACCTGTCCTCACTGCGCCTGGTGCCGTGCGGCGGGTCCGCCGTGCCGCACGCGCTGCTGGAGGCCTACGAGAAGGAACTGGGCGTGCGGATCGTCCAGGCCTGGGGGATGACCGAGACCTCGCCGCTGGGCAGCGTGGCCCGCGAGCCCGTCGGCGTGCCCGAGGACCAGGCCTGGTCCTACCGGGACACCCAGGGCCGGCTGATGTGCCTGGTCGAGGGCAGGCTCGTCGGCGAGGGCGGCGCGGTGCTGCCGCACGACGGCGAGGCCGTCGGCGAGGTCGAGGTCCGCGGGCCGTGGGTCACTGGCAGTTATTACAAGGACGACGACCCCGGCAAGTTCCGCGACGGCTGGCTGCGCACCGGTGACGTCGGCACGATCGACCCGCTCGGGTACGTGACGCTGACCGACCGGGCCAAGGACGTGATCAAGTCGGGCGGGGAGTGGATCTCCTCGATGGAACTGGAGAACGCGCTCATGGCGCACCCCGGGGTCAGCGAGGCGGCGGTCATCGGCGTGCCCGACGACAAGTGGGGCGAGCGGCCGCTGGCCGCGGTCGTGCGGGCCGGCGGCAGCGAGGTGACGGCGGCCGAGCTGCGGGCGTTCCTGGCCGAGCGGGTACCGCGCTGGCAGCTGCCCGAGCGCTGGTCGTTCATCGAGGAAGTGCCCAAGACCAGCGTGGGCAAGTTCGCCAAGACCACCATGCGCGACGCGTACGCGCGCGGCGACTACGAGGTCACTGAGGCGCGCTGAGCTGATGAGGCCGCCGGCTTTGCCGACCCTCCTGCCGTACCGGTACCCTAGGCGCGACCCGGTTGGGTCATCTGGAGGCTTCGCCTAGTCCGGTCTATGGCGCCGCACTGCTAATGCGGTTTGGGTTCGCGCCCATCCGGGGTTCAAATCCCCGAGCCTCCGCCCAGGATGAGCGGGGACCCGCGCGCCGACGCGGTGTCCCCGCTTCTGTTTTGCGCGACGGCGGCCGTTCTTCCCGTTCTGTCGCAATTCCGGGCCGCGGCCGGCGCGAGCCGGCGGCAAGATCGAGAATCGTGCGAAGTGCCCGGGCCGGTTGTCAGCGGCCGGCCGCGCCAATATCGCGGCGGACCTGGCCGGCGGGACCCGGCCAGGGCGGAGCGGTGCGAGTGGTCACAGGCACGGGGCAGCGCCCTGGACGGGCTCCGGCGAACCGGAGGAATCACATCTTGCCGGACAACCGCACCGCAGGGAAACCCCGCCACGCGGTCCACGGGCGCAGTCTCGCTACCCGCCAGTGCTCGCAGGTCACAGTCGCAGGTCGCAGCGCTGGTGATCGGGGAATGCTGACCGGCAGGCGCCCCCGCTCAGCAGCCCGGCCGGTGCGCGCCCGGCAGGCTCGTGCGGTCAGACGTCACGAACTCGGCCGTCTGACCGCACGAACCCCGGGGAAGGGGAAGAACTAGCGGAGCTTATAGCTCGTCGGAGGCCTCGGCTTCCTCTGCCGCGCCCGACGGGAAGAGCATCCCGCATACAAGTAGATAAAGCTGCTCTGGATAGGGAATAAACGGCACTCTGTCCAAAGCCTGGTTCTGCCCGGCTGATTCGACGATGAGCTCCCCGTATCCGAGAAGCCGTCCGGGGAAGGTGCGCCGGAAGCTCATGTCGGTGACCTTTGACAGCGGCATCATGGCCACCTTGCGAGTCAGCAGGCCAGTTGTCAGCAGCAGTCGCTCGGTGGTAATCACGAAGTAATCGACGGCCCAGTTGATGGCCTTCCAGATGAGCCGCAGAAGGAGGACGGCCCAGGCGATCCACAAGATCGCCAGCAGCAGCTGGTTGCCGTGCACGACGGTCGCGCTCAGGACGCCCGCGACCAGCAGCCCGGCCAGGGTCTGCGAGCCGACGGGCAGCAGCACAGCAGGATGATGACGGACCGTTGCTACCTGCACCTCGCGCGGGAGGAGGTACTTGCTGACGGCGACGGGGCCCCGCGCAGTCGTGGCGCGCATGACTAGAGGGAGCTGACGAACCGGGACAGGGAAGCGCCCGCCGACTTCAGGCCGTCGAAGGCGTTGTGCACAATCCCAGCGGCACCGTGCGGGTTAGAGACCAGGTAGTACACGATAAACAAGACGATCGCCCATGTGATGACCTTCTTGAGCATCGTGATCACCTCCTAGGGTGCGCTGGCTGTTCGCCGTTGCGACGTTGTGGCGGAAACCTGGTGCCGGCTGATGCGCTCAGCATAGCTCAGGGGAAATTACGAACCAATGTCTGCTTACCGAAAGTGACACCATACGTGATCGGAGCGGCACCGGCAGCCGGACCTGTCCGGTTGACGGCGATCGGTGTTCGGGTGGCCGGCGCGACGGGGGCCGTGCGGCCAAACTAACACCCATGACCCCGAATATGCCCGGACTGCGGCGCGGATATGCGTGCGGCCGTTCCCCGGCTGGCCGGTAACAGTGTGCTAGCGAGCTAGTGCGCACAGTCCCGGACCGGAGATCGGGACGCGCCGGACAGGAGAATCTGACACCATTCCATCCTGAAGCCAGCCGTGGGGTGACGATGACCGAACTGACCAGCAGCGACTTCGCCGTCGTGGTCTACAGGGACGACGACGTGTGGGAAGTGGAGCTGCTGCCTGCCGCTCTCACTGAGAGCCTGGACGGCCTCATGCAGGCCCTGCGCCAGCAGCCGGGCATCGGCGGGACTATCGGCCTGGCCGCGGTTGGCGACGACTTCTTCGTGGCGCTGCGGGTGATCGGGTCCCAGATCTCGGTCTTCCTGTCTGACCTGACTGCCTCGGTGGACTGGCCGCTGGCTGAGCAGGTGCTGGACTACCTGGACATTCCGGTGCCCGAGGACGAGGACCTGGACCAGGTGCTGCCGGCCGGGGACATGTCGATCTTCGCTGACCTGGGCGTGGACGAGATGGAACTGGGTGCCCTGTCCGGCGACCTGGACCTGTTCCCCGACGAGGTACTGGCCAGCCTGGCCCGGCGCATCGGCTTCGGGCCGGCCCTGGAGCGCGCTCTGGACGCGGCGGCGCTGACCTGATCGATCCTGGCCTGATCGATCGCTGGCGTGATCGATCGCATTCCCGGCCGGCCGCCGGGCTGACCTGCCGCTGGACTGACCGGTTGCTGACTCTGCCGGCCGCTGGCCGGGTACGGTCGGGCTCGTGAGCGGACAGCCGCCGACTGGCTACGAGGCGGGGTTCGAGCCTGCCATGCGGCTCGCCCTGGAGCAGGCGGCCGCCGCCAGCGCGGGTACCGGACCCGGACCTGCGCCGGGAGCCGGGGCCGCCGACGTTCCCGTGGGCGCGGTCGTCCTGGATCCGCACGGCGCGGTGATCGGCCGCGGCCGCAACCGGCGCGAGGCCGACGCCGACCCCACGGCGCACGCCGAGATCCTGGCCCTGCGGGCCGCGGCGCGGGCGCTCGGCGGCTGGCGGCTGGAGCGCTGCACGCTGGTGGTCACCCTGGAGCCGTGCACCATGTGCGCGGGTGCCGTGCTGGCAGCCCGGGTCAGCCGGCTGGTCTTCGGCGCCGCTGACGCGCGGGCGGGTGCCGCCGGGTCGCTGTGGGATGTCCTGCACGATCGCCGGCTCGGCCCGCCGCCCGAGGTGATCGGCGGGGTGCTGGCGGGCGACTGCGCGGCTGCGCTGCGGGGGTTCTTCGCGCAGCGGCGCGGCCGGGACTCCGCGGACCCGGACACGCCGCCTCTCAGGTAGGCTCAGCCTCGGTGGAGTCGCCTAGTGGCCGAGGGCGCACGCCTCGAAAGCGTGTGAAGGGGCAACCCTTCCGTGGGTTCAAATCCCACCTCCACCGCCATCCAGCGCGGGCGGGCACTGTCCCCGCCCGCCGCTCGTTGTGCGCGTGCGGGGGCTATTGTGACCAAAGCCGCGTGACCGGAGAGTTGATTGCCTGAGCCGCAGAGCACGGAATTCTTCCTGATCCTGATGGCGGTGTTCGGGGCCCTGGTGTGGTGGCTGATCGTCGCCAGGCAGCTTGTCTTCCGCATCCTGGCCGCCTGCCTGGCCTTCATCCCGGCCATGGCGTTCGGCGTGGCCGCGGTCAATAAGTACTACGACTATTACCAGAACTGGAATGCCGCGATCTCCGACCTGACCAATCAGGGCGTGCAGGCCGCGGCCAATGTGCCCAGCAGCAATGCGGGCAAGCGGGGGGCCAAGTTCGGTACCTTCCTCGGCCAGTCCATCGACACCGGGCTGGCGGCGCAGTCCGGGGTGACAGTGCGGGTGGGCATCCCCGGCAAGCTGAGCCACATCAACCGGAAGGTCTACGTCTACCTGCCGCCGCAGTACTTCCAGCCCGCCTACCAGTCCTACCGGTTCCCGGTGCTGGAGCTGATTCACGGGTTCCCCGGCAACCCGCAGGACTGGATCACCGTGCTGAGCGTGAACTCGACGCTCAACAGCATGGTCAGCCAGGGCACCGCCAAGCCGACGGTGCTGGTCATGCCGGACGCCAACGGCGGGCGCGGCATCTCGCTGCAGTGCCTCAACCAGTGGCACGGCCCGCAGGACGACACCTACCTGTCGCAGGACGTGCCGGCGTACATCAGCACCCAGCTGCGGATCCAGGCGCCCGGCCACGGCTGGGGGATAGCCGGGTACTCCGAGGGCGGCTTCTGCGCGGCCAACATGGGCCTGCAGCACGGCAGCATTTTCAGCTACTCCGGCGTGCTCAGCGGATACTTCAAGCCCAGCGACAACCAGCTGACCAATCCGCCGCGGATGGTCAGCGCGTTCCGCGACCGCCGGCAGGCGCGCGCCAATACCCCCATCGATGAGCTGCAGTCGCTGCCCCCGCGCAAGCACATCGCGAGCTTCTGGCTGGGCACCGGGGGATCATCCAGGAACGATGTGCGCAGCGCGCAGAACTTCCAGCAGCTGCTGCAGAACCGCCAGCCCGTGGTGCAGCTCCGGCTCATCCCCGGCGGCGGCCACACCATGTACAGCTGGCGGCTGCTGCTGCCGCAGATGCTGAGCTGGATCACGCCGCGGCTGGCCAACGAGGCGGCGGCGGCCGACCGGCGGGCCGGCATCGCCCCGCCCGGCAAGGGCAACGGCACCGCGGCGTCATCGGGCGGGCTGCCCCAGCACCAGGGCGCCTAGCGGCAGCGGCTAGTCGAGCTCCAGGACGCGGACGTGCAGCACCGACCGCTGGTGCAGCGCCGCGCGCAGGGCCCGGTGCAGGCCGTCCTCGAGGTACAGCTCGCCGCGCCAGCGGATCACGTGCGGGAACAGGTCACCGTAAAACGTGGAGTCCTTGGCCAGCACGCTGTGCAGGTCCAGGACGTTCTTGGTGGTGATGAGCTGGTCAAGCCGGACTGGCCGGGGCGGGATCTGGGCCCACTCCCGGGAGGTCTTGGCGTGATCGGGGTAGGGCCGCCCCTCCCCGACCTGCTTGAAAACCACGTGACGAGTGTAGGTGAGCCCGGCGGCGACCGCCGGGGTTCATCCGTGATGGCCGGGGACCGGCCGCCAGGCCCCGGCGATCCCGGCAGGGCCTGCCAGGGCCGTGAGAGCGGAGGCCTGCGCCCCGGTCAGCACCGAGCGGATACAGTCCGGCAGTTTGCGCCCGGTCACCCGGGGCGAGCTGCCGAAGCAGGCGCACGAGCCCGGCATGCGCCATAGACCCGGGCGAGCTGCCCGATGGTGGCGGTCATCAGGTCGCGCAGCTCAGCGGGCTCGAGGACCTCGACGTCAGCGCCCAGGCGCAGCAAGTCCCCGGCGGCATGCGCCGGGGACTCGATCGGAATGACCGCGCGGACCCAGCCGCTGGCGTCGGGTGGCCCGGCGGTCTGGTCAACGGCCCGGCTGGCGGCCGGCCCCAGGAGATGGCGGGTGCGATCCCGGCCGGCGGGCGACAGCCGGATAGCGGCCTGGCCGCGGTGCCGCCGCGACTCAAAGTCGGTCAGGTAGGCCTGCCAGTAGCTGGCGAGGTCGAAGTCCGCCGGGCGCTCGAACCGTGCTTCCACCGGCTGCAGGTGCAGGATCTGCGAGACCCGGTAGGTGGCGACCCGGCCGCCGCCGCCGGCCTGGTCAGCACGCGCGGCGGCCAGGTACCAGCGGCCCGCTTTGAGCACCAGGCCGTAGGGCTGCAGCGTCCGGGTCACCTCCTCGGGCGCCTTCCAGCGCCGGTACCGCACCTCGATGACCTGCTCGTCCCAGACGGCCGCTGCCGCGGCGGCCAGATAGGGCGCCGGGTCAGTGTCGGCGTACCACCCCGGCGCATCCAGGTGAAACCGCGCGGCAATGCGCCCGGCGCGGTCCCGCAGCTCCGCGGGCAGCGCGGCCAGCACCTTGAGCTGCGCGGCGGCTACCACGGTCCCCAGGCCCAGCTCGGCAGCGGGACCGGGCAGCCCGGCCAGGAACAGCGACTCTGCCTCGTGCGCGGTGAGCCCGGTCAGCCGCGTGCGGTAGCCGTCCAGGAGCTGGTAGCCGCCGTCGGGCCCGGCCTCGCCATACAGCGGCACACCCGCCGCGTGCAGGGACTCGACATCCCGGTAGATCGTGCGGACGCTGACCTCCAGCTCGCTGGCCAGCTCCCGGGCGGTCAGCCGCCCGCGGGCCTGGAGCAGGAGCAGCAGGGACACCAGCCGGCTCGCGCGCATGCCGCAGATCCTGCCAGCCATCACTGACAGAAGATGTCAGGAATGCGGCTCTACGGTACCGGTGCGAGCGTCCGATCAGCCGATCTGACCGAGCCGACCGTGCCGACCCTGGAGTGCCCATGACCAAGACCCCGCCTGCGCCGACATCCGAGCTCACGGCAGCCCAGGCCAGCGCTGCCGGGCCAGACGGTGCCGGGCCAGACGGCGCCATGCGAGACGGCTCCGCGGACTTCGATGCCTACCACGGACGGTGGCGGCTGCTGAACCGTAAGCTGCGCGACGTCTTCGACCCGGACTGCGACGACTGGATCGAGTTCGGGGCCACCACCGACGTGCAGCCCATCTTCGGCGGCCTCGGCAACGTGGAGTTCACCCGCAACGAGGCCGACCCGCCGTTCGACGCGCTCACCGTGCGGCTGTATGACCCGGCGACCGGGCTGTGGCGGATCTGGTGGGCCTCAGCGCGGTTCCCGGGAGAACTAGGGCTGCTCGGCGAGGGCCGCTTCGTCGACGGTCTTGGCCGTTTCTACTCGGAGGAGCCGCTGCACGGGCGGATGACCAAGGTTCGCGTCGAGTGGAGCGGGCTGGCGCAGGGCACGCCGCACTGGGAGCAGTCCTTCTCCTGCGACGGCGGCCAGACCTGGCGGACGAACTACATCATCATCTCCACCCGGGAAGACTGACGGCTGGCGCGCCGCGACGGCCCGCTTCGGCAGATTCCCCGGACCTGGCCGCCTGATCTCCATGCTCGCCAGAAGAAGTCAGCACATGCCCCGCAGGCGTGACGCCTACGCCAGAGCATCCGAGGCCTTGACAATAAAGCGGCAGTAGAAGTCATGTACTGACGTCTTATTGGAGGTAGCGCTGACCTCGGCGAACCGCCGTCCGCGGCGCGCTACTGGTCGAGCCAGCGATCAAACGCATTACGATCCCGAGCGGCGTCGCCGGGTGGCTGGTGCCGGGCCTTGCCGCGAAGAATGTGCACATAGGACCACAGCGTGTCGCGGTCAGCGTATCCAGCCTTAGCTGCAACTCTCAGCAGCTCCCAGGTGGTAACGACAGTGATAGGCGAGGTCCGGCCACCTTGCCGCGCGAGCAGGAGCCCGGGGCCGTTGTCGTCGGTGACGAAGATCGCCCGCAGCGACCGGCATTCGATGATCGCGAGGGTCTCGGCCTCGCCGAGGTTCTTGTACGGGCCATCACCGGGCCGGGAGAGCCTGGTCTTGTAGGCCCGAACCATCAGGTGTTCGACAGGGCTCTCGGGACGCAGGGGCTCGCCGAAGATGCGAGCGGCCTCGGACATGTCCTCCAGGTCCGGCTGCCCTGACGAGCGCGCGCACTCAGCGGCTACAGTTCCGCACCACGCAGGGTTGCGGGCAAGCCGTTCCAGCAAATCCATGCGATGCAGGTAGGCGAAGTTAACCAGGACTGTGTTGTCTGGAAAGAGGAGCAGCGACATGGAGGCGCTGCCGCTCAGATGCCCAGCGCTGTGGTCAGCTCCGCTGTCGAGAGTGAAGGCGGCGGTGTGGGCTCGTCCACCTCCAGGCTGTCGGCGTCAACGCCGAGCATCCACGCGAGTGTGGCCTTGTGCAGTGAGCCCTGGGCTATCAGCGACAGGTGAGCATCCTGAAGCGCGAGGGGGAATCGTCGGGTGGCCGCGGCGTCCATGCGGCGGGTGATCGGATCGCCGTCCTCGACCGGGTGCCAGTGACGCCGCAGCAGCCGCTGCGTCGGCTGCTGCGCCCACTCCGCCACCACCGGGGAAGCAGGTATGGCCAGCGCAGCGAGGCGCTTGTCGAGCGCGTTGGTAGAAACGCCTAGGTCCCAGGCGCGAGATGCGAGGCCGGCCGCAGCGAGGTGGGCCCAGTCGAGATCACGCAGCATCTGCTGGGGCATAAGGAGCTCGGCGGCGAAGTGGTTCGCGTTCTTCTCGTGCCGATCTCGGACTTGATCCGTGGTCCTGCCGACGTCCCGGTGCTTCAGCGCCAGATGTCCGAGCTCGTGGGCCAGAGCCCAGTTCTCCCAGAACCAGTTCCCCGTGCTCCGAAGCACGATCACGGCCCGCCCGGCCACAACGAATGTGTATGCGGTCGAGAGCTCGGGCAGTCGCACGACATCGATGCCGATGGCCTCGAGCCGGTCTGCGAAGGGGCGCACGAAATCCGCGCCGAGCTGCTGCCGCGCCTGCGCTACAGACTCGGGTACGTCGGACGGCGGCAGCCCGGCTGACTCGGCCTGCCGGTAAGCCAGCTCGATATCAGCCAGAATCCCCCTGTCCCTGTCGGCGCCTGGCACATCGCGTCGCCCTGTCTCCGGGTCATAGTCATGTCGCGCCGCGATGGTCAGCTGATGGGGGTCAGCTTCCCCCGTGATGAGGTAGTGCAGATCAGCGCCGAGCAGGTCAGCCAGCCGCGCCAGCTCGATCGCCGCGAAACCGCGCTGCCCGCTTAGTGCGCGGGAAAACGCATCGGGAGTCATGCCGACCACGGACGCGATCTCGCGCCGCGTGCGGCCCTCCGGCAGAAGATCGGCTACGCGCTGACCTATCTGGTTGCCCATGCATTCGACTCTACCCAGGCCGTTGGGAAAATCCCAACTAGTAGAGGGTTCCGGCCAGGCGGCGAGGTGATCTGGTTGCCGTGCGGACGGCAGCGATGGCTGGGTTGCCTCGGCGAGCAGGCACGGAGTCAGCGGCTGCTGGTCAACGTGGCGGAGGATGCGAGATTCGAACTCGCGAGGGGTTGCCCCCAACACGCTTTCCAAGCGTGCGCCCTAGGCCACTAGGCGAATCCTCCGCCGGCAAGCCTACTGGCTCGCGGGCGTGTCCTGGCAACTATCCGGCTGGCTCCGGTGCCCGAGCCGGCCGGGACACCGATAGCTGGCACCGGCCGGTCCTCCGCCTGGCTAGACTGGCCACAGACCCCTCGCACGACGTTTATCCCGCCAACCCCCCCAGGGCCGGAAGGCAGCAAGGGTACGCGGGCTCTGACGGGTGTGCGGGGGGTCCTTTCCCCTCCCGGCGAGGATGAGGTCATGACAGGCGACGCCCCCAGTCCCGGTCAGGGTCCCGAGCCCGCGGCCGAGTCGGCGGCGGCGGCAGCCGCGCCGCTGGCGCTGTACCGCAGGTACCGCCCGGCCAGTTTTGCCGAGGTCAAGGGCCAGGATCACGTCACCGAGCCGCTCCGCCAGGCGCTGCGCAGCGGCCGGGTGAACCATGCCTACCTGTTCAGCGGCCCGCGCGGGTGCGGCAAGACCTCCAGTGCCCGGATCCTGGCCCGCTCGCTTAACTGCGAGAAAGGCCCCACCCCTGACCCGTGCGGGGTTTGTGCCTCCTGCGTGGCGCTGGCGCCCTCCGGGCCGGGCAGCATCGACGTGATCGAGATCGACGCGGCCTCGCACGGTGGCGTCGACGACGCGCGGGACCTGCGGGAGCGGGCCTTCTACGCCCCGGTCTCCGGGCGGTTCAAGATCTACATCATCGACGAGGCTCACATGGTGACCAGGGAGGGCTTCAATGCCCTGCTCAAGCTGGTCGAGGAGCCGCCGCCGCACCTGAAGTTCGTGTTCGCCACGACCGAGCCGGAGAAGGTGATCCCGACCATCCGGTCGCGGACCCACCACTACCCGTTCCGGCTCGTGCCGCCCGCCGTGCTCCGCGACCTGCTGGAGCAGATCCTGGCCAGCGAGCACATCACCTATGAGCCGGCCGTGCTGCCGGTCGTCATCCGGGCCGGCGCGGGCTCGGTCCGGGACTCGCTGTCCGTGCTGGACCAGCTGATCGCCGGGTCGGATGAGTCCGGGCTGTCCTACGCACGGGCCGTGGCGCTGCTCGGCTACACCGATGACCGCCTGCTGGACGAGGTGGTCCAGGCCTTCTCCGCGCAGGACGGCGGGGCCGTGTTCCGCGCGATCGACCGGGTCGTCGAGGGCGGTCACGACCCGCGGCGGTTCGCCGCCGACCTGCTGGACCGGCTGCGGGACCTCATCGTGCTGGCCGCGGTGCCGGACGCGATCAGCACCGGCCTGCTGGACGTGCCCGCCGACCGGGCCGAGGAGATGCAGGCGCAGGCCGACGGCTTCGGCCAGGCGCTGCTGACCAGGGCGGCGGAGATCGTCAACGCCGGCCTGATCGAGATGCGCGGCGCGACCTCGCCGCGGCTCCTGCTGGAGCTGATGTGCGCCCAGGTCATGCTGCCCGCCGCGGCAGCGGGAGCGGCCGCCGCACCAGGCGGCGGAGCGGCCCGCGCGGGCGAGTCCGACCTGCGCGACCGGCTGGAGCGGCTGGAGCGGCGGCTGGAAGCCCTTGCGGCCGGGGGCGCTCCGGCCGCCGGGACCGCGGCCCCGCCCCGCCCCGCCCCGGCGGCCGCGCCGTCGCGGCCACGCGCCGGCGCCGCCGATCGTCCCGCGCCGCCGCCCTCCGGCGGCCCGGCGGGCAGGGGCGAGGAAGCCGCCGCCGCCCCGGCTCAGCCCGCGCGCCCCGCGCCCGCACCCGCACGGGACCGGGAGCAGGCCACGCCAGCCGCACCAGCCGCGCCGTCCGGGCCGGTCGACGCCGACCTGCTCCGGGCCCGGTGGCCCGAGGTCCTGGAGGCGGTCAGGCGCGACCGCAAGGTGGCGTGGATCCTGCTCACTAACGCCACCGTCGCCGCCCTGGACGACGGCGTGCTGACCATCGAGTTCGCCCGCGAGGGCGAGGCCAAGGGCTTTGCCAGCAGCGGCCACGACAAGCTGCTCGGCCAGGTGCTGCAGGCCATGTTCGGGATCTCCCCGCAGATCCGGGCAGCGGCCAGGAATCCTGGCTCGGGACCAGCAGGCCCGCGCGGTGGCTCCGGCGGCGGCCCCGGCTCTGGCGGCGGCCCAGGCAGCGGCGGCACGGGCGGCGGCGGCAGCACGCCCCCGCGCGGCCCCGCCGGGAAGGGCGGGCCGGGCGGCGCGGCCGTGGCCAGCGTCACCGATGGCCCGCAGGCCAGCGCCGACAGCCGTCCCGACTGGGCCGACGACCCGCCGCCCGCCTGGGATGACCCGAGCGAGGGCTGGGACCCCGACGATGGCCCGGCGGACGCCGTTCCCGCGTCGGCTGCTCCGCCCCCGGCCGGCGCGCGGCCCGGGCGCCCCGGCCAGCCGCCGCCGGCGGGCAAGCTGGCCGGAGTGGACCTCATCGAGCGGGAGCTCGGTGGCCGGATCATCGAGGACATCGGCGACGTTTGACCCGCTTCCGGCCGGCATCGGCCCGGCGGCCACGGTGCCGTCCCCGGGGATAGTCGAAACGGGCTGCGCATTGCCCGCCACGTCCTGACCGCCGGTCCCGCCCGGGGCACTCAGGCCGTAGGCTCGGCATGACAGGGATTCGCAGCCGCCAGGGCCCAGCGCGGCGCGGTCCGTAACTCAGCGGTCACCCGCCACCGAGGGTGCGCCAGACGGTTTTGGGGGCATCGTGGAGCCTGGCGGTCAGCTGGACATGCAGCAGCTGCTGGAGGCAGCGGCGCAGATGCAGAGCCAGCTCATGAACGCGCAGCAGGAACTGGCCGAGGCAGCGATCGAGGGCACGGCGGGCGGCGGCCTGGTCAAGGCCGTGGTCAGCGGTCAGGGCGAGCTGCTGGACCTGGTCATCGCCCCGGAGGCCATCGACGCGGCAGATCCGGCCGAGACCGCCCAGACGCTGGCTGACCTGGTGCTGGCCGCGATCCGCGACGCCTCGCGGGGCGCGAGCGAGCTGCAGGAGGAGGCCATGGCGCCGCTGGCGACAGGCCTCGGCGGCGGACCCGGCCTGCCTGGCATGCCCGGCATGCCCGGTCCCGGCACCATTCCCGGTCAGGCCGTTCCCGGTCAGGCGCTGCCGGGTCAGGCCGACGACGATGGCTCGCCGGGCGGCGCCGCGCCCGGCGAGCGGTAGAGCAGCCCGCCGTGTACGAGGGCATCGTCCAGGACCTGATCGACGAGCTGGGCCTGCTGCCGGGCGTGGGTCCCAAGGGCGCCCAGCGGATCGCCTTCTACCTGCTTGCCGCCGATCCGGCCGACGTGCGCCGGCTCTCCTCGGTGCTGCTCGAAGTGATCGAGAAGGTGAAGTTCTGCCGCGTCTGCGGCAATGTGGCGCAGGAAGACGAATGCCGGATCTGCCGGGATCAGCGGCGCGACCCGTCGGTGATCTGCGTGGTCGAGGAGCCGAAGGACGTCGCGGCGATTGAGAAGATCCGCGAGTTCCGGGGTCGCTACCATGTGCTCGGTGGCGCGATCAGCCCGATCGACGGAGTCGGCCCGGATGACCTGCGCATCAAGGAACTGATGACCAGGCTCGCCGACGGGAGCGTCACCGAGCTGATCCTCGCGACCGACCCCAATCTGGAAGGCGAGGCGACCGCGGCCTACCTGGCGCGGATGGTCAAGCCCATGGGGCTGCGCGTGACCAGGCCGGCCAGCGGACTGCCGGTTGGCGGTGAGCTTGAGTACGCCGACGAGGTGACTCTCGGGCGTGCCTTTGAGGGACGGAGGCTGCTGGATGCCTAGCACACGGGGTGGCCAGACGGTCAGGGGCAGGCGGGCGGCGCCGCGGCGGACATGGTGAGTGCGGCCGGGGCGAATACCCAGTCCGCCGAGGACTGGCGGCCCCAGGCTGACCGGATTGCCCAGCATGCCCGCGATTTCCTGGACGGCGTGGCGGCGCTGGCCCGGGGCGAGGGCGGCAGTCAGACCGTGCCGCTGCTGCTGCTGGAGGTCGCCCAGATCATGCTCGCCGGGGCGCAGCTGGGCGCCAGCGAGGACGTGATCGCCGAGGGCAACCGGGAGCCGGACGTCAGCGCGGACCCGGACCTCGACGTGCTGCGCACCGGACTGGCCGCGCGGCTGCCCAGCGATGACTACGCCGAGATCTTCGACCCGTACTCCGCCGACACCCGCGCGGTCCGGTTCCGGCTGTCCGATGACATCGCCGGGGTCGCCGCGGACCTGATTCACGGGCTCAAGCACTACGAGGCGGGCCGCGCGGCCGAGGCACTGTGGTGGTGGCAGTTCTCCTACGTCAACCACTGGGGCACGCACGGCGGCGCCGCGCTGCGGGCGCTCCACTCGGTGGTCGCGCACTCCCGGCTGGATGTCCCCGGCGCGGACCCGGCCACGGACGGGTCGGTGCTGGAGGGCAGCGGCGGCGAGCAGGCGGCCAGCTAGGCGCGCTGACGCCCCGATAGACTCGGGGCTGCCCGCCAGCCAAGACCGGGAGGTGCAGGCCAGCCCGTGGCCCTCGTTGTCCAGAAGTACGGCGGATCCTCGGTCGCGGACGCGGACGGGATCAAGCGCGTAGCCCAGCGGATCGTGGCCACGCGCAAGGCCGGGCACTCCGTGGTCGTCGTGGTCTCGGCCATGGGCGACACCACTGATGACCTCCGGGACCTGGCCAACCAGGTCAGCCCGCTGCCGCCCGGCCGTGAGCTGGACATGCTGCTGACCGCCGGCGAGCGCATCTCCATGGCGCTGCTGGCCATGGCCATCGCCAACCTGGGCCTGGAGGGCCGCTCGTTCACCGGGTCGCAGGCCGGCATCATCACCGACGCCACGCACGGCAAGGCCCGCATCATCGACGTGACACCCGGCCGTATCCGGTCGGCGCTGGAGGACGGGGCCATCCCCATCGTCGCGGGCTTCCAGGGGGTCTCCCAGACCACCAAGGACATCACCACGATGGGGCGCGGCGCGTCCGACACCACAGCCGTGGCGCTGGCCGCCGCGCTGGGCGCGGATGTCTGCGAGATTTACACCGACGTCGACGGAGTGTTCACCGCAGACCCGCGGATCGTGCCCGCCGCGCGCCGGATCCCCGGCGTCTCCTACGAGGAGATGCTGGAGATGGCCGCATGCGGTTCCAAGGTGCTGATGCTGCGGTGCGTGGAGTACGCCCGGCGGTACGGCATCCCCATTCACGTCCGATCGTCATTCAGCAATCAGGAGGGCACCTGGGTGCGGGCTGCGATGGCGCCCGACCCGGGCCAGGAGACAGCAGAGGACAGCGACATGGAGCAGGCGATCATCTCCGGCGTCGCGCATGACCGCAGCGAGGCTAAGGTCACCGTGGTCGGCGTGCCGGACAAGGTCGGCGAGGCGGCCCGGATCTTCCGCGCCGTCGCCGGCGCCTCGATCAACATCGACATGATCGTGCAGAACGTCTCGGCTGCCGCGACCGGCCGCACCGACATCTCGTTCACGCTGCCGCGCGAGGATGGCCAGACGGCCATGACCACGCTGCGCGCCCTGCAGGACGAGGTCGGCTTCACCACGCTGCTGTACGACGACCAGATCGGCAAGATCTCGCTGGTCGGCGCGGGCATGCGCTCGCACCCGGGGGTGAGCGCCACCTTCTTCGGCGCGCTGGCCGAGGCGGGCGTCAACATCGAGATGATCTCCACCTCGGAGATCCGGATCTCGGTGGTGGTGGACGAGAAGGATGTCAACCTCGCCGTCCAGGCCACCCACTCGGCGTTCGACCTGGACAGCAGCGACGAGCCGGCTGTCGTCTACGGGGGGACCGGCCGGTGACCGCACCGATGAGTTCTGGCAGGCAGCCTTACCGCCCGGTCCTGGCGATCGTCGGGGCCACTGGCGCGGTCGGCACCGTCATGCGGGACATCGTGTCCACCCGCGACGACGTGTGGGGCGAGGTCCGGCTGATCGCCTCGGCCCGGTCCGCCGGCCGGCGCCTGCCGGTCCGCGGCGAGGAGGTCGTCGTCCGGGAGCTGAGTGCCGACGCCTTCGACGGCGTGGACCTGGCCATGTTCGACGTCCCGGACGAGGTCTCGGCCGTCTGGGCGCCGGTGGCGGCCGACCGTGGCGTGGTGGTGATCGACAAGTCCGGGGCCTTCCGGATGGACCCCGAGGTGCCGCTGGTGGTGCCCGAGGTCAACCCGGCGGCGGCGGCCGCCCGGCCGCGCGGGATCATCTCGGTCCCCAACTGCACGACCCTGTCGATGATCGTGGTCATCGACGTGCTGCACCGGGCGTTCGGGCTGCGCGAGATCGTCGCCGCCTCGTACCAGGCGGTGTCGGGCTCCGGCAAGGCCGGCATGGACGCCCTTTATGACCAGCTCGGCCAGGTCGCGGGCAACCGTGCCCTCGGCCAGCGGGCCGGCGACGTGCGCAGCGCGGTGTCCGATCTCGGGCCGTTCCCGGCCCCGATGGCCCTGAACGTGGTCCCGTGGGCCGGCTCGCTGCGGGACGAGGGCTGGTCGTCGGAGGAGCTGAAGCTCCGGAACGAGTCCCGCAAGATCCTCGGCCTGCCGCAGCTGCGGGTGTCGGCCACCTGCGTCCGGGTGCCGGTCATTACCGGTCACTCGCTGGCCCTGCACGCGGTGTTCGAGTCCGAGGTCAGCCGCGAGGAGGCGCAGCGGGTCCTGCAGGACGCGCCGGGCGTGGTGCTGACCGACGACCCCGCGCGCGGCGAGTTCCCGACCCCGGCCGACATCGCCGGTACCGACCCGACCTGGGTCGGGCGGATCCGGCAGAGCCAGGACGACCCGCACGCGCTGGAACTGTTCGTGTGCGGCGACAACCTGCGCAAGGGCGCCGCGCTGAACGCCGCGCAGATCGCCGAGCTGCTCGTCCCCGAGCTCGCCGACCGGGCGGCCCGGGCGACGGCGTCCTGACCGGCACGAACCAGGCACCGGATTAGACGGCGCCGCCGTCGCCCGGGAGGCTTCCGTCATGGAACAGGCATTCACGCTGGCCCGGGCCCGCGCGATGATGCCCGACCTGCTGGCCCGCGCGGACGAGCTGATAGCCGTCCGCGCCGACCGGGTTGACCTGCAGGCGAGCCTGGCCCGGGGCATCCCGTCCAAGCTGGGCGGGGTGCCGGAGGCCAAGGGCTTTCAGGCCCGGCTCAGCGAGCTGCTGGGCTGGTTCGGCGAGCAGGGCCTGGATCTGAAGGGCTTCGCCCCGCTGCTGCTCGACTTCCCGGCCACGCTGGACGGCGAGCCCGTGCTGCTGTGCTGGCTGGAGGGCGAGCGGGAGCTCGGCTGGTACCACAAGAGCGCGCACGGGTTCGCCGGCCGCCGGCCGATCCCGCCGACCGCGAGCTAGGCTCGTGCGTCCGCATCCGCGCCGGGCTGCGCGCCGCGCGAGCTGACGAGCCGGGCCAGCGCGGATGTGGTGCCGATCCCCGGCACCAGGCGGCCGGGCCGGCTGGCCGAGAACGCGGCCGCCGCCGATGTCTGCCTGACCGCGGCTGACCTGGCCGGGCTGGAGGCAGTGGCACCGCGCGCGGCCTGGGGCGGCGACCGGCGGTCCTTCGCCGCGCACGGCACCACGCGGACAACCTGATCCGGCCCGCTGCGCGCTCCCGGCGCCGGCCGCTGCGGGCGGCCGGCGCGGGGTGGCGCGACTAGTTCACAAGCTGGCCTGCCGTCCGGGCCGGGCCGGCCGGATCCGGCTCACCAGCGCGGACGCGGCGGGTGCGGCGGCTCGGGCGGATGCTGTGGCCTGGGCGGGACCGGGGGGGCATGCGCGCCGGGCGGACCGGGCGGGGCAGGCGGCGCCGCCGGCGGCCGGAACGGCGGCGGACCGGGCACTGTCTCACTCAGCCCCGGCAGCCGCCGCCAGTCCCGCCCCGGACGGCCGGGCGGGTGGTCGCCCCGGCGGCGTGGCCGGCCGGCCCGATCGGCATACGCCGCGGCCAGATCCTCCAGCTCGTCCGCCTGCCCCTCGGCCTCGGCAGCGTCCTCTTCCGCCCCGTCAGCGAGCTCGCGAGCCCGCTCGGCGGCCTCCCGGGCCTGGTCAGCCAGCTGCCGGGGGTGCTGCTGCCGCCTCGGATCAGCCCCGTCTCCTGCCGTGTCGGCATCCTCGTCGGCCAGGTCCGCGCGCTCCAGCGCTGCCTCGGCCGCCGCTGCCGCCGCGTCGGCCCGCTGCCGCGCCCGGTCGGCTCGCTCGCGCGCCTCCTCGGCGGCCTGCTGGGTCCGCTCGGCTATGTCCCGGAGCCGGAACGCCGCCAGCTCCGCCTCGGCTTCCTCCGGGCTGAGGCCAGCGGCAGCCGCCTCGCGCGCGTACTGCTCCTCGGGGGTGAGATTCTCGGGTCTGAGGGTCCCGGCCGCCGGGTTCCGCGCCGCGGAATCCTCCGCTGCGGGATTGCCGTGCGCTGCCGCCGGCCCGGGGGAGTCCGGCGCGGGGGAGTCCGGCCCGGGGCGAACGGCCCGGCGGGCCACGCTGTAGGGCTCTCCGGTCTGGGCCATGCGCTGGCGCGCAGCAGTCTTGCGAGCCTTGTCCTGCGTCATGAGTCAGCTCTTCCCGGCGGGTCGGCCCGCGTCTGCCCGCCCAGGGGTAAGACCTGACGAGAAAGTGCACGCGAGTCGCAGACCCTTGTCCTCGTCGCTGCCGCGGCGCGGGCCGGCGAAACAGCTCGGAAGCGGGCAGGCGGTGCGCTGCCACTACCGGGACAGTACCACCGGGCGCAGGCTCAGCCCAGGTGCAGCTTCATGCGTTCCTCGTTCTGGCCGGGCCGGTCGGCCAGCGGCTGGCGGAGATTGGTGCTCACGAAACCAGCTCGCTCATAAAAGCGGACTGCGCCGCGGTTACGGTCGAGCACCCACAGGAAAACGGTTCTGACTCCGTCGGCCTGCAGGCGTTTCAGGATGGTCCCGAGCATGAAAAGTCCAAAGCCCGAGCCGCGCTGTTTCTCGGCAACCCACAGGTACTCGATAAAGCATTCTTGCTGCGGCTGACCGGGCTCGCGCGTGACACCCAGCAGGCTGATCGGGTCTCCCTCGAGGAAGCCGATGTTCCAGCTGCCGCGGGTGAACTCAGCCTGCCAGCGCTCATCCCGGTAGCCGAGTTCCTGCTCGTAAGTGGCCAGGAAAGAGCCGGGAGACTCCCGCAGGGCGGCGAGCCGGATATCGCGGAGCGTAGGCCATTCGTTACGGTCAAGAACTCTGATATCCAGCACAAAGATCCATTTTGACATGGCCGCCTAGGGCTGGCAAGGCAGGAGTCGCGGGGGACGGCGAAGTTGACGGGCCGTGTCGTTCCTGGTGAATCTTCCTAACATTAACTAACCCTTGTTAAGGAGCGCGGGGGAATGGCTCTATCCGGAGGGCCGCTGCCGAGCCCGCCGGCGCCCGGGGCAGCGCCGGCGGCCGGGCCTGGCCCCGGCGGGGGCTCCGCGTGACCGGAGCCCCCCGTGACTAGTGGTAGAGGAGCAGCGCGACGGCCAGCGTCACGCCGAGCACCGCCGTGAGCAAGACCGAGGCCATGGTCGTGGCGAGCCGGAGCAGCTCACCCACCAGCTGGCCCATCGTGGTGGCGACGCTCCTGGCGGCGCGGACCATTGTGGCCAGGAAGGCGACGACCAGGATCATGATCACGAGGCTGGCCCCGCCTGCGGCCTGGGCGGCCTTGTGCGCCGCCGAGGGCGCGTGGGCGCCGCCGAGATGATGCAGGGCGACGACCGTTGCCATCGCCAGATGAGGGGCTATTGTGTTCACGGGACTTCCTTCGTGCACGCGAGTTCGGATGGGGTTCCGTAGCGGGCATCCTTGTGGCGAGGGTGCCCGCGGGGGTTTGCGGACCGTTTGCGCAGGTGGCGACTGCGCCGGGTCGTTACGCGGGAGATCCGCGGCCGGGTGGGCCCGACACCGGCTTCATCCTTAACTTTAGTTAAGTTCTCATGCCGTTCCTCCGTTCGGCTGTCTCTTGCTTAAGTTTCCCTTAGCCTCATCATGTTCATCAAGCCTCGCTTACCTTTCAGTTCTAGCTGACCTCAGGCGGGTGCTGTATTGGCCAGTCGCCGCGCAGACGGCCTTCTAGCTGCGGTTTCGCCAGGCCTTTATGATGGTATGAGGTGTTTACATGAAGCCTGAACTTCAGATGAACAGAGGCGTGGTGTGGACAGTCGGGATCCGCGGCAGCATCTGGCCCGGTACTTGCGCGCTCTCCGGGAAGATCGCTGGCCCGGCAGGAAGATCACCCAGCCGCAGCTGGCTCAGGCACTGGGCGGGGTCAGCGTGCCGCTCATCTCGTCCTGGGAGTCGCAGACCAACCCGCGGGTCCCGCCACCGTCGCGCCTGGATGCCTATGCGGCGCTGTTCGCGACGGCCCGGTCGTTCGACGCTGACGTCGCCCGGCCTATCAGCCCGCAGGACATGAGCGAGGGCGAGCGGCAGGTCATGGACGAGCTGAAGCGGGAGCTCGCGAGCCTGCGCAGTGCCGCGCTGCGGGCTGGTGCCGAGCCGTCGCCCCTGCCCGCTCCCGAAGGCCAGCGCAGCGGCGAGATCGCGGACTCGCTCAGCAGCGGCCCCTGGCGCTTCGCGGACGGGAACGACATCACGATCGTGTGCGCCCGGTGGCCCGAGCACATGCTGCGCAGGATCCCCTACAGCAACCGGGATGATCCGGACTTCATTGAGCTGCTGACCTACTCCGAGCTCGATGCCCTCTTCGAGCTGCATGGCCATCTGCGGGCCGCCAATCCGGCCAACCTGGTGCGCCGCCGCGTCGCGGACCAGCTCACCGGGGATGACTACACCTCGCACCTGACCACCCTGGGCGGTATCGACTGGAATCAGGTGACCAGCTCGACTCTGCAGCAGCTCCAGCTGCCGGTGCGCCAGGTCGCCGACTGGGATACCGAGGGCGGCCAGTATTTTGAGGCTGATGACGGCGGCAGCGTCGCGCGGCACCGGCCAGTACTGGAGAAGACGGACACCGGGCTAATCCTGCGGGAGGATATCGCGCTGTTCGCCCGTGCGGTTAGCCCCTTCAACCGGAAGCGGACTGTTACCATCTGCAATGGCATGTACGGCAGGGGCACCTATGGCGTTGTCCGCGCGCTGACCGATACCAGGTTCCGTGATCGTAACGGCGACTACCTGAAGAATCGCTTCGGTAACAGCAGCTCGTACTGCATTCTCACCCGCATCCCCGTCCTTAACGGAGCAACATTGACCCCGGACTGGACCACAGATGGCTACAAGCTCTTCGAGTGGTCCGAATAGCCAGCCGGCCGGCGGCGATCCCTGCCATCACGGATCACACCGGGGCCTGCTGTCCGCGGCTGCCCTGGCCCCGCCCGGCCAGCGGGATCTTGACGCGATCATCGTGCCGACCGCCCGGCGGCCGGCCTACCTGTTTCACGCTGCCGAGCTCGCCCGGGCCCTGAACTGCACGCTCGTCACGCTGCACAGCGGAAAGTGGACGAGCGCTCAGAAGGCCGCGCAGTGCCTGCCGACCGGCCTCAGCCTGATCGCCATTGACGTGCCGGCCCCGGCCCAGCTGAACCTGCCCGCCTGGCAGACATCACGGCTGCTGGCCGGGACCGTGTTCGAGCGGCGGTCGGATCTGAGTGCCAAGCGGAACATGGCGCTCATGCTCAGCGCCATGATGGGCTGGCGCCGCATCATGTTCCTCGACGATGACATCACCGGCCTGCCGGCTGGTGATGTCCGGACGGCCGCCGGCCTGCTGGACTCTCACCACGCGGTCGGCTTCCGGATCGGCGGGTTCCCGGATCACTCGGTCGTCTGTCACGCCTACCGCGACGCCGGCGGATCCCAGCAGTCATTCATCGGGGGCGGCGCCCTGGCCGTAAACGTCGGCCTGAGCAGGTCATTCTTCCCCGACATCTACAACGACGACTGGTTCTTCCTCCTGGACGACGCGGGCCTGCGGCCCACGGCCTGCAGCGGGCAGGCGATCCAGTACCCCTATGAGCCGTTCCGGACCCCCGAGCGAGCACGCAACGAGGAACTGGGTGATGTCCTGGCCGAGGGGATCTACTGGCTGCTGGATCAGGGCCGGGGCGTGGCCGATGCCGACGCCCGGCACTGGGCGAGGTTCCTGGTCCGCAGGCGTCAGTTCATTCAGCGCGTGCTGGCCATGGTCCGGCAGGACGACCAGCTCGCGTCCGGTGAGCAGGCCAGGCGGATCGCCGCGCTCAAGGGCTCGCTGGGCCGCCTGGCGCTGATCACTCCCGGCCTGTGCGAGAGCTACCTGCGCGCCTGGGAAGCGGACCGGCGGTCCTGGGACGCGCACCTCGCGGCGCACGGCGCCCGCCGCAAGCGCTTCCCTGCCCTGCTCGCCCTGGCCGGCCCGGACTCGCCGCGGCTGACCTGGCGCATCGGCAGCCACGGGGACCGCCAGCCGCCGCTCATCGCGCGCGCGAGATTCACCCATGGCCAGCCCGGCCTGCTGACCGGCGTCGCGCCAGCCAGCCGCCAGCGGGAAAGTGCGGCCAGCTTGGCCCGCCGGGACCTGGCCGGCGTCGCGAGCGGCTCGGCGGGCCGCGCCGGCCGGCCCGGGCCGCCGAGCTGAGTGTGGCCTACCCCACATGGACCGGCTCGTTGAGGTTAGGCTAACCTAACAGATACAGAGCGTCAGCGAGACGAGGGGAATCCGGCCCGCACCGTGTTTGCGTGTATCTGCAACGCCGTGACCGATGACCAGGTCAGCGTCGCCATCCGGCAGGGCGCGACCTCCGTCGAGGCTGTCGGTACCGCGACTGAGGCCGGCACCTGCTGCGGAAGCTGCCAGGATCACCTGGAAGACCTGATCGCCGAGGCGTGCCGGGAGTGCCCCTTCAGCCGGCAGGTCGCCTGAGCCCGGACCGGGCCACCGCGCCTGGCGTGCCGGTGCCGGGGCGGTCGTGCCGGCGTGGCTGTGCCGCGGGGCGGGCCAACCCCGTAGAGTGCCGTCAGGTGGTGCCTAGCACGGGGGTGAGTGCATGCGCGGCGATGGCCGGGTCCTGGAATTCCTGAACGAGCAGCTCAGCGCCGAGCTGACGGCCATCAACCAGTACTTCCTGCACGCCAAGATGCAGGAGAACCTGGGCTGGGCGAAGCTCGCCCGGTATACCCGGTCGGAGTCCCTGGACGAGATGCGGCACGCCGAGACCCTCACCGACCGCATCCTGCTCCTGGACGGGCTGCCGAACTATCAGCGGCTGTTCCCGCTGCGCATCGGCCAGACCGTGACCCAGATGCTGGAGTCGGACCTGGCGATCGAGACCGAGGCCATCGACCGCCTGCGGCGCGGCATTGACCACATGCGCAGCGTTTCCGATGTCACCAGCGCGAACCTGTTCGAGTCGATCCTGGCCGACGAGGAACATCACGTCGACTACCTCGAGACGCAGCTGGGGCTGATCGAGCAGCTCGGCGAGCAGAACTATCTCGCCCAGCAGATCGAGCAGCCGGGCACCTGATCCCCCGTGCGTGATCGCCGCGCGTGATCCCCTGCGCGGCTGGTCACCCGGCCGGGGGCACGAGTCCCTGCCGGTAGGCATAGCTCACCGCCTGCGCGCGGTCGCGGCAGCCCGTCTTGGTCAGCAGGTGGTTGACATGGCTTTTCACCGTGGCCTCCGTCACCACCAGGCGGCCGGCAATCTCAGTGTTGCTCAGCCCCTCAGCGATCAGGGCCAGGACCTCCGCCTCCCGCGGGGTGAGCCCGTCGGGGAGCCGGGGCTGGTCCGGCCCGGGCCGGGCGTCGGGCCCGGCGGAGTCGGCAATAGCCTCCACCAGGTGCCGCTGGACAGCCGGATCGATGGCGGCCTGGCCGGTCGTGACGCGCTGCAGAGCCTGGCGGATCTCATCGGCGCTGGCGTCCTTGGTCAGGTAGCCGCGCGCGCCCGCGCGCAGGGCGTCGAGCACCGACCGGTCGTCGGCGTAGGTGGTGAGCACGACGACGGCGATCTGCGGCTCTCGCTCCCGCAGCTGCCGGGTGGCCTCGACGCCGTCACAACGGGGCATGCGCAGATCCATCAGGATCACGTCCGGCTGCAGCCGGGCCGCCAGCGCGACGGCCTCCTCGCCGTCGGCCGCCGTCCCTGCTACCTCGACGTCGGGTAGCAGCCCGAGCAGCATGGCCAGGCCGTCGCGGACGATCCGCTGATCGTCAGCGAGCAGCACCCGGATGGTCCCCGCCGTCTCGGTCTTTCCCGCCGACTCGGCCACGTCAGCCACGCCGCCCGTTCCGGGGGCCAGCGCAGGCCGGCACCCGCATCGTCACCCGGAAGCCGTGGCTGGTGGCGGCGGCGCGCAGCGTTCCGCCCAGCAGCTCGGCACGCTCCCGCATGCCGACCAGCCCGTAGCCAGCGGAAGCGGCCGTGAGGTCAGCGCCGCCGGCCGCCTCGACCGCCGCCGGGCCGGCGTCCTCCACCCGCAGGCTGATGCCGCCGGGCTCATAGTCCAGCCCGACCTCGACCCGGCTGGCGCGGGAATGCTTGCGGACGTTGGTGAGCGCTTCCTGCGCCACCCGGTACACCGCGAGGCTGACGGTGGCCTCCAGCGGTCGCCGCGCGCCGGTCACCGTGAGCCGGCAGGGGATGCCGCTGTCGTGCTCGAAGTCGGCGACGAGCGTGGCCAGCCGCTCGGGGCCGGGGACCTCGCCGCCGCGCAGCGTCTCTATCGCCCAGCGCGCCTCCTGCACGCCGGTCGTGGCGAGCTGATGGGAGCGGTTGATCACCGGCACCAGCCGGGGATCGGCGGGATCAGCGGCGGCCAGCAGGCGGGCCCCTTCCAGCTTCAGGGCCAGGCCCGACAGGGAATGAGCGAGCACGTCGTGCATCTCGCGGGCCAGGCGCTGTCGTTCGGCCAGCGCCGCCGCCCGGACCTCGGCGCCCCGGACCTGCTCCAGCTCGGTCAGCAGCCGCTCGGTCTGCACGTTGCCCTGGCCGACCCGGCGGGTCAGCATGGCCACGCCGTAGACGGCGATCAGGCCCACCTCGCTGAGCAGGATGGCTGAGGCCGGATGGTGCCGGCCATCAGCCGCCCCGGCCATGCCGGCGACCACCAGGGTGACGGTCACCGGCACGACCGTCAGCCGGACGGGCAGCCAGCGCGTCATCAGCCCCACCGCCACCAGCGCCGCCACCAGCCCGGCGCCACCCGGCTGCAGCCAGTACAAGGCAACCGACCCGCTCAGGTACAGCAGGAAGAACGTCAGCTGAACCCAGCGGGAGGAGCGGTAGGCCGCCAGCACCCCGGCAGCGCCGGCGGCGATCGCGGCCACGGCTAGCGCCACGCCGAGGCCGGTCCCGGCCCAGCCTGGTGCCGGGGTGGCGGTCAGCGATCGCGCGATCACTAGCAGCGCGACCACCAGTCCGGCCGGCCGCAGCAGCCGCTGGGCCGCCTCCTGGCGGCCCCTGGCCCGGCGCAGCGCGGCCAGCGTCGGGGTCGCCGGATCATCCACGCTCATCTCGCCCACTGTAGGTCCGGCGGGCACGCGGGCACGCCGGCCTGGGGTTGGAGACCGGCAGCGTGCCGTCTCCACCCGGGGATGGTCGCGTCTCCACAGCTGTGTCCAGGCGCCGGGCACCCGGAACTTCCATCCGTGTGCCGATGCCCCGGCTGCCCGGTGACCTGCACCGTTGCCAAGGAACACCGGACTACTTCGGACTCCAGAGGAGGAGACGTGATCAGCCTGTTCGGGCGCAATCCCGTTGTCACGTTCATCGTGGGCATCGCCCTGCTCGTGGGCGGCCTGGCCCTGCACTCGAAATTCCTGCCATGGATCGGCGGCGCTCTGCTGGTCATCGGCGGCGCCAAGACGGTGCTGCAGCACAAGCAGGGCCGCAGCGGCAGCCAGACCCGGCGATGAGCGCTATCGCCGTCGAGCGGCTGGTCAAGCGCTATGGCCCGATCACCGCGGTCCACGACGTCAGCTTCGAGGTCGCCCCAGGGCAGGTGACCGCGCTGCTCGGGCCCAACGGCGCGGGCAAGTCGACGATCATCGAGATCCTGACCGGTCTCACGGCCCCCTCGGGCGGCACCGTGCGGGTGCTCGGCACCGTTCCCCGGCCCGGTGGCCGGCCGGGCCGCTCCTGGCGGGCCCGGATCGGCCTGGTCCTGCAGTCCGAGAGCCTGGATCCGCAGCTGACCGTGACCGAGGCGCTCGCCCTGTACTCCGGCCTGTACCCGCGGCCGCTGCGCGTCGCCGAGGTGCTGGCAGCGATCGACCTGGCGGCGGACGCGGGCACCCGGATCGGGGTTCTGTCGGGCGGGCAGCGCCGCCGGGTGGACCTGGGCCTGGGCATCATCGGCCGTCCGGAACTGCTGTTCCTCGACGAGCCGACCACGGGGCTGGACCCGGAGGCCAGGCGACAGCTCTGGGAGGTCATCGGGAACCTGATCGCCGGCGGCGCCACCGTCCTGCTGACGACGCATTACCTGGAAGAGGCGGAGCGGCTGGCTGGCCGGCTCATCGTGCTCGCCCGCGGCCAGGTGGTGGCCGACACCACGCCCGGTCAGCTGCGGGCCAGCGGCCCGCCGCCCGCCATCCGGCTGCCGCTGCAGCCCGGCAGCCCGGTCACGGACCTGCCCGCCTGGCTGGACGTGGAGACCGATGCGGTGCGCCGCGAGCTGGTGATCAGGTGCGCCGATTTCACCGCCGGCCTCGAATCGCTGGTCGGCTGGGCCCGGCGCAACCGGATCGACCTGACCGGCCTGGAACTCGGCCCGCCCAGTCTGGAGGACGCCTATCTGGCCCTCACCGCGGACCCCGGCCAGCCGCGCATCGCCGAGGAGGAACTGTCACATGGCTGAGACCCCCGCTGTGCCCGAGTACCCGGCCGCCGCCCGGGTATCCGGCATCCCGGCGATGCTCGCCGGCCAGGTCGGCTATCAGCTCCGGCTGCTATCCCGCACGCCACGTGCCCTGTGGCTGGCCATCATTGCCCCGGCCGGAGTTCTCGCGCTGCGGCTCGGTGGCATCAGCCACCACCTGGGAGGCCACCGCGGGCCCGGCTCGCCGGTCTTCGCGCTGGTCGCGGGCCTGACCGCGTTCGGGCTGCTGAACACGGCGTTCATGACGCATGCCGCCGGCCTGGTCGCCGCGCGCCAGGACGGCGTGCTGCGCCGCTGGCGGCTCACCCCGCTGCCGGCCAGCGGGTACTTCGCCGGCCGGATCACCGCGACAGTTCTGCTCGCCGATGCCGGCGGCCTGGTCGTGGTCCTGATCGGCGTGATCATTGGCGGCCTCCAGCTGAGCGCCGGGATCCTGGCCGGCGTGCTGGCCGCACTGACCGCCGGGGCGGTCGCCTGGGCTGCCCTCGGTACCGCGGTGACCACGCTGGTGCCGAGCACCGAGGCCACCTTCCCCGTCATCGGCCTGGTCTACCTGCCGGTGATCCTGCTGTCGGGAGCGTTCGGCCCGTTCCCTGGCGAGCCAGGCTGGCTGGCCCGGCTGATTAGCTACCTGCCGGCCCAGCCGCTCATTGACGCCGTCGCCGCGGCGCTGCGCGGCACCGGGGCAGGCCTGGGCCCGCTGCCCGGCCGTGACCTGGCCGTGCTCGCCGCCTGGGCGGTCGCCGGGCTGCTGGTGTCGGTGCGCTTCTTTCGCTGGAACCCGCAGCGGCCCGCACGCGCCCGGCGTGCTCACCGCTGAGGGTCGCCCGGCATCCCGTCACCCCGGCGGCGGTTCAGCTGACCGGGTGCCGGGTGGCCTGGGCTGGCCTGCCCTAGTCCAGCCGGCCGTGACACGAGGCCCCGTGCCGCTCCCGCCGCGACGGCCGCCGGAACCGGTCCACGCCCGGCGCTGATTACGCTGGCGGACGCTGATCCGCAGGCTGGTCGCGCAGCATGCCGGCCTGCTGGAGTATCGAGCGCGCCTGGTCGGCAGTGCCGCCGCGAGCGATGATGTCGTAGCGGCTGGCGGTCAGCGTCTGCGCCGAGGAGAAGTCGCGGCGGCCCCTGGTGGCCGCGTGCCCGGCGAAGCCGAAGACGGCGCCCCAGGCAGCGCCGATCAGGATGCCGCCGAGGATCAGGCCGAGCCAGGTGGGGCCGGTGGTGAACAGCCCGACAAGCAGGCCGATGAACAGGCCGAACCATGCGCCGGTTGCCGCCCCGGCCATGGCCGCGCGGCCCTTGGTGAGCCGGCCGGTTACCCGTTCCACCAGGCGCAGGCCGGACCCCACGATGTCGAGGTTCTCGACCGGGAAGTGCTCGTCAGAAAGGCGGTCTACCGCTAGCTGCGCCTCTTCATAGGAGCCATAACTGGCAACGGTGTTCCAGGCCATGCTCGCGTCGTCAAAGCGCGGCAACCCGGGCTCAGCCATCGTGTGCTCCTTACTGCCCGGGCAGGCCCCTTAAGCCCGCTGCACCGGGCGTCCTGAGCGTCCGCCGTCCGGCGTGTCCTGCCGCCCGCTCTCACTGGTCAGCCGCAGCCCGTAACCCTGCCCCAGTCGTCGCGCCAGCAAACATGACCGGCCCCGGCCGGTCATTGTCGAAACCGCTGCCTTCGGACTAGTGCAGATGATGAGGTCAGTGGATTAAGGTGCCCCCAGGTTATGTGCGCGACGAAGCGCACAAGGAGGGAGATGGCTGATGAAATCAGCGAGATGGGCGGTCGCAGCCGCCATTGCTGCCGTCACAGCCGCCGGGACAGCCCTAGCGGCCGTGCCCGCTCAAGCCGCGTCGGTCCGCAGCCTGACGGGCAGCCGGCCTGCCTGGGCGACGGCGAAAGCCTTGAGCGGTAAGACGGCCGGCTCCAGCCACATGGGATTCCGTGTCTACCTCGGATGGCGCTCGGATCCCACTAGTCTCATCCGCGCCGTCACGACGCCCGGCAGTTCGCAGTACCGGCACTTCGTGACCGCCGCGCAGTTCCGGTCCGAGTTCGCCCCCACGTCCGCGAGCGTGCAGGCGGTCCAGCAGTGGCTGACGTCAGCCGGCTTCTCGGTGGACTACACGCCCGCCAATCACCTGTACGTGGCCGCGGACGGGACCGTTGCCAAGGTCAATGCGGCATTCCACACAACAATCGGCACCTACGCGGTGCATGGCAAGTCGCTGCGGGCACCGGAGACCACACCTTCCGTGCCGTCGTCGTTGCCGCAGTTCACCGTCGTCGGGCTCGACGATAGCGCGGCGCTTGTGCACACCGACCACATCGTTGCCGACGCGTCTCCGTCCCCCGGCTTCCGCAACGCCCCGCAGTGCAGCTCGTACTGGGGCCAGAAGACCACGGCGAACACGCCCGAGCCGACTCCGCTGGTCACCTCATCCGGGACGATCAGCTCACCCTCCAGCGTGACGGTGCCGAATTACCCCAACGGGTCCGCCACATCGACGATGTTCTCGCCGTGCGGCTACACGCCCAGCCAGTTGCGCGGTGCCTATGGCCTGTCCGATTCCGACACCGGTGCAGGGCAGACCGTTGCGATCATTGACGCCTATGCGTCGCCCACGATCGTGGCCGACGCCAATGAGTATTTCTCGCGGCACAATGTCCCCGCCTCGGGCGGCACACTGATTCCCCCGCTGTCCGGGTCGAACTTCACCCAGATCGTTGCGCCCGGCACATACCGGGTGCCCGAGAACCCGAAGCAAGATCCTCAGGGCTGGTACGGAGAAGAGACGCTGGACATCGAGGCCGTGCACGCCATGGCTCCGGCCGCGCACATCGTCTTCGTGGGCGCACCGAACAACTACCAGGACCTCGACGCCGCACTCAACAAGGTGGTGGATGGCCACCTTGCCTCGATGGTGACCAACTCTTATGGCTGGTCCACCGAGGCCCTGCCACCCGGGTACATCAAGCCCTACCTGGACATCATGCAGCAGGCGGCCGCTACCGGCATCGGCGTGTATTTCTCCTCGGGAGATAACGGCGACGAGACCGGCGGTGTCGCGGGCGCCACGCCCACGCCGGACTGGCCAGCTTCCTCACCCCTCGTTACGGCGGTCGGCGGCACCGCGCTCGCGGTGGGCTCCGGTAACACCCGGACCGGGGAATGGGGCTGGGAGACAAGCAAGGCCACCCTCAGCGGCACCGACCCGTCGGCGCTGACCTGGAACCCTGCCAGTTACCTCTACGGCTCAGGTGGCGGGGTCAGCAGGCTGTTTGCCCAGCCCTCGTATCAGGCTGGCGTAGTTCCGTCAGCAATGTCGCAGTATTACGGAGGAACCCCCATGCGGGTTGTGCCAGACGTCTCGGCCGTCGGCGACGTGACGACCGGGATGCTGGTTGGCCAGACGCAGGCATTCCCGGACGGCAACTCCTACGACGAGTACCGGATCGGCGGCACCAGCCTGGCGTCGCCCCTGTTCACCGGCATGATGGCTGATGTTCAGGCGCGAGCAGGCTCGGACATCGGGTTCGCGAACCCGATGCTGTACCGCAAGGCCGCTGCGTTCTCGGACATCGGAGCGGCCAGCCCGGGCATGGCGCAGATCCGCAGCGACTACGTGAACGGCGTCGACGGATCTGATGGCTACGTGGTGAGCGCACGTACCATCGGCGACGACGGCGCCCTCACCATTCATGCCGGCAAGGGCTACGACGATGTCACCGGGCTGGGTAGCCCGAACGGTACGTCCTGGCTTGCCGCCCTCGCTGGACACTGACTGGACACTGATCAGTAACGGGCATGCGCGGCCCCCCGGGATTTATCCCGGGGGGCCGCGGTGGTCAGAGGCAGGCGCGCAGCAGCGGGCCGAACGGTCGCTAGGCCGGCGCCGCGGGCCGGGCGCGCTTGCGCAGCTTCTCGGCCTCGTCCAGCCGCCCGGCCGTCTGGTAGGCGCTGGCGAGGTTACTGCGGGAGACCAGGGTGTCGGGGTGGGTGCCGCCCAGGGTCTCCTCGCGGTCGGCGAGGGTGCGCTCGTGCAGGGGGATGGCGTCGTTCAGCCGCCCGGCCGCCTGGTAGGCGCAGGCGAGGTTGCTACGGGAGGTCAGAGTGGCGGGATGGGTGTCGCCCTGGACGCGCTCGCGGTCGGCGAGGGTGCGCTCGAACACCGAAATGGCGTCATCCAGCCGCCCGGCCGCTTCGTAGGCACTGCCGAGGTTGTTCCGGGAGTCAAGGGTCCTGGGGTGGATGTCGCCCAGGGTCTCCTCGCGGTCGGCGAGGATCTGCTCGAACAGGGGGATGGCCTCCTCGAGCCACCCAGCCGCATAGGTGGCGTGCGCGAGATTGTTGCGGGAGGTCAGGGTGTCAGGGTGGGTGTCGCCCAGGACATGCTCGAAGTCGGCGACGGTGCGTTCGTGCAAGGGGATGGCCTCCTCGAGCCACCCAGCGGCTTCGTAGGCGCCGGCGAGGTTGCTGCGGGAGGTCAGGGTGTCGGGGTGGGTGGCGCCCAGGATGCGCTCCCGGTCGGCGAGGGTGCGCTCGAACAGTGAAATAGCGTCATCCAGCCGCCCGGCGGCTCCGTAGGCGCTGCCGAGGTTGTTCCGGGAGTCAAGAGTGGCGGGGTGGGCGTCGCCCAGGGTCGCCTCGCGGTCAGCGAGGGTCCGCTCGAACAGGGAGACGGCCTCGTCCAGGCGCCCGGCGGCCTGGTAGGCGTAGGCGAGGTTGTTGCGGGCAGTCAGCGTCTCGGGGTGGCGGGTGCCGAGGAGTTGCTCGCAGTCCCGGGTCAGCGGCTCGGCGGCTTCGATGGCGAGCCCGGTGCTGTCGCCGAGGGCGGTCAGCAGGTACACCGACTGGTTCATCACGGGCAGCAGCATTGCCGCCTCGTCGGCCGAGGTACCGGCATGCCTGGTCAGCGCGCTGACGTGCCCGGCAAGTTCCCGCACCGCGGCGGGATCCTGCCACGCCTCAGGGATCTGATCAGCGACCCGCTCCAGCAGCTGAGTCGCTGCGGCCGCGGCTGAGGCGAGCCCGCCCTCTTCGCCGAGGTACTCGCGGACCGCCCGCATGACCAGCCGGTGGGCCACGACCGAGTCGTCGAGGCTGAACCCGGTCAGCGACAGATCGGCCAGCAGGCCGGCGGCTGCGTCCAGCTCAGCTTCCCTGCTGGCTGTGTCCTCTTCGCCGGCCGCGCTCAGGTGCAGCAGGCGGCGCGAGATCCCGGTCTCGGCCAGCACCGACACCAGGCCCATCAGGTCATCGGCCCGCCCGGACGAGTCAGCCTCGCGGACGCTGAGCAGCGACAGCACGATGGCCTCGGCCGTCTTATAGGGGTAGGCGTCGCCTTCGAGCCGGCCGAGGTAGTCGGCCAGCGGCAGGTCGCGGAGCCGTTGCAGGTAGGTCGCGTAGGTGAGGTGCTGGCGGGCGATCAGCGCCGCCGCCTGGGCCAGGCCCAGCGGCAGGAACCCCAGGTCCCCGGCCAGCTGGCGCGCTCCGCCGGGGTCGTCGAGCCGGGTCCGCTCGGCCAGGTAGGCCAGTGCCTCGGCTTCGGTGAACACATCCACCGCGATCCCGGTACCGAGCCCCGCAGCGGATTGCCGGTTACTGGTCACCACCACCTGCGATGCTCCGGCAGACGGGATGAATGGCCGGAGTTCGTCGAGGTCGGTGGCGTTGTCGAAGACCAGCAGCCGCCGGTCACCGTCAGCCTCCAGCCAGCGCCGCACTCTCGCTGCCGCCGCCACGGCATCCTCGTCCGGAGTGCCAAGGGCGGCAGCCACGGCGATCTGGGCCAGCCCGGTCAGCACGGATGCTCTCGTCGACGCGTCTACCCAGGCCACCAGCCGCCACCGGCCGGTGATCCGCTGCCGCGCGTACGCGGCTGCGGCCTGGCTCTTGCCGACCCCGCGGATCCCCGTCACCGCATGCACCACCGACACCCGGCCGCCCTGCCTCCGGCCCAGCGCCTCCATCAGGTCTGCGCGGAGCTGGAATGCGGCCGGCTCCTGCGGCACATCCCCCACCACCAGCACGCCCGCGCTAGCGGACTGCGTTAAAGATGCCCCGCTGCCCGGGGCAGGTCCGCCTACGTTCACGGTCACCGACGCGCCAGCGCCGCCCACGTTCAGCACGCCCGCCGCGATGCTGCCGCCTGACGCCGAGACGCTCACATCCTGGCCGGCCGCCAGCGAATGATCAGCCGCCGATGCCAGCGGCGCAGGCAACTGGGCGGCGACCTCCGCCAGCAGGGCCCGGAGCTGGCCCTCGATGCCGGGATCCTCATCCAGCAGATCCGCGAACCGGTCCGTCCAGCGGCTCGCCTGCGACCGCTGGGACACCGTCCGACCAGGTCCGGCGGAGGCCGTGAGCTGCTCGCGGGTCGCCGCCAGCCACTTCTCGGCGACTTCGGTCTTGCGGGCATCGCCGCGGCCCAGCAGTCGAGCGAACTTCCCCCGTACCGACTCCCACACGTCCGTGATCGCCGCCGCCGCCACCGTCTGCCCGGCGAACTGGGCCAGCGCCATCAGCACCTCACCCGCCACCCGGCCACCACTCCCTCCTGCCCCGTCAGCCTCCCGCCACCGGGCCAGCACAGAACGCTCGGATCAGCTGCCTGGCTAGGCCGCCGCGAGCGCTGCCTCCAGCCGACGCGCGGCCTTCACGAGCTCGCCCGCGAATTCCCGGAGGTCGGCGATGGAGGCCTCGAAAGTCGGCCCCACGATGCTGATCCCCCCGAACGGGGTGCCGTCGGGCCGGAGGATCGGCGCGGCGATCGCGCGCGTCGAGAGCTGGTCTTCTTCGTCATCGATCGCGTAGCCGGTGTCTCGAACTGACGTCAGCCCGCGGAGTATTTCCTCCACGCCTGTCACAGTGTAGGGGGTGAACTTTTCAAGGGGATATGCAGGCGCAGTGGCCGTGGCTGCACCGGGTGGGACAGGTCCTGGCGACGGCCACGCCGCCGGTCGTCGTGGCGTGCTCGGCACTTGCCCGCCGGTACCGCGACGTGATCCGCCAGCACGCCGGCGACGCCGTGTTCGTGTTCCTGGACGG
>DASUBV010000054.1:0-5252 GCA_035763085.1 Streptosporangiaceae bacterium | reverse complement strand
CCGTGAGCTGGCCCTGGCCCGGCGAGAAGGCCACGGTGACCGGCGTCTTCGGCACGACCAGCACCGTCAGCGCCGAGGGCGGGCGGCTGCCCCTGCGCGTCACCGACACCCCGCTGTTCATCTCGTGATCCGCTGAGCAGCGAGCAGCCTGATCAGCCACATCGGCGGCCCTCTGAGCGCAGAGGGCGCGCTGGGCTGTTCGCCAGTCCGGGCCTGCCTGCTGTCGGCGGGCTGGGTGAGGATGGGGAGATGATGGACTGGGTGGCCTGGCACGCCGATTACGACGACCCGGGCTCTGGCCTGTCGGCCCGGCTGGCCACCGTCCGCCGCCAGCTGGCCGACGCGATCGACCGGGCGCCGCCAGGGCCGGTCCGGATCGTGAGCCTGTGCGCCGGACAGGGCCATGACGTGCTCGGCGTGTTGCCGGCTCATCCTCGCCGCGGCGAGGTGAGTGCCGTGCTGGTGGAAGCCGACCCCAGCAACGCAGCAGCCGCCCGCCGCCAGGCCGCCGAAGCTGGCCTGACTCAGGTCCAGGTCCGCGAGGCGGATGCGAGCCTCCCGGCCAGCTTCGCCGATGCACTGCCCGCCGATGTCCTGCTGTTGTGCGGGATCTTCGGCAATGTCAGCGACGCCGACATCGAGCGCACCGCCCGCGCCGCGCCTGCGCTGTGCCGGGCCGGAGCGACGGTCATCTGGACCCGGCACCGCCGCGAGCCGGACGCGACGCCGCGGATCCGCGCCTGGTTCACCGAGGCCGGCTTCGACGAGATCGACTTCGACCCGGTGCCCGCCGGTGGCAGTATCTACGCCGGCCGCCTGCGCAGCGAGCCAGGGGCGGCGCTGCCCGACAGCCCGCTGTTCACCTTCCGCCGGGCCTGATGACCCAGCTGGCTCACAGCAGCGTTAGCTCGCCGGTGATCGCGTCAATCTGCTCGGCTGCCGCCGGGCCGACCGCGCAGCAGGTCGGCGTGCCCGGCGGCAGCTGGGTCCGCCCGGCATCCTCGACCAGCTGCGACGGCAGCTCCGCCGCAGTCGCCCGTGCCACTACTCCCAGCAGCTCCTCGGCGCTGTTCACCCGCAGCACCACCTTGGGCTGGCCCTCGGCCAGCCACTCCGCGAACTCGGCGCGGCCGATGGCCGCCAGCGCCGCCCCGACCGCCGCGTGAGCCGCCTGCGCGGCGATCTTGCCCCGGCCCATGCCGAGGTCGGCCCGGACGACCAGCACCAGCTTCACCGCCATGGCAGACAACGTTAGGGCCCTCGCAGCCTCGTTATGTATGGCTTTCTCGCGGGAGTTACTCAGTAACGATGAGCTCACCGCGCAGCAGGTCCATCAGCAGGCCGTCGTGGAACGTGCCGTCCGGGCCGCGCTCGTACTGGCGCAGGACGCCGACGGGCCGGAAGCCGACGCTGGCGTAGCTGCGGATGGCACGCTCGTTGGCGGCGGCCGGGTCGATGGTGATGCGGTGATGCCCGCGCTGCTCGAACAGGTACCGGGCCAGCAGCGCCACCGCCTCGCGGCCGGCGCCGCGGCCCTGGAACCGGCCGCCGAGGTAGATGTCGATCCCGGCGTGCCGGTACATCGGGTCGCTCTCCTCGTGGTACTGGATGCCGCCGGCCACCTCGCCGCCGATCTCGATGATCAGCAGCACCGAGTCCTCCGCGCCGCGCAGGTCCGCCTCGATCACGGCCTCCGGGTCGGGCGCACCCCACCACCGCGCCACCGACGGCTCGGCGAGGATCTCGTGCAGCCGGGGGGCGTCGGCCGGCCCGCCGGGGCGAATGGTCACCTGCGGGCCGGCCAGCACGGGGCGGGCGCCCGGGTCCGCCTGATCTGCCGTCATTGCCTGCTCCCCCCGGGTCGGGCCCAGGGTAGCGGCGGATGCGAGATGCTGGCGGAATGCAGGTCATCGGGGTGGATGCCTGGCGCGCCGGATGGGTCGCCGTCGAGCTGGCCGGCGACCTGGTCACCGTGGCGCTGAGCCTGCGGTCGGTCAGCCTGGCCGGGTCGCTGGCCGAGGTCATCGAGACGTTCCCGGCGGCGGCCGTCATCGGAGTCGACATGCCGCTCGGGCTGCTGGCCCGCGGCTGGCGGACGGCCGACGACGAGGCCGCCCGCATGCTCGGCGCGCAGCGCAGCCGGGTCTTCCGGGTGCCGCCGCGGGCCGCCATGACCGACGGCAGCGGCATTCTCCCGTACCCGGACGCGGTCAGCAGGTGCCGGGAGCTCACCGATCCGCCGCTGGGATTCAGCCGGCAGGCCTGGGGCCTGGCGGCCAGGATCCGGGAAGCCGACGAGATCCGCGCCGCAGATCATGCGCGGCTGTTCGAGGTGCACCCGGAACTGTCGTTCGCCGCGCTGGCCGGCGGGCAGCCCGTGGCGGCCAGCAAGAAGACCTGGAACGGGCAGCACGCCCGGCGCCGGCTGCTGACCGGGGCCGGCATCGTCATCCCGGCCGACCTGGGCCCGGCCGGGTCGGCGCCCGCCGATGACATCCTGGATGCCGCCGCGGTGGCCTGGACGGCCGCTCGCATCGCCCGCGGCGAGGCCACCTTCGTGCCGGAGCCGGAGCAGCTCGATGACCGGGGTCAGCCGATCCGGATCTGGTTCTGAGCGGATCCAGCGCCGTCAGGTCTCGCCGCGGTCCAGCAGGAACTGGCGGAACCCCCCGATGGCCGCGTCCAGGTCATCGCCCAGGTCAGGCTCGACCGCCAGGGCCGTCCCGGTCCACCACGCGCCGGCGTACTGACCGCCGTCGAGCACCAGCAGCGGGGCATGCTGGATCTTGATGTGGTCGCGCACCTCGTCCCAGGACACGCCCTCCGGCGTGATGCCGATCGCCGGCGACTCGGTGTCGTCATAGTCCAGGTCGCTGATCAACTGGCCCCTCCCGCCCGCTGCTCTAGCTCCAGGCTGGCCCGCCGCCGGCGATGCGGCAACTACCCGGGCAGCCCGGCTACCCGAACAGCTCGGCGGCCGGGTGCGCGGCCGGGTCGAGGGCGTCCAGCGCGGCGGTGATCCGCCGCTCTTCCCAGCGGAAGTGCGACTCCAGGACCGCGGCCAGCCCGTCCAGCTCGCCGGCGACCTGCCCGGCGTTCTGCGGGCTGGCCGCGCTGGTGAGCTCGTCGATCCGGCGCAGGATCCCGGCGATCGCCTCGTGGTCGGCCTGCAGCTCGGCCAGCACGGGCGCCAGCTCCGGTGCCTGCCGGGCCAGCAGCGGGAACGCTGTGGCGTCCTCGGTGCCGTGATGGCGGGCCAGCGCGGCGCAGAACCCGGCGCAGTGCGCGCGCAGCGAGCGGGCCGGCGGCCCGGCGGGGTCAGGATCGGCCAGCCCGGCGCGGACCTCGCGCAGCGAGCGGCGGAGCTCGTCGTGGACCTCGGCGAGCTCCCGGCCGAGGGCGCGGGCGCGCGCGGCGGGGGCGGACTGGGGGGACGGGGCGGATTCGGATGGCAGGGCGGATTTGGATGGCAAGGCCGTCATAGGGCTCCGATATTACTGGCATTACCGGGGCCGCAGCTCGTAGTGCAGCGTGCGGTAGTGCCTGACCCGGTGCGCCAGCGGCACCAGGACGGCCTGCAGCAGCCGGTGCCGGCGCGCAAGCGCGCGGGCCGCCAGCCGGGCCTGCTCGCCCTCCAGCAGGATCGCGCGGGCCGGGATGGCCGGCCCGGTCACCTTGCCGAGCAGGGTGGAGGGCGCGACCTGGACCTGCGGATTACGACGCAGCCGCCTGGCTTTCCAGGCCTGGTCGTAGGTGCGGAAGAAGGCCCGGTCGCCCCCGTCGAAGGCGATGCTGACCGGGGTGGCGACCGGGGAGCCGTCGCGCTTGTAGGTGGTCAGCTGGACGGTCTTGGCGCTGCGGACCGGAGCGAGGGTAGTCACGGGAGTCTCCTTTGCCTCTCCTGCGGTGCTGCCCTCTCAGACGAGAGACGGCCCCGGCCCGTGACAGGGGTCAGGCGGGCTGGAGGAGGTCCTGGCGGCTGCCGCCCAGGTCCTCGATGACCGCGACCGTCCGTCGCGGCTGGCTGCGCGGCGGCCCCGGCGAACCGGCCCCGGACGCGGTCATCCGCCCATGATCGGGGCTGGTGCTTGCGGCAACGCGGCCCGGGTGGTCACAGTGGAGTGGCGCCCCGGGGCAGCTCCAGCCGGGCGGCCCGCGGCGCGGCAGCCGAGAGGAGCCGCCATGACTGCAGCCCCGGACCAGATGACCGCGCCTGGCTCGCCGGCCGGGCCCGCCGCCGCCGTGATGACCTGGCTCGAGGAGTTCGGGGCCGCGCTGGCCGCCGGGGATGCCGGCGGGGCGGCGGCCTTGTTCACCCGCGACTGCTACTGGCGCGACCTCATCGCCTTCACCTGGAACATCAAGACCCTTGAAGGCCGCGGCGACATCGCCGGCATGCTGCGCCACACGCTGCCGCACATCCAGCCGTCGGGCTGGCGGCTCACCCCCGGTGAGGAGGTCACCGAAGCCGGCGGGGTGACCGAGGCGTGGATCGACTTCGAGACCGCCGCCGGGCGCGGGCACGGCCACATCCGGCTGCGCGAGGGCAGCTGCTGGACGCTGCTGACCACGGTGTATGAGCTGAAGGGCCACGAGGAGGCCCGCGGCCCGGCACGGCCGAAGGGCGTGGTGCACGGCGCGCGGCCCGGCCGGGTCAGCTGGCTGGAGCAGCGCCAGCGCGAGGCCGGCGCGCTCGGCGACGGCGAGCAGCCGTACGTCCTGATCGTCGGCGGCGGCCAGGCGGGCATCGCGCTCGGCGCCCGGCTGCGCCAGCTCCGGGTGCCGACCGTCATCGTCGACAAGCGCGGCCGGCCCGGCGACCAGTGGCGCAGCCGGTACAAGTCGCTGTGCCTCCAAAACTCCCCATAATGGGGGGATGACGACCATTGTTGCCCGGGAGTATTTGCGCGTGTCGCAAGACCGGAGCGGGCGGGCCAAGTCCAACGACGAGCAGCACGCCGACAACGAGCAGAAACTTGCAGCGCATGGCATCGAGCTGACCGGCCCGGCGTACTCAGATCTGCGGTCAGCCAGCCGGTACGCGGCGAAGGACCGTGGCGACTTCCCGCGTCTGCTGGCTGACCTGGAGGCTGGCAGGTTCGGTGCAGATGTGCTGGCGCTGTGGGAGCCGAGCCGGGGCAGCCGCAAGGTGTCCGAGTGGTGCTCGCTGATCGAGGCATGCGAGGCAGCCGGAGTCCGGATCTTCGTGACGACGCACGGCCGGCTGTACGACCCTGCCAACGGCCGGGATG
>DASUBV010000053.1:0-11730 GCA_035763085.1 Streptosporangiaceae bacterium | reverse complement strand
AGTCACACGGCCAGCGCCGCCCGGCCCGCCAGCACTGCTCAGGCGGCCAGGGTCACCGCCGCCGTCGCCCCCGGCGCCGTGCCCGGCCCGCCGTCCGGCTGGTCGACCGTGTTCAGCGATGACTTCAACGGCGCGGCCGGCAGCGGCCCGTCCGCCAGCTGGATGTACGACACCGGGCCCGGCTCCAGCTTCGGCACCGGCGAGATCGAGACGATGACGAACTCCCCGGCCAACGTCCACCTCGACGGCAACGGCAACCTCGACATCACCGCTCTCGGCTCCGGCAGCTCGTGGACCTCGGGCCGGATCCAGACCACCACCGCCAGCGTGGGCGCGCCGGCCGGCGGCGAGCTCGAGGTCACCGCGTCCATCGAGCAGCCCAATCCGGCCAGCGGCCTCGGCTACTGGCCGGCGTTCTGGATGCTCGGTCCCGGCCAGTGGCCGGAGAACGGCGAGATCGACATCCTCGAGGACGTCAACGCCCTGTCCGAGCACTCCGGCACCCTGCACTGCGGCACCGACCCCGGCGGCCCGTGCAACGAGACCAACGGGATCGGCAGCGGCCTGCAGGGCTGCTCCGGCTGCCAGACCGGCTACCACACCTACACGGTGATCGTGAACCGCACCGATACCTCGAACGAGTCCGTCACCTGGTACCTCGACGGGAATCAGTTCTTCACCGTCAGCGAGGGCCAGGTCGGCGCCGCCACCTGGCAGGCCGCCGTCGACCACAACTTCTCGATCATCTTCGACCTGGCCATGGGCGGCGGCTACCCCAACGGCGTGTGCGGCTGCTCCACCCCGACCGGCTCCACCAGTTCCGGGGCCACCATGAGCGTGGCCTACGTCGCCGCCTACTCCACCAGCGGCGGCTCCAGTCCGCCGCCGTCCGGCGCCACCGGTCCGATCACCGGCTACGGCGGCCTGTGCGTCGACGACCGGTCGGCCAGCACCGCGAACTTTAACCCGGTCCAGGTCTACACCTGCAACGGCACGGCAGCCCAGCAGTGGACCGTCGTGACCGCCGGCAGCACCCTGCACGCGCTGGGCAAGTGCATGGATATCAAGGGCGGCGGCACAGCCGACGGCACCACCGTCGACCTGTACGACTGCAACAACACCGCCGCCCAGGTGTTCATCCCCGAGTCCAACGGCTCCCTGTACAACCCCCAGTCCGGCAAGTGCCTCGACGACACCAACTGGTCCACCACGCCCGGCACCCAGCTGCAGATCTGGGACTGCACCGGCAACGCCAACCAGAAGTGGAACCTGCCGTGACCTAGTCACCGCACCGGTACGCGCACCCGGCGGCTGGCCGCCGGGTGCGCGCGGACTTTGCGTACATTAGGCCGGTGAGCCAGCAAGGCATAGTGGTATTCACCCTCGGCGGCACGATCGCGATGACCGGGCACTCCGGCGGCGTGGTGGCCCGGCTGGGCGGCGCTGACCTGCTCGCGGGCCTGGCCGGCCGGGGGGAGCCGGACGGCATCGAGGTCCGTGACATGCGGGCCGTGCCCAGCGCCGATCTCTCGTTCGGCGACATCCTCGATGTCACCAGCGCCGCGCGGGCGGCCGTGGACGACGGGGCCCGCGGCGTGGTGGTGGTCCAGGGCACCGACACGCTGGAGGAGACCGCGTTCCTGGCCGGCCTGGTCTGGGATCGCGCCGAGCCCCTGGTGCTGACCGGGGCGATGCGCAACCCGACGCTGGCCGGCCCGGACGGCCCGGCCAACCTGCTCGCGGCGATCCAGGTCGCGGCGGCCGCCCCGGCCCGCGGCCGCGGCGCGCTGGTCGTGCTCAGCGACGAGATCCACGCCGCGCGGCACGTGCGCAAGTCGCACAGCACCAGCACCAGCGCGTTCACCTCGCCCGATCTCGGGC
This sequence comes from Streptosporangiaceae bacterium, assembly GCA_035763085.1. Taxonomy (GTDB): domain Bacteria; phylum Actinomycetota; class Actinomycetes; order Streptosporangiales; family Streptosporangiaceae; genus DASUBV01. The sequence continues at coordinate 9,849 of DASUBV010000053.1, read as the reverse complement.
CCGTCGGCCGGGTCACCGAGGGCGTCCCGCGATTCACGGCCACCGTGGCCGCGCTGCCGCCGGTGACCGGGTTCAGCCGGGACCGGCTGGCGGCCACCAGGGTCGCGCTGTACACGGTGACCCTCGACGATGACGGCGTGCTGCTGCCCGGCCTGGCCGCCACCCACCACGGACTGGTGGTCGCGGGGTTCGGCGTCGGGCACGTCCCCGGCGCGCTGGCCCCGGTGCTCGGCGAGCTGGCCGCGGCCATGCCGGTCGTGCTGGCGACCCGGACCGGGGCCGGGCCGGTGCTGGCTGCCACCTACGGCGCGCCCGGATCCGAGCGCGACCTGCGCGCCCGCGGCCTGACCGGTGCCGGGCTGCTGCACCCGTACAAGGCGCGGGTGCTGCTGCGGCTGCTGGTGGCGGCCGGCGCCAGCCGGGAGCAGATCGCCGCCGCGTTTGCTGAGTTCGGCTAGCGGGCAGTCAGGCGACGGCCATGGACGTTGGCAACATCGCGGAGCTGAACACCTTCCTGGTCCTCGACGCGATCCGGTCGCACGGCGAGGCCACCCGCCGCCAGCTCAGCCGTGAGCTCGGCTTGTCCGACGCCTCGGTCAGCCGCATCGTCAAGCGGCTGCTGGACGGCGGCCTGATCGAGGAACTGCCGCGCGACGGCGCCAGCACCGCGGCGGCCAGCACCCCGGCGACCGGTACCGCGGCGGCTAGTACCCCGGCGGCCAGCACTCCGGCGGCCAGTACCGCGGCGGCCGGTACCCCGGCAGCTAGGATCGCGGCGGCCGGTACCGCGGCGGCCAGCACCGCGGCTGTCGGGTCGGCGCGCGGCCGGACGCCGTCAGTGCTGCGCTTCGTCGGGCCGCCCGGCGCGGTGATCGCTGTCGACCTCGGTGGCACGCGCTGCCACGGCGCGCTGGCCGACCTGGCCGGGGCGACGCTGGCGATGGACTTCCGGGCCAGTGCCGGCGCTGACGACGCGGCCGCCACCCTGCTGGCATGCATCCGTGCGCTGCAGGGCCAGGCCGCCGGGCTGAGCATCCCGGTGCGCGCGGTGGTTGTCGGCATCCCGGCGCTCATCGACCCGGTGAGCCAGCTCGCCACGGCCGGCCCGAATGTGCACTGGCAGGGCTTTGACCTGCTCAGCGTGCTGGACGCGGAGCTGACCGAGCCGTTCGAGGTTGATAACGACGTCAACCTGGCGGCGCTGGGCGAGGCCTGGCGCGGCCAGGGCCGCGGCATCTCCTCGTTCGTGACGATGTCGCTGGGCACCGGTATCGGCGGGGCAGTGGTCATCGACGGCCACCTGGTCCGGGGCTCGCACAACGCGGCCGGCGAGGTTGCCTACTTCCCCTTCTGGCCGCGGCCACCAGCGCCGGCCGGACCAGCGCCGGCCGGGCCAGTGCCCGCCGGGCCAGTGCCTGCCGGGCCAGTGCCTGCCGGGCCAGTGCCGGGCCGGCCCGGGTTCGAGGATGTGGCCTCCGGGCCCGCGCTGCGGGCTCGCGCCGCCGAGCTGATCCGGGCCGGCGTCTCCTCCGCGCTGGCCCTGCAGCCCGGCGGGCAGCCCGGCTTCGAGGTGGCCGACGTCTTCGCCGCCGCCACCGCGGGCGACCCGGCCGGACGCCAGGTCGTCGGTGAGCTGACCGGCTACGTGGCCGCGGCGATCGCGGGCGTCACCGCGCTGGTCGATCCCGAGCGGATCATCCTGGACGGCGCCATCGGCCGGGCGCTGGAGCCGTGGCTGCCCGGGCTGCGGGCGGCCGTCGCGGCCAGCGTGTTCCGGCCGCCGGGCATTGTGGTGTCGGGCCTGGGGGCCGACGCCGCCATTGCCGGTGCCATTGCCCGGGCGCTGGCCATCGTCTCTGAACTCGACGTGCCCGCCCATCTGCGCCCTATTGCCCGCGAACGGCGCAAAAGTTAAAGTCCCGGTCAGGCGGATTTATTTTCAGCCTGGAAAGAACGGCAGGCCGAGTCCGCCCGGGAGGGCCGGTGACCATGAAGGTGCGAGCCGTAACCGCCGTCCTCAGCCTGGCCAGTCTGGCCGCGCTGAGCCTGTCCGGAACCCCCGCCCTGGCCGCGGCGCATGCGCCGCGCGCGGCCAGTGCGGCCGGGGCCGCCGCAGCATCCGCCGCCACCCGGCCGCGCGCCGCGCACCTGGTCACGGCCGGGTCCGCCGGCGTCACCACGCTGGGCGGCAGCTGGCAGGTGCAGAGCACCGCCGCGAGCACGGACTGGACCAGCGGCGCCGGAGCTACCCAGGACGGCGCGCAGATCTCGGCGCCCGGCTACTCCGCCGGCGGCTGGCTGCCGGTGACCGCGGACGACGCCGGCGGCATCGGCACCGAGGTCGAGGCCTTGCTGCAGAACGGGATCTGCCCGCTCGGCAAGTCCCTGGAGCCGGTCAACCAGAGCGCGGCCGGGCCGGCCAGCATCTTTTACTCCGACAACATGCAGCAGTGCTTCGGGCCGCCGCAGACCCGCGAGGGCCCCGACACCAACCCGCTGTTCAGCGTGCCGTGGTGGTTCCGGACCAGCTTCACCGGCGACCTGCGACCTGGTCAGGACGCGAAGCTGGTCATCAACGGCGTTGTCGGCCAGGCCGACGTGTGGGTCAACGGCACCGAGGTGGCCACCCAGGCCAGGGTCGAGGGCGACTACACCACCTACAGCTTCGACGTCACCGACCTGATCAGGCCCGGCACGAACGTGCTCGCGCTGGAGCTGTTCCCGAACAACCCGTCGTCGATGTTCACCCTCGACGACGTGGACTGGAGCCAGATCCCGCCGGACAACAACACCGGGATCCAGTTCCCGGTTCAGCTGCACATCTCGGCCGCGCTGGGCCTCAGCAACGTCCACGTGACCCAGAACGACGCCCCGGACATGAGCAGCGCCGCGCTGACCGTGTACGCCGATGTCACCAACAACACCAGCGCGCCGCGGGCCGGCGTGGTGTCGGCCGCGATCACCCCGCCGGGCGGCGGTGCCCCTGTCGTGGTGCGCCGGCCCGTCTCGCTGGCGGGCGGCCAGTCGGCCACCGTGACCTTCGCGCCGTCGTCGTTCCCGCGGCTCGTGCTGCATCACCCGCAGCTGTGGTGGCCGTATCAGATGGGCGGCCAGCCGCTGTACCAGCTGTCGGCGTCGGTGTCGGCCGGCGGGGGAATGTCGGATTCGGGCGCGCCGCAGACCTTCGGCATCCGCTCGGTCACCACCTACCTGACCGCGCCGTCCGATGAGGCGCCCGACGGCGTCCGCGTCTTCGAGATCAACGGGGTGCCGTTCGACTTCCGGGCCGGCGGCTGGTCGGAGAACCTGTTCCTGCACTACTCGGCCGCCGACCTGGCCAGCCAGATCTCGCTGATCAAGTCGATGGGCATCGACGGCATCCGCACCGAGGGCAAGGAGATGCCGGCCGACTTCTACGAGCAGATGGACCGGGCCGGCATCCTGCTCGACGCCGGGTTCCAGTGCTGCGACAAGTGGCAGCCCTCGGGCAGCGGCCGCGGCGTGACGGCGCAGGAGTTCCACGTCATGTACCTGTCCTCGCTGACCATCGGCGAGCGGCTGCGCGACCACCCGAGCGTGATCAATTACAGCTGGAGCGACAACGCGCCGATCGCCGAGCAGGAAGTCGCCTCCACTGACGGGTTCAGCCAGGCCGGCTTCACCGACCCGCTCGTCTCCTCGGCCGAGTACAAGACCAGCGCCCGGCTCGGCCCGTCCGGCGAGAAGGAAGGCCCCTACGACTGGGTGCCGCCGTCGTACTGGTACGACACCACCCACTCCAGCAACAACGGCAACGACAACGACAGCTCGCTGACCAACGTGGGCGGCTCGTTCGGCTTCGACAGCGAGCAGGGCTCCGGCGACACCGTGCCCACCATGGACTCGATCCAGCGCTTCCTGTCACCGGCCGACCAGGCCGCCCTGTGGCAGCAGCCCGACGCCCACCAGTACCACCTGAATTACGAGTCGACCGCCGGGCAGCACACCGGGTACTCCTTCGGCACCCTGAACAACCTGGACGCCGCCGTCGCGGCTCGTTACGGCCAGTGGTCCAGCCTGCCGCAGTACGTCCAGGAGGCGCAGGTCCAGAACTACGAGAGCACCCGCGCCCAGTTCGAGGCCTACATCGACCACTGGAACAACTACCCGACGCCGTCCACCGGCACCGACTACTGGCAGCTCAACAAGGGCTGGCCGACGATGCTGTGGGACCTGTACAACTACGACTACGACACCGCGGGCGCCTACTTCGGCGCCAAGAAGGCCAACGAGGACCTGCACGTCCTGTACGCCCTCGACACCGGCGACGTCACCATCGACAACCTGAGCGGCGCGAGCCAGGCTGGCCTGTCGGTGCAGGCCAGGGTCTATGACACCAGCGGCCAGGTGCTCGACAGCCAGACCGCCAGCGGCCTCTCGCTGACCTCGCAGGGAGTCAGTAACGGGATCCTCACCCCCAAGGTGCCTGCCACCACGACGCCGCCCACGCCGGCCAGGACCTACTTCGTCGAGCTGGTCCTGCGGCAGCACGGCTCGGTGGTCGACCGCAACGTGTACTGGCTGTCCACCCAGCAGGACGTCATCGACTGGGACTCCACCGAGGGGAACCCGCAGGCCAACAACGGCTCCCCGCTGAGCCAGTACGCCGACCTGACGGCGCTGCAGCAGCTGCCGTCCGAGCCCGTTCAGGTCTCGGCGGCCAGCCAGTCCGCGGCCGACGGCAAGGTCAGCACGAGCGTGACCATCACCAACCCGTCCTCGAACAAATCCGTCGCCTTCTTCCTGCGGGCCGACGTGCGCCGCGGCAGCGCCAGCGGCGCGGTGTCATCAGGCACGGGCGCCGCCGGGGACAGCCAGGTGCTGCCGATCACCTGGACCGACAACGACGTCACCCTGTGGCCCGGTCAGTCGCAGACGCTGACCGCGACCTACCGTGGCTCGCTGCTGAATGGCGCCACCCCGGTGGTCAGCGTCGAGGGCTGGAACGTGGCTGGCACGAACTCTGCCGCCCCGCAGAGCCACGCCGCCCGGGCCGCGCAGGCGGCCGCGCAGAACGCGGCCGGCGTCCAGCACTTCGGCGCGGCCAGCGGCGCGGTACCGGCGAGCGCCAGCCCCGGCAGCGGCGCCAGCCCGCAGGCGTTCGCGACCACCCGCCGCTCGGGCGGCGCCAGGAACGGGCCCGCCTGGACCGTCACCTCGGTGGCGAGCTCGCCGACTGCCAACCCGCCGACGAGCTTCACCCAGGGCGACAGCACCGACACCTACACCCTGACCGTCAAGAATGCCGGCTCGTCGGCCACCGACGGCTCCGCCCCGGTCACCCTCACCGATGTCGTCGGTCCCGGCATGAGACTGGCGTCGATGAGCGGCTCCGGCTGGAGCTGTGATACCTCCGACGACCCGACCGAGGTGTGCACCGAGACCGGCGGTCCCGGCGGCGGGCCCGCGGTGCTGCAGCCCGGCCAGTCCTACCCGCCGATCACGCTGGCCGTCAGCGTCTCGCACACCGCGGGCTCCGGCTCGCAGGACTCCACGGCCGGCCTGCATGTCACCAACGCCGTGACCGTCAGCGGCGGCGGCGCCGGGCAGACCTCGTCCGCCAGCGAGACGCCCGTCGCCGGGCTGCCCGACCTGACCGCCGACAACGCCGTGGCCAGCGCCTTCCGCCAGGGTGACGCCGGCGCTCAGTACCAGATCGTCGTGATCAACACCGGCGCCGGCCCGACGACGGGCGACGCGAGCTCGCCGGTGACCGCCACCATCACCGGGCTGCCGTCCGGGGTAACCCTGCAGGCGCTGTACGGCAGCGGCTGGACCTGCAACCTGACCGCGATCACCAGCCCGGTCACCGAGCCCGCGAGCACCTGCTACCGCAGCGACGTGCTGGCCGGCGAGAACGGCGAGGAGCCGCCGATCACCGCCGTGGTCAGCGTGTCCGGCACGGCGGCGTCGGGTAATGAGACGGTGCAGGTCTCCGGCGGCGGTGACGCGGTGGCGCCCGCCTCGGTCAGCGCCGCCACCACGATCGCGGCGGCCAGCCTGGCTACCGCCCCGCCGGCCTCGGACAACCCGCCCGTGCTGAGCGTCTCCAGCAGCCACGCCGGGCCGTTTGCCCAGGGCGATGCCGCCGACAGCTACACCCTGAAGGTGTCCAGCTCGGCCAGCGGCGGGCCCACCTCGGGCCAGGTGACCGTCACCGACACGCTGCCGGCCGGGCTCACCCCGGCGCGGATGTCGGGCCCCGGCTGGAGCTGCTCGCTGGCTCCGGCCACGCTGCCCGGCCCGGTCAACCTGTTCGAGCCGGCGCCGGCGTGCACGCGCTCCGACACGCTGGCACCCGGCTCGGCCTATCCGCCGATCACGCTGACCGTGGCGACCGCCAATAACGCCCGGGCGTCGGTGGCCAACTCGGTCACCGTGTCCGGCGGCGGCAGTGCTAGCGCGGACGGGGCCAGTCCCGCCCCGGCGACCGACACCACCGCCGTGCGGCAGCTCCCGGCGCTGGCCGTCACCGGCGGCTATGCCTCCGGCGGCCTGGCGTACGCGCCGTTCGCCCAGGGCGATTCGGCGGGCGCCGCGGACACCTACAACCTGAGCGTGGCCAACGACGGGTTCACCGCCACCAGCGGCCCGGTGGCCGTCCGGGTGAGCCTGCCCGGCGGGCTGACCCCCGTGGCGGCCTCGGGGCCGGGCTGGTCCTGCCGGCTGGGCTCCACGGTGACCTGTACCTCGGCCAGCGCCCTGGCGGCCGGCCAGAGCAGGCCGCTGGCGGTCCGGGTGGCCGTCTCGGGCAGCGCGCCGCAGTATGCGGCGGCCGTGGTCCAGGCCTCCGGCGGCGGTCAGGTCCCGGCCGCCGGGCTGGACACCGGCAACCTGTACAGCGTGGTGACCAATGGCGGGGCGGCGGTGATCCCGGCCTACATCACCGCGCGAGCCTGACCCGCGGCGCTGGCCGGGCCGGCCTACACGGTGCTGAGCATCAGTACCGCGTAGGCCGGCAGCCAGTGCTCGACCATGTAGTCGTCGCCGATCACGTGCGGCAGCGCGGCGTCGGCGTGCGCGCGCGCGGCGGCCTGGGCCGCCGCGACCCGCGGATCACCGCCGGGCAGGCAGGCGGCCAGCCGCCGCCAGCACCAGGCCCGGCTGGCGTTCAGCCCGTGCAGGTGCGCGACCTGGCCGTCGCTGGAGTCGGTCACGATGGCCGGGGTGAACAGCGTGCGCGGCTCGCGGCTGGCGATGCCGGGCAGGAACATGGCGAGCCAGTCGGCGAACTGGGCCGGCGGCAGGAGCTGGGCCATCAGCTCGGCCTCGGTCAGCGCCGGGGACAGGAAGTCGTGCCCGGACGGCTCCCAGGCAGCCGGGTAGATCAGGTCGGCGCCGAACCACTCCATGGCCCGCCGGGTGATGACCTCCAGCAGCGCGGGCTCGCCGGCATCGGCCCGGTCCGCCGCGTACGGCAGCGCCCGCGACAGCGCGAACGCGGTGTTGGCGTGCACTCCGTAGCGGACCGGGTAGGCGGCCCCGGCCAGCCACTCGGCGAGCAGCTCGCTGAGCTTGGCGGCCAGCGGCCACAGCGCCGCGGCCCACTTGCGGCCGTGCGGGTCGTCCCAGGCCTGCGTCTCGTGGGCCAGCATGAGCGCCCAGCTCCAGCCGTAGGGCCGCTCGCCCAGGCCGTCCGGCCCGGTGATGTACTCCTCCTCCGCGGCCAGCGCGACCCGCTCGAAGTGCGCGCTCAGCGCGGCCCTGATCTCGTCAGCGGGCACCGCGCCCGGCGCCGCGCGCAGCAGCCGGACCAGGGCCCAGTGCATCTCCACTGAGGAGTGCCAGTCATAGCAGCCGTAAAAGGCCGGGGCGCGAGCCCGCGGCCGGTAGGGGAAGTCGCCGGGCGCCGTCATCGTGTGATAGACGCCGGCCGGGAACTCGCGCTTGATGGTGGTCAGCACCACCCGGGCGTAGCTGCCGGCCTGCTCCTGCAGGATCGCGGCCCAGTCGTCAGTCAGCCCCACGACTCCTCCTCTCCCCAGCAGGCTAGCCGCCGGGAGCGCGCCGGGGGATGCGCCACGGCGTAGCCAGTGCCGGGAGCACGCGGCACCGGCTACCTTTCCGGCTCGCCCGGTGCGGTGCCTGCCCGCTCGCCTCTCGCTCAGTGCGGTGCCGCGGCCCTGGCGAAGGTGAGGGCCTGCTGCCGCAGCCGGGTCCAGTCCAGCGGCGGCGTGGCCGGCCGGCTGCCCGGCCGGCTGGCCGGCACCCGGACCCGCAGCGCCCGCGGCCGGATCGCGCAGCGCACCGGCACCGGCATCAGCACCGCCTCGCCGTCGATTCCGACCGGTATCTCCGGCTCGTCCGCATCGATCACCACCTCGCGGCCGGTCGCCACCGTCACGCCGCTGCCGGCCGCCCCGCGCAGCAGCCCGGCCGCCTGTGCCCCCGAGTCCACGTGCACCCCGACCATGCCGAGCACGCCGGAGTCCAGCCGGGCCCGGCGGCCCAGCCCCGCGATGTCGCCGGTTCCGTAGGGGTTGTTGCTGACCAGCACGGCCTGCGGTCCGGCCAGGATCAGCTCGCCATCCAGCCGCACCCGCAGTTGCGGGCCGCGCTGCCCGGTCAGCAGGTCAGGCAGCATGGCCAGCGCCGTGCCGGCCTTGTCGTCGCGGTAAGCCGGGCTCTGCACGACCTGCGCGTAGGCGCCGAATGATGCGTTATTGACAAAGGTCCGGTCGCCGATCATCCCGAGGTCGATCCGCAGCTCGATGCCGTCCCGCAGCGCCTCCAGGCCCGCCGCGGGGTCATCGCGGTCCAGGCCGAGGTCCAGTGCGAAGTGGTTGCGGGTGCCGGCCGAGATGACCACCATCGGGATGCCGCGGCTGGCCGCGATCCCGGCCACCAGTGCCTGCGTGCCGTCCCCGCCGGCCACCCCGAGCAGGTCCGCCCCGTCGTCGACGGCCCCGCGGGCCAGCGCCGCCACGTCCACGATCCCGGGCCCGTCGAGCAGGGCTACCTCGGCACCGAGGGCAACCGCGCGATCGTGCAGCCCGAACCGGGCCACCTTCCCGCCGCCGGACCGGGGATTCATGATCAGAAACGGGCGCTGCCGCGGGGTGACGGCGTGCTCGCGCGGTGCCCGCGCCGGGCGCGCGACGCGCAGGGACGCCCGCCCGGCGACCACGGCCAGCGCGACCAGGCCGCCGGCCAGCGCGATCTCCCACAGCAGGTTTTTCCAGACATAGGCGGCGATGACCCCGGCCGGGGCCGCGACCAGGACGATCACCGCCAGCCAGCGGACCAGGCCCCGGTGCGCCAGGAACCACCACCCCGCCGCGCAGAACAGTGCCACGCCGGCCGCGCCCAGCGCCAGCGCGGTCAGGCTGAGCAGCGCCCCGGCGGCCACCAGCACCGCGATCGCGCCGAGCAGCGCAGCGAAGGCGAGCCGGGCCAGCCAGCGTGCCGCCCGGCGGACCGGCACGGAGCGATCTTGCTTGCCCGCCATCTCGTCCTCTCCCAGGGTGGGGCACCAAGCTCTCGCGGCCGCGCGGGCCGGGCATCACCCGGCGCGGGTGAGCCGGGTCAGCAGGGCCGGCCGCCGGCGATTACGGTGGACCCGGCGGCCCGGCCGGGCGGCCGTGACCGCGGGAACGGAGCGAGGATGACGGCGCAGTCCAGCAGCCAGGCAGTGGCGATCGTCGGGGCCAGGGTCGTGCCGGTGACCAGGGAGCCGGTCGAGGGCGGGACGGTCCTGGTGCAGGACGGCACGATCACCGCCGTGGGCTCCGGACTGGCGGTCCCGGACGACGCCCGGGTCATCGACGCCGCCGGCTCGTGGGTGCTGCCCGGCTTCATCGAGGCGCACGG
>DASUBV010000052.1:0-23104 GCA_035763085.1 Streptosporangiaceae bacterium | reverse complement strand
GGGTCCCAACCTGGCCATGGTCACCTCATGCGGCTACCTGGGCGCGCTGGCAGGTCCCGCGATCATCGGCGGGCTGGCCGAGCTGACCAGCCTGCCGGCGGCGCTCGGCACCGTGGTCGTGCTCAGCGGGCTGATCGTGGCGCTGGCCAATGTCGTCCGGCCGCAACGCAGGCCGCCGGCGCCTGGCCCGGCTGACCCGGCCGAACGCGCGGGTGCCGTGGCGGCCGAGCGCGCCCGGCCCGGCGCTCCCGATCCGGGGCCGCGCTGACCGGCGCGCTGGTCCACGTAACGACCGGCGCCAGCGAACCGCGGTGCCGGCGCCGTGACCGTACCCGGCGGGCTCGGGAAACAATGGCGGGATGTCCCCACACGGAACCGATTCATACCGCGACTTAAGCGATCTCCCGCCACTGGTGGAAAGGGCGGTCAGCGCCGCCCGGCAGGCCGGCTTCGGCAGCTCCTGCCTGCCCGCGCACGGCCGCCTGCTGCAGCTGCTGGCGGGCGGGGTGGGCGAGGGCGCCATCGGCGAGACCGGCACCGGCTGCGGTGTCGGGCTGGCCTGGCTGGCGAGCGGGGCGCGGCCCGGCGTCCGGCTGGTCAGCATCGAGCAGGATGAGCTGCGCGCCAGCCTGACCCGCGAGCTGTTCGCTGACGTCCCCACGGTCACGGTGCTGCACGGCGACTGGCGCGAGCTGCGGGGCAGCGGGCCGTTCGGGCTGCTGGCGCTGGACGGCGGCGGCCAGGGCAAGGGCGACCCCGGGTCGGCAGTGCGGCCGGGCGAGTGGCTGGTGCCCGGCGGGTCGCTGATCATAGACGACTTCACGCCGGCCGCCGAGTGGCCGCCGGTGCACAAGGGGCAGCCCGATGCTGCCCGGCTGCACTGGCTGCAGCACCCCGACCTGCTGGCCACTGAGATCCGGACCCAGCCCGACGCGTGCAGCATCATCGCGTCCTTTCCCGGCTGAGCTGTCCGGGCGGCCGGGCCGGCGTGCCTGCGTTCCGGGCGGGCAGCCGGCCTGACCGGCCCGGCGGGCTTGACTGACGCAGCAGCGCCTCGTTATGTTTAACACATCAGTTAATTAACAATATGGTTAATCATTACAGCCAGGCATGGCCTGGGCCAGTGCGGGCAGCGTGAGGGGGTGGCACCGTGGCCGACGACCGGCTCAGCGTCATCTTCGCCGCGCTGGCGGACCCGACACGGCGGGCGATGCTGGCCCGGCTGGCCGACGGCGAGGCCACGGTGACCGAGCTGGCCGAGCCGTTCCCGATCAGCCTGCCGGCCATCTCGCGGCACCTGAAAGTGCTGGAGCGGGCCGGGCTGATCACGCGGAGCCGGTCGGGCCAGTGGCGCTCAAGCAGCCTGGAGGCGGCGCCGCTGAAAGAGGCGGCGGACTGGATGGAGCGCTACCGGCGGTTCTGGGAGATCAACTTCGACCGGCTGGACGCGCACCTGGAGCGGATCACCGGCGACCAGGCGGCGCGAGACCAGGCGGAACGCGGGGCCACCGGAGCCGGCGGTCCGGACAGCACATCACGAGGAGGGAGCCAGGCATGACTGCGCAGACCAGCAGGGAACTTGTCATCGAGCGGATCTTCGACGCCCCGCGCGACGTCGTCTACCGCGCCTTCACCGACCCCGACCAGCTCAGCGCGTGGTTCGGGCCGGCGGGGTGGTCAGTGCCGCGGGAGAGCGTCGAGATCGACCCGCGGCCGGGCGGCGTGGAGAAGTTCGTCATGGTCAATGACGCGGACCCGTCACAGACCTCGCCGGTCAATGCCCGGTTCACCAAGGTCATCGAGAACGAGCTGCTCGTCGGCGAGGAAGGCCCGGGCTCCGGCGATCCCGCGGATCCGGGCAGCAAGCTGACCGCGCGGCTGGAGTTTCACGACGAGCCCGGCGGGCGGACCCGGCTGGTGCTGCGCCAGGGGCCGTTCCCGGAGGGCGTCGCGGAGATGGCGCGCGAGGGCTGGGGCAGCTCGTTCACCAAGCTGGACACGCTGCTCGGCAGGTAACCGGGCCGGCCACTCGCCGCGTAACCCGGGCCGCAGGTCAAGCCGGAGAGGTTCTGGTCACCGGCGACCAGAACCTCTTCCGGCTAAGCGTCGGCTCCGCTCGCGAGCGCGGCGTCGGGGGCGGCACACGGAGGGGCAGCGGGGCCGGCCGGGGCAGCGGGGCCGGCCGGAGCAGCGGGGCCGGGAGGGGCAGCGGGGCCAGCAGAGGCTGGGGCGGGCCGGCGGCGCCGCGGCCTGGCCGGAATGGTGCCGCTGGCGGCCAGCACGCCGCCGCACACTCCGACGGCGCCGGTGACCTGCAGCAGCGTCGGGTCCTGGCCGAGCACGACGGCCGCCAGCCCGAGCGCGGCGGCCGGCTGCAGCAGGAGCAGCAGCGAGGAGATCGCGGCCGGCAGCCGGGGCAGTGAGGACGTGATCAGCAGCCAGCCGATGGTCTGGCTGGTGGTGGCCAGCAGGAGCAGCCAGCCGAATGACGCCCACGGCATGGTCAGGCTGAAGCCGCCGAAGACCAGGCCGAGCAGCAGCGCGCTGAGCGCCGCGCCCGCGGTGGCGTCGGCCAGCGGCCCGGCCACGTGCGCGGTGCCGGACGCAGTCTGCCGCAGGATCAGCAGGAACCCGGCGTAGGACAGCGAGGTGCCCAGGCCGAAGATGATCCCGGCCAGGGCGTGGCGGCTGTGCCCGCCGCCGTCGGCCAGGCCCGACACCAGCACCACCCCGGCCAGCACGACCGGCAGCGCGGCCACGAACCCGCGCCGGGGCCGCTCGCCGAGCAGCGCCCAGGCGGCCGCGGCGACGAACAGCACCTGCAGGTTCCCCAGCACCGTGGCGACGCCGGCGCCGACATCGGCGATCGCGTGATTCCACAGCACCAGGTCCACGCCCAGCAGCAGGCCCGCGGTGACGGCGCCGAGCCGGGCCCGGCGGGTCCGTGTCCCGTGCCGGCGGCGCTCCAGCAGCGCCAGCGGGATCAGCGCGGGCAGGGCCAGCAGGCAGCGGTAGAACGCAACGGTGGCAACCCCGGTGTGCGCCAGGGTCACCAGGACGGCCGAGGACGAGATGCAGGCCGCCCCGAGCACCGCGAGCAGCGCCGGCTGCCGGGTCAGCAGCGCGAGCCGGGAATCACGGCCGGCCTGCGGATCGGTGCTGCCGGACAGGACCGTACTCGCTTTTGGTGCTGACACGATCGGCAGCCTACGAGATGGCTGCGAGCGGACCTGCGGGAACCCGGTCCAGTCACGGCCAGCCGCGCGCGCGGACCGGCCCGGCACTAGGCTTTTGCGGACAGCCACGCGATCTTTTCGGGAGTGTGCATGAGGCTGCTGGTCACCGGGGGCGCCGGGTACATCGGCAGTGTCGTCGCCGCCCAGCTGATCGCCGGCGGCCATGAGGTGGTGGTGCTCGATGACCTGTCCACCGGGCACGCCGACGCCATCCCGGCTGGGGCCCGGTTCGTCGAGGGCGACCTGCGGCACGCCGCGGCCGGCGTGCTGGCCGGCGGCATCGACGCGGTGCTGCACTTCGCGGCCAGGTCTCTGGTCGGCGAGTCGATGGCCCGGCCGGGGCTGTACTGGGCGCACAACCTGGGCGGCTCGCTGGCCCTGCTGGAGGCGATGCGCGCGGCCGGGGTGCGGCGCATCGTGTTCTCCTCCACCGCCGCGGTCTACGGCGAGCCCGAGACGGTGCCCATCACCGAGGCCGCCCCGACCCGGCCGACCAGCCCCTACGGCGGCTCGAAGCTGGGCGTGGACACGGCGCTGGCCGAGTACGCGCGGATGCATCAGTTCGGCGCGGTCAGCCTGCGCTACTTCAACGTCGCCGGCGCGTACGCCGAGCAGGGCGGCCGGTGGCTCGGCGAGCGCCACGACACCGAGACGCACCTGATCCCGAACGTGCTGGCGGCCGCCGGCGCGCAGCCCGGCGACAGCGGCCTGGCCATCTTCGGCGACGACTGGCCCACCCCGGACGGGACCTGCATCCGGGACTACATCCACGTGTCCGACCTGGCCCGGGCGCACCTGCTGGCGCTGACGGCCTGCACGCCGGGCACGCACCAGGTATTCAACCTGGGCAGCGGCGCCGGGTTCTCGGTCCGCGAGGTGCTCGCCGCCTGCCAGGAGGTGACCGGCGCGGACATCCCGGCCCGGGTGGCGCCCCGGCGGCCCGGCGACCCGGCGGTGCTGATCGCCGCATCGGACCGAATCGCGGCGGAGCTGGGCTGGCAGGCCGAAAGGAGCCTGACCGACATGGTGTCGGATGCGTGGGCCTTCACTCAGGCGGTGCCCGGTGCCCGCTGAGCCGCGGCCCTGGTCACGGACGGCCGGGTTAGAGGTGACGGCCGGACAGCCGGGCGAGCCCGGCGCCCCCGACGGCGCGACGGGGCTGTTCGCTCGCCAGTACGGGGAGGAGCCGCGGGCGGCCTGGCATGCCCCCGGCCGGGTCAACCTCATCGGCGAGCACACCGACTACAACGACGGGTTCGTCCTGCCGTTCGCGATCGGCGCGGGCGTGACCGTCGCGGCGGCCCGCCGGGATGACGGCGCGCTGGTGCTGGCGTCCCGGCAGGCCGACGGCGCCGACGCGCAGGTGGAGCTCGACGGCCTGGCGCCGGGCGCGGTGACCGGCTGGGCTGCCTACCCGGCCGGGGTGGCGTGGGCGCTGCGCGACGCGGGGTACCAGATCGGCGGGGCGAGCCTGGCGATCGACTCCGACCTGCCGCTGGGCGCCGGGCTGTCCTCGTCGGCCGCGCTGGAGTGCGCGGTCGCGCTGGCCCTGACCGAGTTGCACGGCCTGAGCGTGCCGCGGCCCCAGCTGGCCGCGCTCGCCCGGCGGGCGGAGAACGAGTTCGTCGGCGCGCCCACCGGGATCATGGACCAGTCGGCCGCGCTGCTGTGCCAGGCCGGGCACGCGCTGCTGCTGGACTGCCGCAGCGGGATCGGCACCGCGGTCCCGCTGGACCCCGGCGCCGCCGGGCTGAGTCTCCTGGTGATCGACACCAGGGCCCGGCACGCGCACGTCGACGGCGGGTACGCCGCGCGGCGGCAGGCCTGCGAGGACGCGGCCGCGGCACTGGGCGTGCGCTCCCTGCGCGACATAACGGATAGCTCCGAGCTGGCCGGGCTCGACCCGGTGCTGCGCCGCCGGGCCCGGCACGTCGTGACCGAGAACAGCCGCGTCCTGGCCACCGCGGCACTGCTGCGCGACGGCGAGCTGGCCCGCACCGGGCCGCTGCTGACCGCCTCGCACGCGTCCCTGCGCGACGACTTCGAGGTGTCCTGGCCGGAGGCCAACGCGACGGTGGAGGCGGCCGTCGAGGCGGGTGCCTGCGGCGCGCGGATGACCGGCGGCGGCTTCGGCGGGTCAGTCGTCGTGCTGGTCCCGGCCGAGAGCGATCTGCGGGTCCGCGCCGCCGTTGCCGCGCGGTTCACCCGCGAGGGCTGGCCCGCGCCCTCCTGCACCGTGGTCGCCCCGTCGGCCGGAGCCCGCCGGGTCCGCTGACCAGGCGCCGGGGCTGGTGCTGGCGGCGTTGCGGGTGCTGGCGCTGGCGGCGGGCCGCAGCCGGGTCGGCTCGCCAGAACAGGCACGATGCGGGCAGACTGGGAGAAGCCGGGAATCTGCTTCAGAGCCGGGCCAGGTGACCGGCGCCGGCGGCACCTACGTCACCGCGGCGGCCCGAGCCCAGGA
Source organism: Streptosporangiaceae bacterium (assembly GCA_035763085.1). Lineage (GTDB taxonomy): Bacteria > Actinomycetota > Actinomycetes > Streptosporangiales > Streptosporangiaceae > DASUBV01. Next base: position 17,407 of record DASUBV010000052.1, on the reverse strand, counting down.
AGGCGGCATCGTCTGGTGAGGTTCGTCTTCAGCCCGCCCGCGGACGAGGCCGCCGGGCTCCTGACGCTGCCCTGGGACCAGCCGCTGGCGCAGTGGCGCGACAACCGGCTGGTGGAGATCCGCCAGCGGGGCATCTCCCGGCACGTGGTGCGGTTCGTGGCCGACAACGGCGAACTGTACGCGCTGAAGTCGATCAGCGAGCGGCTGGCCCGGCGAGAGTACCGGCTGCTGCGCGACCTGGCCGAGCTGAACATCCCGGCCGTCGAGGTGGTCGGGATCGTCGTGGATCGCGGCCCCGGCGCGGACGCCATGCTGGTCACCCGGTACCTGGACTACTCCACGACCTACCGGGCGCTGTTCTCCAACCCGCGCGGCGGGCAGCCCACCGACCGGCTGATCGACGCCCTGGTCGAGTTGCTGGCCCGGCTGCACCTGTCTGGCTTCTTCTGGGGTGACTGCTCGCTGTCCAACGTGCTGTTCCGGCTGGACGCCGGCGCGCTGGAGGCCTACCTGGTCGACGCCGAGACCAGCGAGCATCACGAGTCGCTCACCGACGGGCAGCGCAGCTGGGACCTGGAGCTGGCCACCGAGCGGGTCTTCGGCGAGCTCAGCGACCTGCAGGCCGGCCAGCTGCTGCCGCCCGAGGTTGACCCGTTCGAGGTCATCGAGAAGCTGCAGCGCCGGTACGCGCGGCTGTGGGACGAGCTGACCAGGGAAGAGTTCCTGCAGCCCGATGAGCAGCGGTACCGGATCGCCGAGCGGCTGCAGCGGCTCAACGAGCTTGGCTTCGATGCCGACGAGGTGGAGCTGATCAGCTCTCCGGAGGGGACACGGCTGCGGGTCAGGACCAAGGTGGCCGAGTCGGGCCAGCAGAGCCGGGAGCTGTTCCGCGAGACCGGGATCGTGGCCGACGAGAACCAGGCCCGGCGACTGCGCAACGACATCGCCAGCTTCCGCGGCTACCTGGAGCAGAAGCAGGGTCACCCCGTGTCAGAGACCGTCGCGGCGCACCACTGGCTGGAGGAAGTCTACGACCCGGTCGCGGCCGCGATCCCCGAGTGCCTGCAGGGCCGCCTGTCGCCGCCGGAGATCTTCCACGAGATCCTCGAGCTCCGCTGGTACCTGTCGGAGGACGCGGGCCGGGACGTCGGGACCACCGCCGCGGCCAGGTCCTACTTCGACACCGTGCTGCCCGCCGTGCCGCAGCCGCTGAGCTCAGCCAGCGGGGACGGCACGTCCGTCCTGGACGCTGATGAGGATGAGCTGGCACTCGCCACCGCCACCGACGAGGCTTCGCTGGCCGACTCCGACGACGGGTCAATCCGCTAGCGGTCCCGCGCCGCCACCAGCAACGTCTGCACTCCGCGCCCGCACGGGCCGACCGCATCCGACAGGGTGCTGACCACCTGCCCGGAGCCGGCCGGGCCGACGGTGGTCGCCGCGTCGAGCAGCAGCCACTCCCCGGCCGGGTCTCGCTCCAGCACGACCTGCAGGTTGACGTTCAGGAAGATGAACGCGAACGGGTCCAGCACCGCGCTGATGCCGCTGCCGGAGTCGGCCACCAGCAGCGCCCGGCATATGGGCGATATCTCCTCATCGGGCAGCAGCGGGATGGTCGGCCGCATCCACGCCGCGGCCGGGCCAGGCTCCCTCATGCTGCCGGCCACGTACCGCCAGTCCATCGCCGACACGTAGCCGTCGGTGACCGCGCCGGGGAACCGGACCGGCTCGGCCGTGCGCTCGGGCGGGATAGCGGGCAGGTCCGCCGCGCCGGTGGCCGTCGCGGGCGTCTGCGATGTCTCCAGCCGCCAGCCGCGCGCGTGCAGCACCTCCTGCCCGCCGCACTCCAGGACCGTCTCCAGCAACGTCACCCGGCGGCCGGGCCGGACGATCCGGGTCCTGGCCGTCAGCAGCCCGATCGGCACCGGTCGCAGGATGTCCACCGCGACGCTGGCCAGCCGCTGGTGCCCGGCCGGCTGATAGGCCTCCATCAGCCGCGCGGCCAGCGCGGACGGCGGCCCGCCGTGCTGCGCGTCGGTACTCCACGGCCCGATCGTCGACTTGGTTGCCTGGAACGCATCGGGGCCGGCTGGCTCAAAGAAGACACTGTGCACGGCTCGGACGCTACCGCACCGGACCGGGCCGTCCCCCGCCGGCGATCGGCGCTAGCCAGCCTGGCGCAGCCCCTGCTCGATCCGGTCGAGGAACGCGTCCACCTGTTCCTCGTCGTAACCCCGGTGCAGCCGCGTGGTCCGGAACTGGGCCGCCCGGACATCGGCCGGCGACAGCGGTGGCTGCCTGGCGCCCGCCAGCGTGGCCCGGACCTCAAGCAGGAACTGGTCCACGTCCTGTTTCACGTAACCCGGCCGCACCCGGGTCTCGCCGAACTGCACCTGGCTGATCAGGTCCAGTAACCCCTGCCGGTCGCGCGAATCCGCCTGGCTCACCGGGACCCCCGTTTCTCGCAATCCGCCCGCTGCCTGATTATTGCCCGGATGTCCGGCAGCATGCGCCCTATCCGATGCCCCGCCCTCGCCCACCCGGCCAGGGCGGGCTACCGGCTGGCCGCGCTCAGGTCCCCGACTTGCTCGGCGTACCAGGAGTGGGACAGGTGCTCGGCGATCGCGCGGAGCGTCCAGCTCGGGTCGCGCGGAACGTCCCAGGCCTGCGGGCCGGCCGCCTCGTAGCGCAGCACGAACTGCCGGGCCAGCCGCCGCAGCCGCTGACCCGCCTCGTTCAGGTCCTCCTCGGTGACCGGCGCCAGGTCGCTGGCCAGCGTGACCGCGCTGGCGTGCCAGTGATCGGGCTCGGTGGCTACGCCGGCCAGCAGCGCCTCAATCTCGGCCAGGTGGTCGATCAGGTGATCGGCCTGCCGGCGCAGCACCTTGTTCGGGGTGTAGACCCGCTCGCCGTCCTCGGTCGGCACGGGCTTGCCGTCCCAGGCCGTCCAGGTGCTGGCCAGGGCCAGCGTCCGCTCAACGGCATCGGCGATGCCCTGGGCCGGGTTGGTCGTCGTGGCGGCTGCGCTCTCGGTGGTTGTCATGACGGCACCCTAGGTCCCGCACTCTTCGGCACCTGCCGAACTATCCTGCCGGGGGCAGTGCGAGGCGGGCGGCGGCACGTTCAGGGTCGGGTTCCGGTGGAAGAAGCCAGTCGGCTTGAGCATGAACCCGCACCGCGTGACCGGCATGACCGGCCAGTCCTCCGGGCGCGGGAAGTGCGCAGGTCCGAAGGTGTGCCAGACCACGATGTCCTGGCCGTCGATGTCCTCGTCCCCGGCGGCGAACTGGGGCAGCCCGGCCCCGCCCGGATGCTGGTTCACGAAGTCGCCGGCCGGGTACCGGTGCGACGGCTGGTACCGGGTCACCCACAGGTGGTTGGTCGCGAACTTGGCCCGTGCGCGGACCGAGGAGCCGGGGTCGGCCAGCAGCACCGGGTTGGCCTCGGGGTACAGCGTGTACCCGGTCGGCTGCCCGAGCCGGTTGCGCTGCTCGGTGCTGATGACCCGCCAGGTGCGGCCCCTGGTGGCGTCGGCACGGCGGGCTGCCTGCGACTCGCGGGACAGCCGGGTCACGGTCTGCACGATGGCATTCCCGTACGGGTTGTCCGGGCCGACAGGCGCGCCGCTGACGTCCACTTCCTCCACGGCGTTGGCCTGCCCGTCCACCGACATGTCCAGCCGGGCGCTGAACAGATGCTGGTGCACCGGCGCGCCGAGGCCCGGTGCGACCTGCGTGGAGTAGGGATTGGTCCCGTCGTGCGACCCGGTGAACACCACGCCGGTCATCTTGATCTCGCACTCGATGGCGCCGTCGAGGTAGAAGTACCAGTAGAAGCCGTAGTCGTAGTTGCCGACCGTGCTGAAGAACGACACCACCAGGCGGCGCTGGCGGCGGGACTGGGATGACCCGTTGAAGATGTCGAAGTGCTTCCACAGGATGCCGAAGTCTTCCTCGTGGATGCAGATCGCGTTGCGGATCACCCGCGGCTGGCCGGTGTCGTCGGTGACGGTGGCGTCCAGGTAGGTGATCTCGCCCAGGCAGTCGCAGCCCAGCTCCAGCGAGTTGGCGAACTTGCCGACCAGGTACTCGCCGGTGTCGAAGTAGGACTGCCAGTACCGGAACCGCGGGTCGCCGTAGGGGACCACCATCTCCGGGATGGACGCCCGGTACAGCACCGGCCGGGCCTGGCCGCCGTCGTCGATGCTGACCTGGTGCAGCGACAGTCCCTCGCGGGCGTCGAAGCCGACCCGCATCGACCAGCCCTGCCACTGCAGCAGGTGCCCGTCGAGGGTGAAGCTCGGGCCCTCGGGCTGGGTGATCTCGATGGGCTTCAGGCCGGGACGCAGCGGGCCGCGCACCTGCGGGTCGTCATAGTCGCCGGACTCGGCCGGCACCGGCGCCTCGAACTCGTCGACAATCCGGAAGACCTTCTTCTGCACCAGGTCGACGTAGGCGGACACCCCGTCCACCGGGTGCGCCCAGGCCAGGTCGTGCTCGCGGGCCTGGACGAAGGCCAGCACCCGGACCATCCGCCGCCCGGCCTCCTCCGGCACCCCGAACGACCCGGCGGTCAGCGGGCAGGCGCGGATCCTGGTGACGTCGGTCAGCCCGCGCCGGGCCATGGCCGCCCGCCAGCCCGGATCGGCCCGGACGATCTCCTCGACCAGAGCAAAGTCGTTATCGATGATCGGCAGGTGGCCGTCGGCCTGCGGGTCCAGGACCACGCGGCTGACGACCTGGCCGCCGGTCAGCGAGACGACCACGTCGCTGGACTCGCCGGAATCGATGTCGATGAGGAAGGCCCGCAGCCGGCGCTCGGGGGCCGGGCCGCCGCTGGCAGCGGCCAGCACCTCGTCCTTGGGCGGCTCCTCCAGGCCGTAGTAGGCGAACCGGACCGGGCCGGACAGCAGCCCGGCCGCGGCCAGGATCTGCCGCCCGGCCTGGTACTCCCCGGCGGTGACCGGGCTGAGCGGGTGGGCGGGGGGTGCCGGGAGAGTGCCCGGCGCGTGCGCCGGGCCGGTGGTCGCGTCGGTCATGGTCAGAACTCCCAGGATTCGAAACGGATTCTCCCGGCACCCCGCGGCCGCCCAGCCGCTGTGGTCGGGCCTACTCGTCAGCCACGATCGAGCCGGCCCGGTCGCCGATGCTCGGGTCGCGGCGGTTGAGGACGTAGGCGTAGATCGCCGAGAGCACGACGACGCCGAGGGCCGCGTACGGGAACCAGTTGTAGGGCGCCTCCTGGCCCGGCTTGACCAGGTAGTACACCGGCACCGCGATGGCCACCATCCCGAGGACGGGCAGCAGCAGGTGCTTGACCAGGCTAAACTCCTGCGGCCGGTACTTGCGGTAGTAGAACGGCAGGGCCAGGTTCGACAGGAAGTACACGACCAGCACCAGGATCGTGCCCATCGTGGAGGACTCCACGAAGAAGTTCACCGGGTCCATGGAACCGGTCGTGCCGCCAATCAGGTGGCCGAGCGCCCAGATGACGATGATCAGCCCGGCGAAGGCGACGAACACGTACAGGGCGTTCATCGGGGTGCGCCGGGTCGGGTGCACCTTGCCGATCCACCGGGGCAGCAGTCCCTCACGGCCGGCGTTGAAGATGAGCCGGGCCTGCGAGTTGGCCGCGGAGATCAGCACGCCCAGAGTGGAGGTCATCCCGGCGATGTACCCGCAGACGGCGAAGAAGGCCAGGATGTTGTGGGCCACGGACAGGAACGGGATCTCCGCCGCGCCCAGCTTGGTCGCGCTGTAGCCGAAGCCGGTGATCGTGGCGAAGGCGAACAGGACGTAGCTGACGACCATGAGAGCGACCGACAGGAAGACGGCCCGCGGCACGTTGCGCCGCGGATCGCCGGTCTCCTCGGCCAGCGCGGCCGAGTTCTCCCAGCCGATGAACAGGTAGATGGCCAGCGGGAAGCCGGCGGCCAGGCCGCTGAAGCCGTTGGTGATGTGGCTGGGCTCGAACGGGACGAAGCTGAGGTGCCCGGCGTTCTTGATGATGGCGACGATGGAGACGACGACCAGGACCAGCAGCTCGAAGCCGAAGAACAGGCCCGCCAGCTTGGTGGAGACCGCCACGCCGCGGACCATCATGACCACCGCGCCGGCCACCAGGATGACCGACAGGATCCCCCACGGGATGTTCCACCCGAAGAAGTAGTTCAGGGTGATGGACAGGAACCCGCCGCAGATGGCCAGCACGGACGAGATCGCGATGATGTAGCCGAACCCGCACAGCAGGGCCGTGGTCACCGCGCTGGTGCCACCGAAGGTCTTGCCGACGAAGGTGATGAATCCGCCGGTGGACGGCTGCGCGCGGGAGAACTGGGCCAGCGTGTTGCCCAGCAGCGCGATCGCGATGCCCGCGACGATGAGCGTCAGCGGCGCCGCGACGCCCGCGGTCAGCACCAGGAAGCCGATCCCGAAGTAGAAGCTGTAGGCCGGGCCGATGTTGGCCATGGTCGAGGCGGAGATGTCCACCAGTCCGAGCGCGCCGCGGTGCAGCCGGTCAGGTGACTCGGGCGCCTTTGTTTCCGAGAACGGAACGGAGGCCGCTTCGCTCATTGTCACTCCTCACATCTGCCGCCTGTCTGCCGCCTGGGTGGCGGGGTGTTAATGACGGGGCTGCCCTGCATTGTGGGACATAGCACTGTCTTGGTGGAAGAGTCCGTGATCAGGTAATTAGTACGGATAGTGTGCCGGCCCCGGGTTGGCAGGGCGCCGGCTGCGCTCGGTGAACTCCCCGATGCGGGAATCGCCGCCGGAACGCCCGCCGGGCCACGGCCGGCCCGCGCCGCCGAGTGGAGCAAGCGCCTCGACCTGCGGCGTCGCGTCGCTGACGTGCACCATCGCGGCGCGCAGCCGGCGCGCGAGTTGCCGTCTAGCTCCAGCGCGGCCTGCTGGTCAGATCCCACGACTGTGTCCGCATCCTGACTGAGGCAGGAGAATCGCGCCGGTGGCGCCGCGCTCCTCCTGCCCTACTGCACCTGAGCCTGGCAAGCGCTTTCCATCTGCTCGCGAACGTACCTGAGGGGAGCGGAGCGGCGCAAGAGTCCCGGGTCCGGATGCCAGCGCTCTTGCGGGGGGATGCGCTCCCGGGCTGAGGGGCCGCCCGGCGCAGGCGCTGGCGGCACAGCCAGCCAGTCGGGCGGCTAGCCCGGCGGGGGCGGCTGGGCGCGCGGCGGGCGGGGCAGGGTGCTGTCTCGCAGGATGACCTCGCCCGGTACCGGGACGACGCGCGGACGGCCCGGGTGGTCGCCGGCCAGCACCAGTCCGGCCGCCATCTCCCCCATCCGCTTGAGCGGCAGCCGGACCGTGGTCAGCGGCGGGTAGACATCGCGCAGCGTGAGGATGTCGTCGAAGCCGGCCACGGCCATGCCGGCGGGCGCGATGATCCCCTCGGCTCGCAGCCGGGCCAGCGCCCCGACGGCCATGACGTCGTTCACCGCGAACACGCAGTCCGGCCGGGCGCCGCTCGCCAGCAGGCCGCTCATGGCCTCGTAGCCGCCGTCCCTGGTGAACTCGCCATGCACCACGCTGCGCGGGTCCAGCTCCACCGACCAGGCGCGCAGCCCGGCGCGGAAGCCCTCGACCCGGTCGCGCGCGGTCAGCAGGCCGTGCGGGCCGGCCAGCACGGCAAAGCTGCGGTGCCCGAGCGCGGCCAGGGAGCGGGCCAGCGCCTCGGCGCCCGCCGCGTTCTCCGGCATGATCGTGTCCACGCCGAGCAGGTCCTGCCCGACGCAGACGGCGCGCCCGCCGGCCCGGGTGAAGGCGCTGATCTCGGCGACCAGGTCAGCCCGGCAGCGCTCGTCGTCGGACCGGCTGCCGATCAGGATGACGGCGCGAGCCCGCTGGGCGCGCATCAGCGACACGTACTCGCGCTCGCCGGCCTCCCGCGCCGCGGTGCTGGAGATGCAGACCAGCAGGCCGCGGCTGTCGGCGACCTCGATAAGGCCGGCGGCGATGGAGGAGAAGTAGGGGTCGGCGATGTCGTGGACGACCACGCCGACGGTGTTACTCTGGCCGGTGGCCACCGCCCTGGCCTGGAGGTTGGCCAGGTAGCCGAGCTCGGCAACGGCCTGGTTGACCCGGTCGGCCATGGCCGCGCTGACCCGCCGCGAGCCCGCGTTGAGCACGCGCGACGCCGTGGTCAGGGACACCCCGGCGCGGTCCGCGACATCCTGCAGGGTGACTCCGGCCCCGGCATCGCGGGCCGCGGCGGCACCGTTCGCGCGGCGCCGCCGCCGGCCACCCTGGCTCACGTCTGTCACTGCTGTCGCTCCCGCTGCCCTGCGGCACCCGCTCCGGCCCGCCTCCGGCATGACCCGGCCCCCCGGTTGACCCAGCTTTACGCCCCAGCCTAGTCTTTGGAAAGTGCTTTCCCAGACTTCGCCCGGCGGCGGCCGCGCCGCGGAGCCTCCGGAGCCGCTGGGCTCCTGCCGCCGCAGAGCCCCTGCACCCGGAGCCCTGCACCCGGACCCTGCAACCCGGAGCCCCGCAGCCCGGAGCCCCGCAGCCACAGAGCCCTGCAGCCGCAGAGCCTCCAGGAAGGTGACTGATGTCGCGCAAGGTGGTCCACGTCGCCCTGAATGGCGTGACCGGCCGGATGGGCTACCGGCAGCACCTGGTCAGATCACTGCTCAGCATCCGCGAGCAGGGCGGGGTGCAGCTGACGGACGGGACGCTGGCCTACCCCGAGCCCGTCCTCGTCGGGCGCAGCGAGCAGCGGCTGCGCGCCATCGCCGAGCGGCATGGCCTGGAGCGCTGGACGACCAGCCTGGATGAGGTGCTGGCCGACCCGGCGGTGCAGGTGTACTTCGACACCCAGGTCACCTCCGCACGCGAGCCGGCCCTGGCCCGGGCCATCGCGGCCGGCAAGCACATCTACACCGAGAAGCCCGTCGCGGACTCGCTGGAGGGCGCCGTGCGGCTGGCGGCCGCGGCGCGCGAGGCCGGGGTCATCAACGGCGTGGTACAGGACAAGCTGTTCCTGCCCGGCATTATCAAGCTCCGGCGGCTGATCCGGGACGGCTTCCTCGGGCGCGTGCTGTCGGTGCGGCTGGAGTTCGGCTACTGGGTCTTCGAGGGCGACAGCATCGCCGCCCAGCGGCCGTCCTGGAACTACCGCAAGGAGGACGGCGGCGGGATCGTGCTGGACATGTTCCCGCACTGGCAGTACCTCCTGGAGGACCTGTTCGGGCCGATCGCGGCGCTCTACGCCCGGCACGCCACGCACCTGCCCCAGCGCTGGGATGAGTCCGGGGCGCCTTACGACGTGACCGCCGACGACGCCGCCTACGCGCTGCTGGAATTCGAGAGCGGCGTGCTCGCGTCGGTCAACTCCTCGTGGGCGGTGCGGGTCAACCGCCGCGAGCTGGTCGAGCTGCACGTGGACGGCACGCACGGCAGCGCGGTGGCCGGGCTGCGCAACTGCGCCGTCCAGCACCGGGTGAACACGCCGATGCCGGTCTGGAACCCGGACCTGCCCGACCCCAACGACTACCTCGCGCAGTGGACCGACGTGCCCGACAACGCGAGCTTCGACAACGGGTTCAAAGTGCAGTGGGAGCAGTTCCTGCAGCACGCCGTGGAGGGCCGGCCGTTCCCGTGGGACCTGGCCGCGGGAGCCAAGGGCGTCCAGCTGGCCTGCCTGGCGCTGCAGTCCTCGGCCGAGGGACGGCGCCTCGAGGTGCCGCGCCTGGCGACATGACCGCGCAGATCCGGCTGCCCGGCCGGGCCGCGCCGCTTGAGCTGACGGCTCCGGCCTGGGCGGACAGCTACCGGGCGCCGGTGTCGCGGCGCGTCTACGCGGCCGCGCACGTCGCCGCGACCCCCGGCGGCGAGATCGACTGGACCGCCACCATCGCCTTCCGTGAGCACCTGTGGGAGCACGGGTTCGCCGTCGCCGAGGCCATGGACACCAGCCAGCGCGGCATGGGGCTGTCCTGGCCGCAGGCCCGCACCCTGATCATGCGGTCGGCGGCCCGCGCCGCCGAGCTGCGCACGCCGATCGCCTGCGGCGCCGGCACCGACCAGCTCAGCAGCGGCCCGCATCCCCTCGCGGAGATCATCGGCGCCTATGCCGAGCAGCTCTCGGCGGTCCAGGACGCCGGGGCCGAGGTCATCGTGATGGCCAGCCGGGCGCTGGCCGCCAGCGCCCGCTCTCGCGATGACTACCTCGGTGTCTACGGCGAGCTGCTGGAGCAGGCGCGGCAGCCGGTCATCCTGCACTGGCTCGGTGCCGCCTTCGACCCGGCGCTGCGCGGGTACTGGGGCAGCGAGGACTTCACCGCCGCCGCCGGCACCGTCCTGGAGCTGATCCGCCGCTGCCCGGGCAAGGTCAGCGGCGTCAAGCTGTCCTTGCTGAATGCCGGGCAGGAGGTCACGCTGCGGCGCCTGCTCCCGCCCGGCGTCCGCATGTACACCGGCGACGACTTCAACTACGCCGACCTGATCCGCGGTGACGAGCACGGCCACAGCGACGCGCTGCTGGGCATCTTCGCCGCGATCACGGCCCCGGCGGCCGCGGCCCTGCGTGCGCTGGACGCGGGTGACCCGGGCGGCTATGACGCGGCGATGGGCCCGACCGTCGAGCTGAGCCGGGTGATTTTCGAGGCTCCGACGTACTACTACAAGGCGGGGATCGCGTTCCTGGCCTGGCTCAACGGCCTGCAGCCGTGGTTCGCGATGGTGGACGGCCTGGAGGCCAGGCGCTCACCCGGGCACCTGTGCCGGGTGTTCGAGCTGGCCGCGGCGGCCGGGGTACTGCGCGACCCGGAGCTGGCCGTCGAGCGGATGACCGAGTACCTGGACCGGGCGGCCCGGTCATGACTGGCATGGATAGGACACGCGCCCCCCTGACCGGCACGGCAGGACCGGCACCGGCATGACCGGCGGACTGCGCGGGCTGTCGCTGAACCAGGCGACCGTGCGCCCGCTGACCGTGGCGCAGGCCGCGGACCTGTGCGCCCGGCACGAGATACCAGCCATCGGGCTGTGGCGCGAGCCGGTGGCCGAGATCGGCACGGCCGGGGCGGCGGCCATCGTGGCGGCCGCCGGGCTGCAGGTGTCCAGCCTGTGCCGGGGCGGGTTCTTCACCCACGCCGACCCCGGCGCCCGGGCTGCGGCGCTGGCCGATAACCGGGCGGCCATCGCCGAGGCCGCCGAGCTGGGCACCGACACCCTCATCCTGGTGTCCGGCGGGCTGGTGCCCGGCAGCCGGGACATCGGCCTGGCCAGGCGGATGATCGCCGGCGCGATCGGCGAGCTGGTGCCCGATGCCCAGCGGCTCGGCGTCCGGCTCGGCATCGAGGCCCTGCACCCGATGTTCTGCGCCGACCGCTGCGTCATCTCGCGCCTGGCCGAGGCGCTGGAGGTGGCCCTGCAGTTCCCGGCCGACGCGGTGGGGGTGGTCGTCGACACCTATCACCTGTGGTGGGACGCGCAGCTCAGCGCGGACCTGGCCCGGGCCGCGGGCCGGATTGTCAGCTACCAGCTCAGCGACTGGGTGCTGCCGCTGCCGCCGGACACCCTGCTCGGGCGCGGTCATATCGGTGACGGGTGCATCGACTTCGGCCCGTTCACCGAAGGCGTCTGCGCGGCCGGGTACGACGGCTTCGCTGAGGTCGAGATCTTCAGCCAGCAGATCTGGGACGCGCCCGCCGACCAGACCGCCGCCACCATCTGCCAGCGCTTTGCGGCGCTGCCGTCCCTGCCGCGCCGTGCCGCGGGCGGGCCGGCGAGCCCGGCGCGGTGACTGGCGGCACCGGCAGCCTCGGCGAGCCCTCGGGGTTCCGGGGGGCCTGTGCCGCGTCCCGCGGGCCCGGCCCGCTCAGCTGACCGGGCGGCCGTCTTCGAGCGCGGCCACCGTCCCGCTGTCCAGCGCGGCCAGCGAGGCGGCGATCCGGCGCGCCAGCGCCGGGCGCACCTTCGGCTCCACCTCACCGGGCGGGACGAAGGCGAAGCTGGCGAGCTCGTCGGCAGGCAGCGTGATCGCCGCGATCTCCTGGTCGCTGAGCACCCCGCCGTCGTAGAAGATAACCAGGGCCTCGGTCCGGCCGGGCTCGCTCGGAACCCAGTCCACCGACAGGATGCGCCCGGCCGGGCGGTCCAGGCCCAGTTCCTCGGCGACCTCGCGGCGGCACGCGGCGTGCGGGGACTCGCCGGCCTCCACCACGCCGCCGGGCACCATCCAGGTATCGGTGTAGACCGGCTCCACCAGCAGCAGCCGGCCGGCCTGATCCCGGCACAGTGCGGCAGCGCCCATCCGCTTGCGCGGCAGCGACGCCATGAACTCCGATAGCTGCACCTCATCCGGGCTTTGCGCGGTCACATGTTGCTCCTCAGTCCAGCGGCAACCGGCAGCCAGGATCCCAGCCACCCCCACAGCGGCAACACCCGTCCTGACAATGACACGACGGCAGCGGGCTGACGCGTCAGCCACGCCGGCGGCGGGCGCGGCGGCCAGGAAGTGTGCTGGCCCGCGGCCGGGCGCGGCGCGGAGCCGTGGCCGGGCCGGGCGCCGTAGCCTGGCTGTTCATGACCGACGCTCAGCCTCCTCAGCCTCCGCAGATCAGCCTGCAGGTGCCCGATGACGTCGCTGCCGGGGTGTACAGCAACCTGGTGGCCGTGTGGCACACGCCGTATGAGTTCACCCTGGACTTCGCCGTGACCCAGCCCACTCAGGTGATCGCGGACGAGGCGGGCACCCAGCAGGCGCTGACCCCGGCCCAGGTGGTCAGCCGGGTGAAGATCCCGCCCGCCGCGGTATTCGAGCTGATGCAGGCGCTGAGCAAGAACGAGCGGCTGTATGAGGAGCGGTTCGGCCCGATCCAGCGGCCGGGGCCGGACGCTGCCGACCCGCCGATGTACCCGCCCGGTTCCTGAGCGGGCACTCTCGCCAGGGCACTCCCGCCCGGGCACTCCCGCCGGAAGGCCGGAGCGGCCGGGCGGGCCGGCCGTCTGCGTGACGGCGCGCTCCGGGGCCCTGCCCCGCGGAATGACCCGGCTCGAACCTGGCCTGACCTGGCGGGCCAGGCCGGACCGGACGCAAGCGGGCAAACCAGACCGCCGGCGGGCGTCCCCGGTGCCCGCCCCGCCGTGCCACGATGGTCCGCGAGCCTGGCCGCGCCGCTGCCGCAGCGGCGGGCCCCGGCACGACGGAAAGGTCCCGCGAGAGTGCACAAGACGACGATCCGGCTCTCCGATGGTCGGCAGCTCAGCTACTACGACGCGGCTCCGGGCCAGCACCGCGATGCCGCCGATCGACGGGACCTGCCGCCCGCGAACTCCGCATCGCAGCTGCGCTACGAGCCGTTCCTGGACACCTGGGTGATCTACGCCAGTCACCGCCAGGACCGCAGCTACCTGCCGTCGGCGCAGGACTGCCCGCTCTGCCCGTCGGCCGACCACCTGACCGAGATCCCGGCCGCGGACTACGAGGTGGTGGTCTTCGACAACCGCTTCCCGGCGCTCTCCGCCGCCCCGCCCGGCGCGGGCCCCGCCGGCCCGGAAGGACCCGGGGCGGGCTGGCCGGCCGGGGTGCTGCCCGAGCGGCCGGCGGCCGGGCGCTGCGAGGTGGTCTGCTACACCTCCGATCACGATGCCTCGTTCGCCGAGCTGCCCCGCGAGCGGGTCGAGCTCGTGCTGCAGGCGCTGATCGACCGGACGGCCGAGCTGTCCGCGCTGGCCGGCGTGGACCAGGTGTTCTGCTTCGAGAACCGCGGCCGGGAGATCGGCGTCACCCAGCCGCACCCGCACGGCCAGATCTACGCCTACCCGTTCGTCACCCCGCGGACCGAGAAGGCGCTGGCCTCGGCACGCGCGTATTACCGGCGGACGGCGCGCAACCTGTTCGATGACGTGGTCGCCGCCGAGCTGGCCGACGGCACGCGGGTGGTGAGCCAGACCGAGCACTGGGCCGCGTTCGTCCCGCACGCGGCCCGGTGGCCGTATGAGATCCACCTGTACCCCCGGCGCCGGGTCCCCGACCTGGCCAGTCTCGGCCCGGCGGAGCTCTGCGACCTGGCCGGGATCGAGCTGGACATCTTCGGCCGCTTCGCGCGGCTGTTCGACCAGCCCGCTCCCTACATCGCCGGGTGGCACCAGGCGCCGGTCCGCGCGGGCCGCGACCTGTTCGCGCTGCACCTGGAGCTGTTCACCTCGCGGCGGGCCAGCGACAAGCTCAAGTACCTGGCCGGCTCGGAGTCGGCCATGGACGCGTTCGCCAGCGACGTGATGCCCGAGGCCGCCGCCGCGCGGCTGCGCGAGGTGGATGCCTAGCGCGGCACGCCCCGGTTGCGCCGGGGGCCCTCGTCCCGGGCCGGGCAGCCCGGCTGACCGCCGCTAGGCGTCGAAGTCGTACCGGAATACGTAGGAGGAGGCGTCGGCCGTCATCTCGTTGACCTCGACGATCTGGCCGTCCGCCGTGTAGGCGCTGCGCACGATGTCGACCACTGGCGTGCCGGGCGGCAGCTCCAGGCGGCCGGCCTCGTCCGGCTCGGGCATCCGCGAGCGCAGGTCCTCGCGGAAGCGGGCCGGAGCGTGGCCGAGCTCCCGCAGCCGGGCGTAGACCCCGCCAGGTCCGGCATCCTGGTACTCGATCATGGTCCCGGCCGCGAGCGCGGCCGGCAGGTAGGAGACCGACAGCAGCACCGGCTTGCCGTCCAGGACGTAGCGGCGGCTGCGCGCGATGACCTGAGCGTCGGTGTCGTCGGGCAGGTCCAGCAGCAGGCGGATGTGATCGGGCGGGTCCATCCGGCGGATGTCGAGCTGGTCCACCGCCAGGTCCCGCTCGCCGGCATCGGCCGCCCACACCGACCGGCCCGAGCCCCAGCTGCGCGAGGACAGCCGGCTGATGCCGGGCCGGATGACCGGGCGGAACTCGCGGACGTACACCCCCGAGCCCTTGCGGGCCACGGCCAGTCCCTCGTTGATCAGCTGAGCGAGCGCCTGCCGGGCGGTCATCCGGGCCACCTGATAATGGCGCATCAGGTCGTTCTCGCCCGGCAGGCGGGCGGCCGGCTGGTATTCGCCCCGGGTAATCGCCGCGCGCAGGTCGCTGGCGATCACCCGGTATTTCCGTTCTTGAGCCGGGCCATTTGAGTTCGGCATGATCCGGCCTCCTTGCGTCCGGTGGCGCAGTGGTTCTCTAGAGAGCACATTAGCAAAGATGTGCCTGATCAGCCGGTCTGGTGAGGAATGACAGGTCAGAAGAGGCCATTGAGGATCTGGATATCTCTAGAGATCTGAGTTAGCGTCTAGGAGAGCCGGGGAATGCCGCAGCACTGGGCCCCTGGCCTTCTGATTTACGGGCCGTCGCCGTCCGCCGCGGGAATGGCGGCGCGCCCCGCGCAGAAGGGCGGCACATGAGCGCAGCAGTCGGCACCGCCAGGCGGGTGGCCGGGACTGACTTCCTGGCCCCGGAACGAGGCCCGTCCGCGCCCGGCAGAGCCCCGGCCGTGGCTGCCGCCTGGCGGGTCTTCGCCGCGCAGCCGCTGCAGGTCGCCTGCGCGCGGCGGTTCGTGGCCGGCGTGCTGGCCGGCCTGCGCGCCGCCGATGATGTCGTGCTGTGCGTCTCCGAGCTGGCCAGCAACGCGGTCCTGCACAGCAGCTCGCGCGAGCCCGGCGGGCACTTCGTGGTGCGGGCGCTGGTCAGCGGGGCCGGCCGGATCCGCGCCGAGGTCGAGGACCGGGGCGGCCCGTGGACTTGCGATTCCGGTCACGACGAGGAGCACGGCCGCGGCCTGCTCATCGTCGGCGGGCTGGCCACCCGCTGGGGCATCACCGGCAGCGACGCCGGCCGCATCGCGTGGCTCGAGCTCGACCCGGCCTGACCCGGGCCGCCCGCTGCGGCCGGTGTCGTGGAAAGCTAGCGGGATGTCGGACCTCAGCGAGCTGCGCGACCGGATGCGGCGGTTCACCGATGACCGGGACTGGGGCCAGTTCCACGACCCCAAGTCCGTCATCCTGGCCCTGGTCGGGGAGGTCGGCGAGCTGGCCGAGCTGTTCCAGTGGCTGCCCGCGGGCCAGGCCCGGCAGCTTGCCGCGGCCGAGCCGCTGCGAACCAGGGTCGGCGAGGAAATGGCCGACGTGCTGCTCTACCTGATCCGGCTGGCCGACGTGCTCGGCATCGACCTGGCCGACGCGGGCCGGCGGAAGATCGCCGACTCCGAGCGCCGGTTCCCGCCGGCCGCCGTGACCGGCCAGGCGCCCGAGCGCAGCTAGCCCGCGCCGCCGCCGGCCCGACCGCGCTGCTCCTCGCCGCAGCCGCCGCTCGTCAGTGAACCTGGCCGAGCCAGGCCAGGTACTCCCCGGCGAACGGCTGCACGCCGCCGGTGATCGCGTCCTGCAGCCAGGCGGCCGACTGCCGCGCCTGGCGGATGACGTCGGGCGGGTAGTGGTAGCGCACCTGGTGCTCGGCGAACTCATCCTCGTCCACCAGCACGACGTGCTGGTCACAGCGGCGCCGCAGCACGTCCAGGTCCAGGTCGATCATCGTCACCTCGGCCGGGTCCGGCCACTGCGGCGGCGTGGTGATGTCGCAGTACACCTCGGTGCGCGCGGGCTCGCCGTTGAACACCGCGGTCCACCACGCGTCCCGCGGGAACAGCATCACGTACGGCTGCTCGATGGCCACCGGCGGCTCGTCACCCCGCTGCGAGATCCCGCCGGCGTGCGCGCCGAGCCAGGTCCCGTGCCCGTCCTCGCCGAGGTAATGCATGGTCTGGTGCCAGTGCAGGCTGCCGTCGTACTTGGTGTACACCACGCGCACGTCATGTCCGCTCACTCCGCAACCCTGACATAGCGAGTCGGGCCAGGGCGAACCTGAATTCCGGGTGAGATAGTGACAGCCGGGCCCGCGACCGCGCGCTGGCCCGCCAGGTTGCGGGAAGCACAGCGGGAGCGTGCGTGGATCTGCCGGAGCGCAGCGAGATCGTGATCATCGGCGGCGGGGTCGTGGGCTGCAGCATCGCGTACTACCTGGCCCGCCGCGGCAAGACCGACGTCACCGTACTCGAGCGCCGCCGGCTCACCGAGGGCAGCACCTGGCATGCGGCCGGCCTGGTCGGCCAGCTGCGCACCTCCGCCAGCCTGACCCGGCTGATGCGGGCCAGCGTGCTGACCTACCAGACGCTGGAGCGCGACACCGGATACGCGACCGGCTGGCATCCGGCCGGCAGCCTGCGCGTCGCTGCCAGCGACGACCGCTGGCACGAGCTGCGCCGCCTGGTGACCGCCGCCCGGAGCTTCGGGTTCGAGGTGCACCTGATGTCACCGGGTGAGGCCGCGGACTGCTTCCCGCTGCTCAGCGTGACCGGCCTGCGCGGCGCTACCTGGGTTCCCTCCGATGGCTATGCCGATCCCAGCCAGCTCACCCATGCCTTCGCCACGGGCGCGCG
>DASUBV010000051.1:0-15294 GCA_035763085.1 Streptosporangiaceae bacterium | reverse complement strand
CGCGGCGATCTCGCCCTCGTCCGGCACCGGGCGCTTGGCCAGCTGGTCCAGGTACTCGGCCGCGCCCATCCCGGCCCGGCGGCCGAACACCAGCAGGTCGGACAGCGAGTTGCCGCCCAGCCGGTTGGAGCCGTGCATGCCACCGGACACCTCGCCCGCCGCGAACAGGCCGGGCACGGAGGACTCGCCGGTGTCCGGGTCGACCTCGACGCCGCCCATCACGTAGTGCTGGGCCGGGCCGACCTCCATGGGCTCCTTGGTGATGTCCACGTCCGCCAGCTCCTTGAACTGGTGGTACATGGACGGCAGCCGGCGCAGGATCTCCTCGGGAGAGCGGCGCGAGGCGATGTCCAGGAACACTCCGCCGTGCGGTGAGCCGCGGCCGGCCTTGACCTCGGCGTTGTTGGCCCGGGCCACCTCGTCACGGGGCAGCAGCTCGGGCGGGCGCCGGTTGTGGTCGGGGTCGGTGTACCAGCGGTCGGCTTCCTCCTCGGTCTCCGCGTACTGGTCGCGGAACACGTCGGGGACATAGTTGAACATGAACCGCTTGCCCTCGGAGTTGCGCAGCACGCCGCCGTCACCGCGGACCGACTCGGTGACCAGCAGGCCGCGCACCGAGATCGGCCAGACCATGTGGGTCGGGTGGAACTGGACGAACTCCATGTTCAGCAGCCTGGCCCCGGCCAGCAGCGCCAGCGCGTGGCCGTCACCGGTGTACTCCCAGGAGTTCGAGGTGACCTTGAATGTCTTACCGATGCCGCCGGTGGCCAGCACCACGGCCGGCGCTTCGAACAGCACGAACTGCCCGGTCTCCCGGATGTAGCCGAACGCCCCGGCGATCTGGTCGCCATCCTTGACCAGCCGGGTGACGGTGGTCTCGGCGAAGACCTTGATCATCGCCTCGGCGTCGCCATGCTCGACCACGTCCTCCTGCTGCAGCGCCACGACCTTCTGCTGCAGGGTGCGGATCATCTCCAGGCCGGTCCGGTCGCCCACGTGGGCCAGCCGGGGATACTCGTGGCCGCCGAAGTTGCGCTGGCTGATCTTGCCCTCGGGCGTCCGGTCGAACAGCGCGCCCCAGGCCTCCAGCTCCCAGACCCGGTCCGGAGCCTCCTTGGCGTGCAGCTCGGCCATGCGCGGGTGGTTCATGAACTTCCCGCCGCGCATGGTGTCGCGGAAGTGCACCATCCAGTTGTCGTTCGGGTTGACGTTTCCCATGGCCGCCGCGCAGCCGCCCTCGGCCATCACCGTGTGCGCCTTGCCGAACAGGGACTTGGAGATGATCGCCGTCTTCTTGCCGGCCAGCCGCGCCTCGATCGCCGCGCGCAGCCCGGAGCCGCCTGCGCCGATGACGACGACGTCGTAGGGGAGTCGCTGAATTTCCGTCATGGTGTAGCGCCGCCTCAGTTAAAGATCCGCGGGTCGCTGAAAACGCCCGCCGACAGCAGCCAGATGTACAGGTCGGTCACCATCAGCGTGCCGAGAGTGGTCCAGGCCAGTTGCATGTGCTTGGTGTTCATCCGGGAGATCTGCGTCCAGGCCCAGTACCGGACGGGGTGCTTAGAGAAGTTCTTCAGGCGGCCGCCGGTGATGTGCCGGCAGGAATGACAGGACAGGGTGTAGCCCCACAGCAGGATCACGTTCACGCCCATGATCAGCGTACCCAGGCCGATGCCTACGCCGCCGTCCTTGCCGTGGAAGGCCTCGACCAGGTCATAGGTGTTGAGAATCGAGATCAGGAGGACCACGTAGAAGAAGTAGCGGTGCAGGTTCTGCATGATCAGCGGGAACCGCGTCTCGCCGCTGTAGGTCGCGTGCGGCTCGCGCACCGCGCAGGCGGCCGGGGCCCGCCAGAAGGACCGGTAGTAGGCCTTGCGGTAGTAGTAGCAGCTCAGCCGGAAGCCCAGCACGAACGGCAGCGACACGAACGCGTACGGGATGATCGGCGGGACCGCGGGGATCCAGGTCCCCAGCGTGGAGGAACCCGGCACGCACTCGCCGCTGACGCACGGCGAGTAGAACGGGGTCAGGTAGTGGAACTCCGGGACGTAGTACCACCTGCCGATGAACACGTGCACCGTGGCGTATGCGACCCAGATGGTCAGCAGCGTCACGATGATGCGCGGGGACCGCCACCAGGGGTCCTTGCGCAGCGTTCGTTCCGATATCTGCGCACGTGTCTTGGCCGGCGCCACCGATGCCTGCGTCATTGTCAGACGTCTCCGCCCTGGAAGGTTTGCTCCGCTTGCCGCACGTGCTCAGCGGCCTGGGCGCCTGTGCCGCAGCGGGGCAGTCTGCCGCGCGCTGGCGCCAGGCGCGACAAGTTTGCCACGCTGACCACGAGCTCGAACGAAACCTTAATCCCTTGGATATCATCCTGGGGGCGTGCCCGGTCCGTCTGGGCGTGTGACTCTTACTACAATGCGCTGTCCGTCCCGGCGTGCCCGGTTGCCGCCGAGGTGCCGGATCCTGCTGAAGGCCCCGCTCCCAGGGCCCTGCGCAGGAAGCCGACCTGCAGCAGGAGCAGGCTCTCTGCCACCTCTTCCTGGGCTGGCAGATGCGTCACACCGGTCAGCGGCAGCACCTCATGGGGCCGCCCGGCGGCGAGCAGCGCCGCGGACAGCCGCAGCGAGTGGGCCACCGCGACGTTGTCATCGGCCATCCCGTGGATGATCATCAGGGGCCGGCTCAGCCGCGCGGCCTGCGAGGTCAGCGAGCTGGACTCATAAGCCAGCGGGCTGGCGGCCGGGTCGCCGAGGTAGCGCTCGGTGTAATGGGTGTCATACAGCCGCCACTCGGTGACCGGGGCGCCGGCCACGGCGGCGTGGAACACGTCCGGCCGGCGCAGCACCGCCAGGGCGGCCAGGAAGCCGCCGAACGACCAGCCGCGGATCCCGACGCGGGACAGGTCCAGGTCGGCGCACTCCTCGGCGGCCGCGTGCAGCGCCTCGACCTGGTCCTCCAGCGCGGGGGTGGCCAGGTCGCCGGCCACCGCCCGCTCCCAGGCCGGCCCGCGGCCGGGCGTGCCGCGGCCGTCGGCGACGACCACCGCGAAGCCCTGGTCGGCCAGCCACTGGGACTCGGAGTAGGCATCGCGGGCGGCCAGCACCTCCTGATGGTGCGGGCCGCCGTAGGGGTCGCACAGCACCGGAAGCTTGCCTGAGCCGGGCTGGTGCCAGGACGGCAGCAGGATCGCGGTGCGCAGCCGCCTGGGGCCGCCGTAGCTCAGCACGGGCGTGACGTCGGGCAGCAGCGGCTGCTCGGCCAGCGAGGCGATGGTCGTCTGCGGGGCGCCGGGCCGCCGGACCGTGACCGTCACCCCGGCGGCATCCAGGCGGCGGCTGGCGACCACCGTGGTGCCGCCGGCCCGCCGTCCGGTGTGCAGCCCGGTGCCGGGGGTCAGCTCGGTGACGCCGCCGGGCCCGGCCAGCCACAGGCCCGCCTGAGCGGGGTCCGCCGCCGAGGCGGTGAACAGCACGTCATCCCCGTCGGTGTCCAGGACCTGCCGCACGTGCAGCCCGGCCGGGGTCACCGGCTCGGCCGTGCCGGCCTCGTGCTCGGCGGGGGTGGCCACCAGCACCCGCCGGGTCCCCTCGGAATCGGCGGCCCAGGCGATCTTGCCGCCGGCCGTCCAGGCCGGGACGCCGGGCACGATGTCGACCCAGTGCGGGTCGGTGTCGGCGCGGACGATCCTGGTCTTCCCGGTCGCCGGGTCGGCGGCCAGCAGCACCAGCGTGCGCTGGTCCCGGCTCTGCACGACCAGCAGCGGAGTGGCCGCGCCGTCCGGCCCGCCCCAGCTGGCCGTGACCAGGTAAGGCAGCGCCGCGGTGTCCCAGGTGACGGGCGTGAGCTGGCCGTCCAGCCCGGCGATGACCGCGGTGACGTCGGCGTTGGCGGTGCCGGCCGCGGGATAGCGGACCTCGCGGGCCGGCGCCTCGGGGCGGGACGGGTCGGCGATGTGCCAGCGCTGCACGGGGTTCTCGTCGACCCGCGCGGCCAGCAGCGCGGACCCGTCGGGCGCCCACCAGTAGCCGCGGGTGCGGCGCATCTCCTCGGCGGCGATGAACTCGGCCACCCCGAAGGTGACCAGCGGGTCCCCGGCCGGGCCCGCCACCGCGCGGTCCTCGCCGGTGGCGATGTCGATGACGCGCAGCGCCCCCGCGCAGGCGTAGGCCACGCGCGCGCCGGACGGGTCAGGCCGGGGGTCGGCGGCCGGGATCTGGGTGGCCAGCTCCCGCACGGCGCCGCGACCGTCACCGCCGGCGGCACTGGCCGCGCCGAGGCGGGCCAGGTAGACCCGCCCGGCCAGCGTGAAGGCGGCGACGGCGAAGGCATCGTCGGTGGCGAACCCCACCACGCCCCGGGCCAGCTCGCGGGCCCGCTCCCGGCGGGCCTTCTCCCGCTCGTCATCTTCGGCGCCGAACCCGGCCAGCTGCACCGGGTCGGCCACCAGTCGCTCGGTGCCGGTGGCGACGTCCAGTGCCCACAGGCACGTCACCGGGTCGGTGCCGCCCCGCGAGCGCAGGAAGGCCACCGTGCCGCCGTCAGGCGAGACCTGGAAGGAGCGCGGCGCGCCCAGGCTGAACCGCCGGGTCCTGGCCTGCTGGCGGGGGAACGAGTCGGTCATGGGCAAGATCCTGCCAGCACCCGCTGGCCGGCGGCACCCCGCATCTCCCGCCTGCTCAGCCCGCCTCGTTAGGCTCACGCTCATGATCGCGGCCCGTGACCAGAGCCTGCTGCTCGTGCACGCTCATCCCGACGACGAGTCCATCGAGACCGGCGCCATCATGGCCCGGTACGCGGCGCAGGGCGCGCGGGTCACGCTGGTCACCTGCACGCTGGGCGAGCTTGGCGAGGTCATCCCGGCGCAGCTGCGGCACCTGGCCTGGGCGGAGCACGGCGGCCTGGGGGAGTACCGGGTGGGCGAGCTGGCCGCGGCGTGCCGGGCGCTGGGCGTGGCCGACTTCCGCTTCCTGGGCGGCACCGGCCGGTGGCGCGACTCGGGGATGATGGGCCTGGCAGCCAACCACTGGCCGGGCAGCTTCTGGCAGGCAGACGTGGACGAGGCGGCGGATGAGCTGCTGAAGGTCATCCGCGAGGTGCGCCCGCAGGTGATCGTCACCTATGACGAGCGGGGTTACTACGGGCATCCCGATCACATTCAGGCCCACCGGGTGGCCCGCCGGGCGTACGAGCAGGCCGGCGGCCTGGTCGCCAAGCTCTACGCGACCGCCATGCCGAGATCCCGGCTGGCCGCGGCGATGGCCTGGCCCGCCGGCGCCCCGGAGCACACTGGCTTCGCCCGGGCCGCCTCGCTGGAAGATCTTCCGTTCGGCGTGGCTGACGAGCTGGTGACCACGGAAGTGGCGGCGACCACCTGGCTGGCCGCCAAGCTGGCCGCCATGGCCGCGCACGCGACGCAGATCACGGTGGCCGCCCCGTATTTCGCGCTGTCGGACAACATCGGCCAGCGGGTGCTGGACAGCGAGTACTTCACGCTGCTGGCCGGGCCGGGCGCGAGCGGGCCGGCACGGGAGTCCGACCTGTTCGCCGGGATTGGCTAGCCTGCCTCCGTGACCAGCGAGCCAGGACAGCCACCGGAACGGCGCGCGCCGGGCGCCCGCAGCCCGCGAGACCGGCGGGCCGGCGGGCCCGGCGGTTCCGGCCGGCCCGTCACCATCGCGGCCTACCTGACGCTGTTCCTGCTCGGCCTGCTGCAGGCGCTGATCGGGAGCTTCCAGTACAGCCGCGGGCCGGCCCCGCTGCTGGCCATCATCTTCGCCCTGGCCATCTTCGCGACCTGCGTTCTCGGGGCCTGGGGAATGCGCGCGGCGGCCGGCGGGCTTATGCCCGGCGTGGGCTGGTTTGCCACAGCGTTCATCCTGGCGACCGCAACTCAGGGAGGAAGCGTCGTGATCACGAATACGACGGCAGGCAAGTGGTTCCTGTTCGGCGGTGCCGGGTGCGCCGCCGCCGGGTGCCTGGTGTCGTATCTGGGCTTCTCGCGGG
This sequence comes from Streptosporangiaceae bacterium, assembly GCA_035763085.1. Taxonomy (GTDB): domain Bacteria; phylum Actinomycetota; class Actinomycetes; order Streptosporangiales; family Streptosporangiaceae; genus DASUBV01. The sequence continues at coordinate 9,285 of DASUBV010000051.1, read as the reverse complement.
CGGGACGCCGATGACCGCCGGCCAGGCGCCGGGCGCCGACCCGGCGGCGTTCCGCCGGGCGGCCGGGCAGCTGCCCACCGGCATCCTGATCGCGGGCACCAGCCTGCACGGCATCGACCACGCCATGACCGTCAGCGCGTTCACGGCCGTGTCCCTGGACCCGCTGCTGGTGCTGCTGTGCGCGGAGAAGATCGCGCGCTTCCACGACACGGTGCTGGCGGCCGGGTTCTGGTCGCTCTCGGTACTCGGCGAGGACGCCGAGAAGACGGCGCGCTGGCTGGCCACCCGGGGCCGCCCGCTAGACGGCCAGCTCGACGGGATCGACCACCACGCCGGCCCGCAGACCGGCGCGCCGGTCCTGGATGACGCGCTGGCCTGGATGGAGTGCCGGACCACCGCCGTGCATGACGGCGGTGACCACAGCATCATCGTGGGCCTGGTCGTGGCGGTCGGCGAGAACGCCGGCGGCCGCGGGCCGCTGATCCACCACGCGGGGCGGTACCGGAGCCTGGCCCCGGAGCAGCCGCCCGGCGAGCCGGGCTAGCGGTCCGGGCTAGCGGGCCGGGCGGCCGCCGCGGGCAGCCGCGCTAGCGCGAGATGTCCTCGACCTGGTCCAGCGCCCAGTCCAGGTCGTGCTCGCTGATCATCAGCGGCGGTGCCAGCCGGATGGTGGTGCCGTGCGTGTCCTTGGCCAGCACGCCGCGGTCCGCCAGCCGCTCGCACGCGTCGCGCCCGGACAGGCCGGCGAACTCGATGCCGGCCCACAGGCCGCGGCCGCGGACCTCGCGGACGGCGCTCGCCGGGAGGGCGGCCAGCCGGTCCAGCATGTGCGTGCCCAGCTTGGCCGACCGCTCCTGGAACTCGCCAGTGTTCAGGATGGCGATGACCTCGCGGGCCACGGCGCAGGCCAGCGGGTTGCCGCCGAACGTCGACCCGTGCTGGCCCGGCTTGAATACGCCGAGGACCTCGCTGCTGGCGACCACGGCCGAGATCGGCACGATGCCGCCGCCCAGCGCCTTGCCCAGCACGTACATGTCGGGCACCACGTCGTCGTGGTCACAGGCGAAGGTGGTCCCGGTGCGGCCGAGCCCGGACTGGATCTCGTCGGCGATCATCAGCGCCCCGGCCTGCGTGCACGCCTCGCGCACGCCGGCCAGGAAGCCGGGCGGCGGCACGATGACGCCGGCCTCGCCCTGGATGGGCTCGACCAGCACGCCCACGACGTTGGGGTCCATGGCGGCGCGCAGGGCCTCCAGGTCGCCGTAGGGGACGATCCGGAAGCCCGGCGTGTACGGCCCGTAGGAGCCGCGGGCGTCCGGGTCGGTGGAGAAGCTGATGATCGTCGTGGTGCGGCCGTGGAAGTTGCCGTCGAACACGATGATGACGGCCTCGCCGTCGGGCACGCCCTTGACCTCATAGCCCCACTTGCGGGCCGTCTTGATCGCGGTCTCGACGGCCTCGGCGCCGGTGTTCATGGGCAGCACCATGTCCAGGCCGGCCAGCGCGGCCAGCTCGGCGCAGAACGGGCCGAACTGGTCGTGGTCGAAGGCCCGGCTGACCAGCGTGACCCGCTCCAGCTGGCGCTGCGCGGCGGCCACCAGGCGGGGGTGGCGGTGCCCGAAGTTGATGGCCGAGTAGGCGGCCAGCATGTCCAGGTAGCGGCGGCCGCCGACGTCGGTCACCCAGGCGCCCTCGGCCTCGGCGATCACGACCGGCAGCGGGTGGTAGTTGTGCGCGCTGTGCGCCGCGGCCTGGGCGCGCAGCTGCTCCGCAGTGAGATCGGTCATGATGTCCTCCTCGGCCTCTGCTCGCATTACCTCAGTTCCAGGGTGCAGCACTTGGGTCCCCCGCCGCCTTTCAGCAGCTCGGACAGGTCCACCGTCACCGGCACGAAGCCCGCCGCGGCCAGCTGCGTGCGCAGGCCGTCCGCCTGCACCGGCATGACCACGTGCCGGCCATCGCTGATCGCGTTCAGCCCCAGCACCTCGGCGTCCTCGTCCTTAGCCTCGATCAGCTCGCTGAAATGCGAAGCCAGCGCGGCCCGGCTGGCGTCGTCGAAGGCCGCCGGGTAGTAGGCAGCGGTGTCGGCGTCGAGCACGACCAGCGCGGTGTCCAGGTGGTAGAACCGCGGGTCGATCAGCTTCAGCGAGATCACCGGCAGGCCGAACAGCTCGGCCAGCTCCTGGCTCACGGCCGGGTCGGTCCGGAACCCGTGCCCGGCCAGGATCGCCCGGCCGGCGTAGACCAGGTCACCCTCGCCCTCGTTGACCACGACCGGCTCGCGCACCTCAGGGTAGCCGTGGGCGGTCAGCCAGCCGGCGTAGGCAGCCGCCTCGGCCGCCCGCTGCGGGTAGCGGAACTGGGCAGCCAGCGCCTTGCCGCCGATCACGGACGCGCCGTTGGCGGCGAAGACCATGTCGGGCAGGCCGGAGATCGGGGCGATGGTGTGCACCGTGTGGCCCAGGCTCTCGAAGGCGGCGCGCAGCTGCTGCCACTGCCGCATGGCCAGGTCCCGGTCGACCGGCTCGCCCGGCTTCATCCACGGGTTGATCGCGTACTCAACCGCGAAGTACTCGGGCGCGCACATGAGGTAGGTCCTGGCGTGCGTGGATTCCCGGCGCACGGCGCTCATTCGGGCCATCCGGCTCCCTTCTGGGCCTGGTAGGGCTGATGATCTCTGGCCCGGTGGGGCTGATGATCGGTGCCTGTTGATCTCGGTGAGTCAAGATTAGGAGCGCGCAACGGCGGTGAGCTCCGGTGCATCATGCGCATTACAGGTGATCTGTTGCGTAATCAGCGCGACGAGAAGCGATTTATTGCGTAAACCGACGTGAGTACAGACGGGCGCCTGACGGACACGCTCCGGCGCTGCCGCGGGCCCGCTGCCTGCCTGCTGCCGGGGGGCAGGCGGGCGCGTCAGGCCGGGCGCGGGGGAGCGGCCGGGGCCCGGGCCGGAGCCGGGGCCTTGCCGATCTCGCTGGCCAGGTCCAGCCCGAGCAGCTGGTCGACATGGGCGAAGGTCTCGAACTTGGCGCCCGGCGGGATCGCGGCATCGTCCTCCAGCGCCCGCAGCGCCGCCAGCGCGGCCGGGGTATCCAGGTCATCCTCGAACGCGCCGGTGACCTGCGCCGTGTGCTCGGCCGACAGCGGGCGACTCGGGTGGGTGGCCCACTCGGCGACCCGGGCACGCCACCGCCGCAGCGCGCCATCGGCCCGGGTCAGCGCGGGCCAGGTCAGGTCGAGCGGATCCCGGTAGCGGCGCTCCAGGAACGCCAGGCGCAGGGCCAGCGGGTCCAGCCCGCGCCGGGTCAGCTCGCCCAGGGTCGCGGTTGCATCCGGGCCGCCCGGGTCGCTGCCCTCGAACAGCACCGGCCCGCCCACGGCCCGGTGCCGGGCAACCGGGCGCTGGCCCGCCTGGCCTGCCTGCCTCGCCTGGTCCGCCTGGCCGGCCTGATCTGCCTGGCTGACCTCGATGTCAACGATGTCCCCGAGAGCGCTCCGGGACGTGAACTCGGGCGGCCGGGCACCCAGCGCGGCGCAATCGGCGTGGAAGGCACGCTCGTGTTCCTCGTGGTCCCTGTGTTCCTCGTGGTCCGCGCCGCCGTCTGCCGCCCCGGCGTCGCTGCTGCCGAGGCTGGCCTGGACCGCCATCTGGCGCCGCTCAGCGGTGCGCCGGATCAGGTCGGCGAGCAGCACCGCGCGCAGGTCGCCCAGGTGAGCGGGCCGGGACGGGCCCGGGCCGCGCGTGTGCAGGCTCAGCTGGCCCCGGCGGGCCGGCTGGACCAGGATCACTTCCCGCTGCCGGGAGTCATACAGCCGTAGCACCCTGCCAGGGTACGGGCTCGGCCCGGCAAGCTGCCGGAGGCAGCGCAGGCGGGTCGCCGGGCGCGGGCTCCGGTGGCGTCCAGGGCTGCCAGGGCACCGTGGCGGCGAGCCGGGAAGGCCCGTGGCAGCCAGCCGGAAAACCAGGTGAGTCACGCCACGGGCGGCGGCCAGAATAGCCGCATGAGTGAAGAGCTCGACCCGTCCCCCGTCCTGGCGGCCCTGGCGGGCGATCCGCAGCTGCGCGCCTACGTGCGCAACGGCGCGATCGCCGTGCTGCCCGGCAAGCTGTCCCGGCGGCGCCTCCTGCTGCAGGCCATCGTCGGCGGCTTTGAACCGGGGGTCCGCTACCCCGAGCAGGACGTCAGCCAGTTCCTGGGCGCCCTGCACCCGGACTATGCCGCGCTGCGCCGGTACATGGTGGACGAGGGCCTGCTGTCTCGCGCCGACGGCCTGTACTGGCGCTCCGGGAACTAGCCAGCCCGCCCGCTAGCCGGCCAGCCCGCACGCGAGCCAGGCTGCACGCGAGCCAGGTCCCACGCGAGCCAGTCCGCCTGCTGGTCAGCCAGCCCCTAGCCAGCCCCATCGGCAAGCCCCGCCAGCCGCTCGGCCGCGGCCTCGATCCGCTCGTCGGTCGCGGTCAGCGCTACACGGATGTGCCGGGACCCGGCCGGGCCGTAGAAGTCGCCTGGTGCCACCAGGATGCCGGCCGAGGCCAGCACCTCGACACTGCCCCGGCCGTCATAACCGGGGTGCTCGGCCCACAGGTACAGCCCGGCCGCTGAGTGGCTGACCTGCCAGCCGGCGGCCTCCAGGGCCGGGCGCAGCCGGGCCCGCCTGGCCGCGTACCGGGCCTTCTGCTCGCGAGCGTGCTCGTCATCGGACAGCGCCGCCGTCATGGCCGCCTGAACCGGCCCGGGCACGATCATGCCCGAGTGCTTGCGGACCTGCAGCAGCGCGGCGATCAGCCCGGGGTCGCCGGTCACGAACCCGGCGCGGTAGCCGGCCAGGCTGGATCGCTTGGACAGCGAGTGCACGGCGAGCAGGCCCTGGTGCGAGCCGTCGCAGGCGTCCGGGTGCAGGACCGACAGCGGCTCGGCTTCCCAGCCCAGCCCGATGTAACACTCGTCACTGGCCACCACGGCGCCCCGCTGCCGGGCCCAGGCCACGGCCTGGCGCAGCCGGGCGGCGGGCAGCACCGCGCCGGTCGGGTTGGACGGCGAGTTGAGCCAGGCCAGCCGCACCGCGCCAGCGTCAGCCCCGGCGCCGCCCGACGGCAGCCCGCCGGCCTCGGCCGCCAGTCCGCCTGGCCCGGCGTCGGCGCGGACCGGCCGGGCGCCCGCCAGCCGGGCGCCCACGTCGTACGTCGGATAGGCCAGGCTCGGATGAACCACCACATCGCCGGGCCCGCAGCCCAGCACCGTCGGCAGCCAGGCGATGAGCTCCTTGGTGCCGATCAGCGGGAGCACCGCATCCGGGCTGACCAGGACGCCGTGACAGCGGGCCAGCCAGCCCGCGGCAGCCTCGCGCAGCGCGGCGGTCCCGTAGGTGGCCGGGTAACCGGGCCAGTCCGACCTTGCGGCCAGCGCCGCCCGGACGACTGGCGGAACCGGGTCGACCGGCGTGCCGACCGACAGGTCCACGATCCCCCCCGGATGGGCCCGGGCCCGGCTGCTCGCCTCGGCCAGGGTGTCCCAGGGAAACTCCGGGAGCCGGCCCGCCAGTGTCGGCGGGGCCGGCGTCCGCGGAGCCAGCGGCGGCGCGCTCAGTGCTCGGTTTCCTGCGGCGGGAGTGCAGCCACGATCGGGTGGTCGGTCGGGATCTTGCCGGTCTTCGAGGCGCCGCCCGGCGAGCCGAGCTCGCTGAAGAACTCCACGTTGACCTTGTAGTAGTCCTTCCACTGGTCGGGTACGTCGTCCTCGTAGAAGATCGCCTCGACCGGGCAGACAGGCTCACACGCCCCGCAGTCCACGCACTCGTCCGGGTGGATATAGAGCATCCGCTCGCCCTCGTAGATGCAGTCGACGGGGCATTCCTCGATGCACGCCTTGTCGAGCACATCGACGCAAGGCTGCGCGATGATGTATGTCACGTCCGAGCTCCTCTTCCTTCTGCGCGGGGCAGCCGCCGGAGTGCTAACCGGCGGCAAGCGCCATGACATCTAGTATCGCGGTTTCCCGGCGTGGTCATGGCGCCGGCCTCGACCCCGGGGATCGCAGGTTATCAGCCGAACACCACCGTCGCCGGGGGTGCCTTGGCCCGGCTGGCGCCCTTGATGGCGGTCCATCCGCTCGAGCCGTGCGTGGTGGTCCACTCATAGCCGTCATAACTGATGTGCCGGATGCCGTAAGCGCTCGCGTGGGACACCAGCCAGGCGGTCACCGCCCATCCGCCTTTCCCGCCTGGCGTGCGGACCGCGACCATCGGATCGCCGTTCGGAGCCGCCTGCAGCGGTCCGAAGGCGTGGTTCAGTGCCTGCCGGGCGGCGGGCAGCCGGGTCTTGCCGACGCCCTCCGGGTACCAGCACCACACCGCGTGCGCGGTCTCCCCGGTGAAGGCCCTGGACAGCCGGGCCGCCACCGCCGCGTACTGGTTGTAGGCGTAGCCGTCCGCGCTGCGCTGCACCGCCTGGGCCGCGCGGTAGACCGGCAGCCTGGCGTAGTCCGGGATCCGCCCCAGCGCGGCGAAGAACCTCGTCGTGGCGTAGACCGGGTCCTCGAGCTGGTGCCGCTTGCCCCAGCCCTGCGAGGGCCGCTGCTGGAACACTCCCACCGAGTCCAGGTCACCATGGTGCAGGTTGGTGAGCTTGGATTCCTGCAGCGCCGTCGCGTAGGCCACCGTGACCGCCCGGCGCGGCATCGCGTTCTGCTGGGCGACCCCGGCGATGGTGGCCGCGATCCCGGCCTGGCCCACATTCAGCGAGACCGGCTGGCCCGGCGCGGTCACCGAGCACGAGCTCGGCTCGAACCCGGGCACGGAGTGCCGCAGCGCGATGTAGCCGGCCACCGTGATCAGCAGCGCGAGCACCAGCGTGACGCGGATGGCCAGCTTGACCCGGCGGCTGACACCGCGGCGCGGCGGGCGGCTGGTGAGCACACATCAGAAGCTACCCGCTGGGCTCAGCCGCTAGGCTCGCTCGCCATGAACCAGACACCGCATGTCGTGCCGCGCTCGCCCCTGTCGGCGCAGATAGATGAGCTGTGGGAACGCCGCGCTGAGCTCTCCGCGGACGACGCCGAGGCCCGGGCGATTGTCACCACCGCGGTGGACGCTCTCGACACCGGAAAGGCCCGGGTGGCCTGGCCTGATGCCGGCTCTGGCCAGGTCATCGTGGACGAGCGGGCCAAGCGTGCCATCTTGCTGGCCTTCAAGCTCATGCCCATGCTGCGCACGCAGGTCGGTGACTTCCGCTACCACGATCGCGTGCCGCTCACCTCGCACCTGGACGGCGTGCGGGCGGTCGCGGGCTCCATTGTCCGCTGGGGCGCCTATGTCGCTCCCGGCGTGGTGCTGATGCCGTCGTTCGTCAACATCGGCGCGTACGTGGATACCGGCACCATGGTGGACACCTGGGCCACCGTCGGCTCAGGCGCCCAGATCGGTACGAACGTCCACCTGGCCGGCGGGGTCGGCATCGGCGGGGTGCTGGAGCCGGTCAACGCGGTGCCGGTCGTGGTCGGGGATGATGCCTTCATCAGCTCGCGGTGCATGGTCGTGGAGGGCGCGCGGGTCGGCCCGGGCGCCGTGCTGGGCGCCGGGACGATCCTGACCCGCAGCTCGCATGTCATTGACGTGCAGACCGGGGAGGAGCTGCCCCGCGGCGAGGTGCCGCCGTGGTCAGTGGCCGTCGGCGGTACCCGGCCGCGCCAGTTCCCCGGCGGCGAGTACGGGATGCCGTGCGTCCTGGTGCTCAAGCGGCTGCCCGAGGGCACCGCTCACGACAAGGCTGTGCTGAACGAGATTCTGCGTGACCACGGGGTGAACGCCTAAGACGCGTAACGAGGCTCCGCTCGCTGGCCTGGCCGGGCAGCCCAGTCTTGGCGCTACCTTATGCCTCATGAGCGGCACATCCGAGCCGCGCCGTCGGCTACGCCGCCAGGGGCCTGCCACGCTGCGCGGAGAGCACATCCCGGCCACGACCACCGATCAGCGGCTGCTGGACTGGCGTGGCTCAGGGGACTGGGTGCACACCGATCCCTGGCGCGTGCTGCGGATCCAGGCCGAGTTCGTGGAGGGCTTCGGGCTGCTGGCCGAGCTGGGCCGGGCGGTGGCGGTGTTCGGCTCCGCGCGGACGGCGCGCTCCAGCTCGCACTTCGAGACCGCCGAGAAGATCGGCGCGGCCCTGGCCGGGGCGGGCTACGCGGTGATCACCGGTGGCGGCCCGGGCATCATGGAGGCCGCGAGCAAGGGCGCGTCCGAGGCCGGCGGCGTGGCGGTCGGGCTGGGCATCGAGCTGCCGGTGGAGCAGGGCCTGAACGAGTTCGTCGGGATGGGCCTGGAGTTCCGGTACTTCTTCGTGCGCAAGACCATGTTCGTGAAGTACGCGCAGGCCTTCGTGGTCCTGCCGGGCGGGTTCGGGACGCTGGACGAGCTGTTCGAGGCGGTCACGCTGGTACAGACCGGCAAGATCACCAAGTTCCCCATCGTCCTGGTCGGCCGGGACTACTGGTCCGGGCTGCTGGACTGGATCCGCGGCACTTTGCTGGACAACGGCATGGTGGCGGCCGAAGATCCCGGGCTGCTGCAGGTCGCCGACGATCCGGTCGAGGTCGTTCAGATCATCGCCGATGCGCACCGCCAGGCCGACGCCGTCATGCACCACTCGCCCCGTCCCGACCTCACCTGACGCGAGCCGGACTGCGGGCAGGCGGCCTGCTGCGGGCCTGACCCGCCGGGCAGGCTGCGGGACCGCGGTACTGCGGGCTGGCCCGCTGGGCGGGCTGCCGGACGACTGCCGGGGCGGCGCGCCGGCCAGGCAGTGCGGCTGCGGGGCTGCGGGACTGCGGGCTGACCCGCCGGGCGGCTGCGGGACTGCGGGCTGGCTTAGGGGAGCTGCCGGCTGCGGGACTGCGGGCCGGCGGACGGCAGCCTGGCGCAGCGAGCCGACGTCAACCGGAACGGAGTGCCGGCGCGGCGTGGCACGATGACGGTATGCCTGTGGTCCTGGTGATTGCGGCGGTCGCGATTCTGGCCGGGGTGGTAGTGGTCGCCGTCGGGCGGGGTGGCGAGCTGGCCATGTTCCGGTCCGATGTCCCGCCGGTGCAGTTCGCCCTGTTTACCCCCGGCGACGTGGCGGCCTTCCGCCCGCGGCTGGCGTTCTTCGGGTACAGCGCGCGGGCCACCGATGATGCCCTCTTGCAGATTGCCCGCGCGGTGGCCGAGCGCGATGCCGAGCTCAGCCGCCTGCGGGTGCAGCTCACGGCCCTGCGCGACCAGATGGAGGATGCGGCGCGCGAGGCGGAT
>DASUBV010000050.1:0-12766 GCA_035763085.1 Streptosporangiaceae bacterium | reverse complement strand
ACGTCCCCCTGCGGTGACACGATCATCGTCGGGCAGTGCTGCTGATCCCCGGCGACGTTGGCCGCCAGCACGTACCGCTGCGTCTCGGCCGCCCGGCTGACCAGGTGGGCGCGCCACACTCCCGGCGGCTGCGCCGGGTTCAGCGCGTAGGTCAGGTACATCAGCACCCGGGCGCGCCAGGGCGGCCCACTGCTCGGGGAACCGGATCTCCCGGCACAACTGCAGGCCCGCCCGCATGTCACCGCCCGGCAGGCGCATCACGACCGTCGGCAGTGCCGAACCGGCCGCCAGGCGGCCCCGCTCGTGCCCGGCCAGGTTGACCTTGCGGTAGACGAACGACTCTCCCGCCGGCGGGAAGTAGATTCCCGCGTTGTACCACTGGCCGTCCTCGGGAAGCAGGGACCCGCAGACCACGTGCACCCCGGCCCGGCCGGCCGCCTGCGCGACCTCCTCCCGCGCCCCGGCCAGCTCATCCGGGCGAAGCTCATCCAGGCCGGACAGGTCATCGTCATAGCCCGACAGCGCGGCCTCAGGGAAGACCACCAGGCTGCCCACCTCGGCGGCGCCGATGACCTCCAGGACCGTCTCGACGTTCTTGCGGACCGACCAGCACACCGGGACCTGAGCCACCGCCACCGCCACCTGCATCCCGCCAGTATCCCGCGCCGCCCTGCCGCACCCGAGATCATATGTTTCGTCGGTGTTCGCGAGTTCTGGTCAGCCACTAGCCTGTGACCCGCGACGGCGAGCCCGTCCTGGTTAGCCAGGACGGATCCTGGGCCCTCATCAGGATCTGCCGCGACCCTCGGACGCCCCCGACGGCCCGGCCCTGGTGGGCTGGACCTGAGCCCGCGGCGCGAGCGGCGCAGCTGCCGCCCCGGGTGGCCGGCCAGGCGGTGCGACACGCGGGAAATGCCAATAGCAGAAGCCGGCCGCAGGATCAGTGAAATGGCCGTTTAAACCCGCGGAGGGCGACGGGGTGAATGGCGAGGACGCCGGGGCGCCGTCGGACCTGCAGGGCAGAGATCCGGACAGCGGCGATCACTCGTCCCTCGATACCAGCGTGGCGCATGTCGCGCGGGTATATGACTACTGACTGGGCGGCACGGACAACTTCGCCGTCGACCTGGCAGCCGGTGATCAGGCCATCGCCGCTCACCCCGATATCGTGCGTTCAGTACGCGCTACCCGCGCGTTCGGCGCCCGCGCGGTCCGATTCCTGGCCGGCGAGGCGGGAATCCGCCAGTTCCTCGATATCGGCACCAGCATCCCGGCGGCGAATAACACCCGCGAGGTCGCCCGGGCCGCCGCGCCCGGCACCCGGGTGGTCTACGCGGACAGCGACCCGGCGGTGCTCGCGCCCGGCCGGGCGCTGCTGACCAGCGGCCCGGCGGGGGCGACCGACTACATCGACGCCGACCTGCGGGACGCCGGCCAGATCTCGGCGCCTCGGCGAAGACGCCGGACTTCAGCCAGCCGGTCGCGATCATGCTGATGGCCATCGTGCACCTGATCCCCGATTCCGACGATCCGTACGCGATCGTGTCCCGGCTGCTCAGCGCGGTACTGGCGCGGAGCTACCTGGCCATGTCGCACGTAACCGCCGACCGCCCGCCATCACCGACGCGGGCCGGCGGGTCAGCCCGGTCATCCGGCAGCAGCAGGCCTACCGCAGCGGCGAGGAGGTGCTCCGGTTCTCCGACAGGCTGGTGCTGGCCGGGCCCGGCCTGGTGCGGGTGCCGGAGTGGCGCCGGCCTCGGAACTGGAAGCGAAGACCCCGGCCATGCTGTGCGGCGGCGGCGGGCGGAAGTCCTGAATCACATTCTGCGTGACGCGCAGCCGGAATTGAGAATGCGGGCAGCGCCCGGCGCCGGATTGGGCCCGGGCGGGGTGCGGCGGCGCCGGCGCGCGTTTATGTAATTACTTAGGGCGCATGATCGCGTGCTCAGAGTAATGTACCGAGCGAGTGGCAGGGTTGCCGCCTCGCGGCGGCGCCAAGACCGGCAGTTCTCTGCAGGACCGTATTTACGGAGCTGACCAGAACGGAGGTTTTGTGGATACCCGCACGCCCAGCGGTGAAATTCCAGCGAACCGGACACGCATGCGACGAGCGGCACGCCGGGCGGCCGAGGTGGGGTTTGACCTGGCGGCGTGGATAATCGGCCTGCTGGTGACGGGCTGGGCGATCCGAGATATCACCGGGAGTTCGGTCACTGTCTTGATGGTCGCGCGCGTGCTGCCGGCGACCTGCGTCCTGGCCGCGGGCTGCGGGCTGCTGGCCGGCCTGTACCGGGGGCGGCACCAGCGCGGCAGCTTCGATGAGGTGCTGGCCATCAGCGTCGCCGCGTTCGGCACCGGGCTGTTCCTGGTGGTGCTCGCCGCGGTGCTGCTGCCCGGCCAGCGCCAGCCGATGCGCACCGTGGCGGGCGGCACCGTGCTGGCCATGCTGCTCATGCTCGGCGCCCGCTACGTCCTGCTGGCCGTCCGGCACCGCGCCCGGGCCGGCCAGCCGGCTCCGGCGGCGGTGCGGGTCATCGTGTTCGGGGCGGGGGCCGCGGGCTGCCTGCTGGTGCGCAGCCTGATCCGGCAGCCGGGCGCCGATTACATCCCCGTCGCCCTGCTGGACGACGATCCCGCCAAGCGGCGGCTGCGGGTGTGCGGGGTGCCGGTGCTCGGCGACCGGACCCGGATCGGCGAGGCCGCGGCCAGGACCGGCGCGACGGTCATGGTCATCGCGATCGCCCGGCCCAGCGGGCCGGCCATCCGGGACCTCACCGCCGACGCTGAGAAGCACGGCCTGGTGCCCAAGGTCATCCCGTCGGTCAGCGAGCTGCTCAGCGGCAGCGCGCGCATCGAGGGAGTCCGCGACCCGCGGATCAGCGACCTGCTCGGCCGCTCCCCCGTGCAGACCGACCTGGCCGCCGTGGCCGGCCGGTTCGCCGGCAAGCAGATCCTGGTCACCGGCGCGGGCGGGTCGATCGGCTCAGAGCTGTGCCGCCAGCTGCACCGGTTCGGGCCGGCCAAGCTGATCATGCTGGACCGCGACGAGTCCGCGCTGCACGCGACCCAGCTCGACCTGCACGGCCGGGCGCTGCTGGACTCCGACGACACGGTGCTGGCCGACATCCGCGACCCGCGCCGGATCAGCCAGGTGTTCGCCCACTACCGGCCGCAGATCGTGTTCCACGCCGCGGCGCTCAAGCACCTGCCGCTGCTGGAGCGCTACCCGGGCGAGGCGCTGAAGACCAACGTCTGGGGCACGCTGAACGTGCTGCGCGCGGCCGCCGCCTGCGGGGCGGAGGCGTTCGTGAACATCTCCACCGACAAGGCGGCCGACCCGGTCAGCGTGCTGGGCTACTCCAAGCGGGTGGCCGAGCGGCTGACCGCGGACATGGCCGGCCGGGCCGGCGGCACCTACCTGAGCGTCCGGTTCGGCAACGTGCTGGGCAGCCGCGGCTCGGTACTGACTGCGCTCAGCGCCCAGGTCGCGGCCGGCGGGCCGGTGACCGTGACCCATCCCGAGGTGACCCGCTATTTCATGACCGCCGACGAGGCCGTGCAGCTGGTGCTGCAGGCGGCGGTCATCGGCCGGGACGGCGAGGTGCTGGTGCTCGACATGGGCGAGCAGGTGCGGATCGTCGACATCGCCCGGCGGCTGGTGGCGGCGGTGCCCGGGCAGGTGGAGATCGTGTTCACCGGGCTGCGACCCGGCGAGAAGCTGGCTGAGGACCTGCTCGGCCACGGCGAGCGCGACGACCGGCCCTACCACCCGCTGATCCGGCACGTTCCGGTGCAGCCGCTGCCGCCGGAGGCGGTGATGAGCCTGGACCCGGCGCTGGGGCCCGGGCACGTCCGCACCGAGCTGTCGTCCTGCGCCAGCGTCGCCGCCCGCGGCAGCGCGGGCGAGGCCGGGGGCGCGGGCACGGCCGGCTCCGCGGACCGCACGGGGCCCGGCTGCCACCCGGTCACCGGGCGCGCCGTGCATGTCGGTCACCCGCGGGCAGCTCAGGCCGCCGATGCCATCGCCGGGGCTGCCCTGGCCGGGGATGCCGGCGAGGACCTGGCCCGCGAGATCGCCGCGGAGGCCATGAGCTCGGGCCCCGAGGCAGACCCGGCCGCCGGCGTGCTCACCCGGTTATCGGAGGGCAGCTGACCGGGCCCGCATCCCGCGGCAGCGGGGGCTCCCGCGGCAGCAGGGGCTAGAGACCGCCGGGGAACTTGATCGACTCCGGCGCGACCAGGGGCTTGCCGACCTCCAGCTGGATCTGCGCGTGCGCCTTCAGCGGGATGTTGCGCGGGTCGCCCCGGTAGTGCTGGCCGTTGTAGATGGCGGTGACCGTCCCCCTGGCCGGGCCGACCTGGCCCGGCCCGAGCGGCTGGCCCCACTCGTCGAAGAAGTCGCCCAGCGTGAACGTGCGCTGGACGGGCGACTCGATGTGGATGATGCCGTCAGCGGCGTGCGTGTGCAGCCAGTAGAAACAGGTCCCGCTGCCGATGAACGACCCCTGCGCGGTGTTCTGGGCCACCGGGCCGGGGATCCCGATGGCGGCCGGGATCTTGCGCGCCGAGCCGTTCACGAAGACGGTCAGGTGCGCGTGGATGTGGAAGACGGTCTGCTCACTGGTCTGGCAGCTGATCCCGTTGACGTCCTTGCCAGTCGCTGCCGTGGACGTGCCGGCAAGCTGCGGCGCGCCGGGGACCGGAACGCCCTCGGGCCCGGCCGGGCCCGCCGGCGGCGCCGGCCTGAGGGTCCCCAGCGTGCTCAGCGGACTGAGCCTGAGCTGCGGCGTCCCGCCGGCCGCGGCCGGGCCGCCCCCGGCGACGGCCGCCGTGATGCCCGCCGCCGCGCCGATCACCACGACCGCTCCGCCGATCGCCGCCAGCCACCTGCGGCGGCGCCGCCGCCGCTGCTCCAGGGCCCGCATCTGGGCGAGCTTCTCGCGCGTCCGCTGCCTGTTCCGGTCGCCCTTGGACACAGCGTTCATCCCTTCATCTGCCTGGGCCCCAGATAGAGGCTAGGCGATCGCCGGACCGGTGCGCCCGCTGGCCTTGACGTGGTGCTGAACCCGGACCCAGTGCGTCAATCCGGGCGCGACGGACGCTGCCGCTAGGCCGCCGGGCCGGGAGCCGGCCGGCCGGCCAGGAAGTCCGCGATCGCGGCGAGGAACTCGGCCCCGGCGGGCGCGGTCCGGTGGTCTCCGGGCACGACCGCCAGGGTGCCGTGCGGCAGCGTCGCGGCCAGCTCGGCGGCCGAGCCGGCCCGCTCGTCGTCGCTGCCCATCACCACCAGGACCGGTACCTGGATGCCGCCGACCGCTGCCGCGGGCGTCCCGACGAGCGAGTCCAGGACATGCTCCAGCGCGACCGGATCCTCGTTATTCGAGCGGAGCCACTGCTCGGCCTGCTCTCCCGGCGAGCCCGGCTCGGCGGTGCCCCAGGTGGCGAAGACCCGCCGCAGCCAGGACCCCGCTATGCCGCCTTCGCCGAGCACCTCGCGCATGCCCTGTCCCCCGGCCACCGCCCGGCCCGGTACCGCGCCGCGCGCCAGCATCTGTACCGCGATCCGCCCGCCGAGCGAGTACCCGCCGAGGTCGTAGTCATCCAGGCCCAGGTGCGCCACGAGCGCCAGGCCGTCATCGGTCAGCACGTCGGGCGGGTAGGCAGCCGCATCATGGGGCCTGGCGCTGGCGCCGTGCCCGCGGAAGTCCGGCAGGATCACCCGGTGGCCGCGTGCCGCCAGCGTCTGCGCCTGGCCCTGCCGCAGCCACAGTGCCGCGTCCCCGGTCATGCCGTGCAGCAGGACCAGCGGCCTGCCCGTGCCGACCTCCCGGTAGGCGAGCTGCACGCCATCATGGCCAGGGAAGTAGGACAGGTCGGGATTCGGCATGGGCCGCAGCGTATACCGGGCCGCCGGGAGTGAGCCGCAGCGTGCATTCTTGACCATTCCATGACCGTTACTTGATGACTACTTGACGTGATGTATCCGGCGGGCTATAGACGAGACAAGGCGCGCCCGGCCATGGCAGTCCCCGGTGACCGGCCGCGGGCGCGGGGGGCAAGCAGTGGGGGGCACCATGTCGCAGGTCGCCGATCGCAAGCTGATCCAGATGGTCGCCGATGCAGGCTTCTTGTTCGGCCCGGTCATCCTGGCTGAGTCCAGGCGCCAGGGCGTCCAGCTCGCCATGGCGCTGGCGCTGGTCGAGCAGGAGTCGACGTTCCGGAACATCTTCGGGTGCGACGGCGGGCGCACGATCAGCAAGGCGCCGTGGTGCCACCAGCAGGTGACCCGGGAGCGGGTGCAGGAGCTGATCGCCCATGTGCAGGCCGGCGGAGTCTCCAACGGCGTGGGGCTGACCCAGCTGACTTCTATCGGGTTAATCCGCCAGGCCGAGACGCTGGGCGGCGCGCACACGGCCGCTGCTCAGTGCCGGGTCGGGTTCGGGCTGCTGCATGACCTCATCGCGCGCCATGGCGAGCGCACCGGGATCGGCGCCTACAACGGCGGCGAGGGCAATCCGAACCTCGGCTACGCGGACGCCGTCCTGGCCCGCCGCGCCCGCTGGCAGACCCGCATCAACGCCGCGCTCGGAGCCAGCGGCGCTGCCGCGCCTGGTGATGCCGGCGTGCACCGCACCCTGATGCTGACAACTCCGCTCACCGAGGGTCCCGACATCCGGGCACTGCAGCGGGCGGTCAATGCCCGTGCCCGGGAACTCCCCTATACCGATGCCCGGCTGATGCTGGACGGCCAGTTCGGGCCGCATACTCTCGCTGCGACCGGGCGCGTGGCGTTCGCCCTCGGCCTGCCCGAGGATGCCTGCGCAGTCATCACCGGCGGCACGGTCCCGCAGCTCACCCAGCAGCTGGTCCGCAAGCCCGCGCTGCTCACCGCCGACGACCGGCGCCGGGCCGCGGAACGGGAGCGCGGCCTGAAGCAGCGGTATGCGGCCCGGCACGCCGGCGCGAGCGCAGCCGTCCGGTGGGCCCGCTCCAGGATCGGCAGGCACGAGAGCCCGCCCCTGTCGAACTGGGGCCACCCCGTGCAGGACTGGATCGAGTTCACCGGCTTCGACTTTCCCGTCCAGTGGTGCGGCTGCTTCGTCACGTTCGCCGTCGTCAAGAAGGGCGGCGCCGAGGTCCCGGACCGCAAGCGGCTCGCCCTGGATATCGCCATCAATGCCGACGCGCCCGGTGGGCGGAACGGCTTCGAGCGGGCCGTCAGCGTGCATGAGGCCCAGCGCGGCGACATCGTCACGTTCAATTTCCGGCACATCGGCCTGGTGGCCGGCCCGACCAGGAACGGCATGGTGCACACCATCGACGGCAATACCACCGCCAGCGACGGCACCAACGTCCACGGCGGCGAGGTCGCCGAGCACCGCCGCCCGGTGAGCGAGGTCACCGTCGTGGGACGCCTGCACTACTGAACCCGCCGGGTAATGCGACGGCCGGTCGCCAGCGAAGTAGTACTTAGTAGTACCATGGCGCTCATGGAGTCCGTGACGGTAAGCGAGCTGAACCGGCAGACCGCCAAAGTTCTCGAGCGCGTCAAGGCCGGGGAGTCAGTCGAGATCAGCGAGTACGGGCGGCCCGTTGCCCGCATCACGCCGGCCGCCCCCACGACGGGGGTTCCGCTTCTTGACCGCCTGATTGCGCAGGGCCGGGCAGTCCCGGCGTCTAACCACGGGCCGATCCCGCCTACTCCGCCACGCGACAAGACCGATGAGAACGTGTCCCTCAGCGCAACTCTGGCGCAGATGCGCGACGACGAGCGGTACTGATGATCTACCTGGACACCTCGGCCGCGCTCAAGCTCGTCGTGGCCGAGCCAGAGACCGCGCGCCTGGAACTGTGGATGGCGGAGCGCGCTGGAATCCCGCGCGTATCGTCGCGACTGCTCCGAATCGAGATGTGGCGAGCCGTGACCCGCACTGCGCCGCACCGGACCAGTCGCGCCAATGTGGTCCTTTCCGCGATCGCACTGCTGAGCATGGACGATGTCGCCCCCGCGGCTGAGGTTATCGGGGACAAGACACTGCGCAGCCTCGACGCCATCCACCTCGCGACCGCTCACGAGATCCGAACCGATCTGAGCGCCTTCGTCTGCTACGACAAGAGACTGCAAGACTCAGCGCGCGCCCTCGGACTGCCCGTCGAGGCCCCCGCCTGACACAGTGTGCGCGCAGGCGCTGGCTACGCGGCGTGGCGCTCCGAACTGGTTAACCGTCGTAGGACGCCTGCACTACTGAGCCGCTGGCAGGCTGACGTCACTGGCCGAGCGGCGAACTGGGCGGTCCGCGGACGCCCAGTATCCCGGCCAGGCCGTGTCCGTACTGGTGACAGTGATGGCACCGGTGGAGGGACCTGACATGGGAAAACTCATCAGCTGAAGCAGGAGGTCAGCGGGGAGATCCTGGTCTACGCGAGCTACCAGCTCGTGCACACGCTGATCGAGCACGACCTCGTGGACGAGCTGCGGCTGGTGATCTTCCCGGTCGTGCTCGGGTCCGGCGGGCGCCTCTTCGGCGAGACCAGTAACCCGAAACCGATGCGCCTGATCAGCGCGCGCACGCTCGGTGAGGGACTCACTTTCGTCAGCTACGAGATTGTCCGCGATGCCTGAGGGCGAGTGACGGGCGCTATCGTCGGCCTGGGCGGCGGGCCTGGCTGAGCAGGCAGCCCGGCGGACGGAGGTGACGGGCGGCATGGGCCGGCTCGACGACAAGCGCGCACTGATCACCGGCGGCACGACCGGGATCGGCCTGGCCATCGCGCAGCGGTTCCTGCGCGAGGGCGCGAGCGTGGTGGTGACCGGGCGGGACCAGGAACTGGGCCGGCGCGCGGAGGCCAGGCTGCGCGAGCACGGGCCAGCCTGGTTCGTGGCCGCTGACGCCGGCGACCCGGCAGCGGTGACCGCATCGGCCGGCACCGCGGTCAGCCAGCTCGGCTCACTCGACGTCCTGGTCAACAATGCCGGGATCGGGATCCAGGCGAGCCTGCTGCACACTCCCCTGGCGGACTACGACCGGCTGATGGACGTGAACCTGCGCGGCTACCTGCTGTACGCGCAGGCCTGCTACCCGCACCTGGCCCGCCGCCGCGGCGCCATGATCCACATCGCGTCCGACGCGGGCATCTGGGGCGAGCAGTTGATCGGGCTGTACTCCGTCTCAAAGGCCGCGGTCGTCATGCTCGGCAAGATGCTGGCCCTGGAGGCGGGCGCCGATGCCGTGCGGTCCAACGTGCTGTGCCCGGGCGACACCTGGCCCGGCATGCGGCACATGGCACCGCCCGGACAGGACGACCGCCCCGAGAGCGGCGACTGGCCGGTCCCGCCGATCGGCCGGATCGGCGAGGCCCGCGACGTGGCCGCCGCGGCCGTCTTCTACGCCAGCGACGAGGCGGAGTTCATCACCGGGACGACGCTGCTGGTCGACGGCGGCATGACCGCCGGTTACCATCAGCGCGACCAGGCGCCGCCGGCCGAGCCTGACCCCTGAGCCGGGCCATCCCCGGTCAGGCCCGGGCGTGACCCCAGAGGGCAGAGACGGCAAGGGCGTGGATACCGTCGCCGAACGAGCTGGCGCGCTGGCCGAGGTGGAGGACCACGCCGGCGGCGAACCGCTCGCCGAGGCGGCCGCGCAGCCAGCGCAGGTGCTTTGCCGAGTCGCGCCCGGCGACGTCGTTGCTTGGCCTCGATGGCTACCACCGCACCGCCAGGCCCCTCGAGAATGAAGTCAATCTCCCGGTTCTCGTTCTCCCGGAAGTGCCAGATGGAAGCCGGGAACTCACTGACAGCTATCAGCTTCATCAGTTCAGCGTGGACGAAGGTCTCAACCAGGCGGCCGAGCGCCGGGTGCCCCACCCGGTACTCAAATCTGTCGACTCACTCAGCAGAAATCTGCTGGTTGACTCAGCAATTTGCAGCGTAGTCAGGTGATCGGGCAGCTTCGCCTGTTCTTCCGTCTGCCCGCCGGCGAAGGACCGGGACGTGAGTGCTCTGCCGTCGCCACATCCGTCTGCACCAGGCGGCTGGTTTACCGGGTCCGGGCGGGCTCGTCGCCGTAGGCGGCCAGCGATCTCGAACCGCTGGCCAGGACCGTCGAGATCAGCGCCTGCGTCGCCGGGCGGTGCTCCGTGCGCGGGTTCGTTAGCAGCACCAGGTCGATCCGGCCGAGCTCGGGCAGCTTGTGCCGGGCCGCGAGCGTGGTCAGCTGGGCGGGCACGAGGCTGCCGGCCATGGCCGAGATGCCGATGCCGGCCGCGACGGCGCCGATGAGGCCCTCGACGCCCCGGCAGATGCAGGCGGTGCGGAACGGCAGGCCGGCCCGGCTCAGGGCGCGGCGGATCTCGGTACGCGACAGACTCGGCGGCGGGTAGACCACCAGCGGCAGCGGCCGCGTCTGGTCGAGCCGGGTCGACGGGGTGCCGACCCAGACCAGGCGATCCCGCTTGACGAGCTGCCCGCGGTGCTCGCCGCTGGGCCGCTTGCCGATGAACACGTCGAGCTTGTCGCCCTCCAGGCGCTGGTTCAGCACGCCGCTCTGGTCGACGGCCAGGTCGAAGTCCACCAGCGGGTAGCCCTGCCGGAAGTCGCGCAGGATCTGCGGCAGCCGGGTGAGCGCCAGGTCGTCGGAAATGCCGATGCGCAGCCGGCCGCGCGGCCGGGAGCCGCTGAAGTAGGCCGTCGCCTGGTCACACGCGCCGAGGATGTTGCGCGCGAAGCCGATCATCGCCTCGCCGTCGGGGGTCAGTGACAGCGAGTGCGTGTCCCGCAGCACCAGCGGCCGCCCGGCCTGCTGCTCCAGTCGGCGGATGTGCTGGCTGACGGTGGGCTGCTGGATGCCGAGCCGGGCAGCAGCGCGGGTGAAACTGCCGGTCTGCTCGACGGCCAGGAAGGTGGTGAGCAGCTGCGGATCGAAGGCTGTCATAAGAATCAATAATAACTATCAGAGCAATAATTCTATTTCACAATAGATAGCTGGTCACGAAGAATTGCGGAGGACCCCGCGCCGCAGCAACAGGAAGGCCTCCCTCGTGACCACCGCCGTGGCAATACGGCAACCGAGAGGCGGCGCCTTCGCCGCCCTCACCTCGCGCAGCTACCGGATCTACCTCAGCGGCCAGAGCCTGGCTAATACCGGGTCGTGGATGCAGAGCATCGCCCAGGACTGGCTGATCTTCGACCTGACGCACAGCTCGACCGCCGTCGGCGTGACGATGGCGCTGCAGTTCGCGCCCATGCTGCTGCTCGGCCTGCACGCGGGCGCCGCAGCCGACCGGCGGCCCAAGCGCCGCACGCTGCTGACCACCCAGACCCTCAATGGCGTCAATACCGCGGTGCTGGCGCTCATCACGATCGCGGGCGCGGTGCGCCCGGCCGAGGTCTACATGTTCGCGCTGGTGGCCGGCGTGATCTTCGCGTACGACGGGCCGACCCGGCAGGCGTTCGTGGCCGAGGTCGTGCCGCCCGGCCAGCTCCGTGCCGCCATCTCGCTGAACGCCGCGGTGTTCCAGATGACGCGACTGGTCGGCCCGGCCATCGCCAGCCTGCTGATCGCGACCGCGGGCACCGGGTGGGTGTTCGCGGTCAACGCCCTGTGCTACATCGGCCCGACAGTCGGCCTGCTGCGGCTCCGGCCGTCTGACCTCCAGCCGGCCCCGGCAGCGCCCCGGCAGCGCGGCGCGCTGCGCGAGGCGGCGCGGCACCTGCGGCGGCACCCCGACGTGCTGTGGACGATCTTCCTGGTCGGGGTCTTCGGCACCTTCGGGCTGAACTTCCCGATCGTGCTGACGGCGATGGCCAAGTCGGCCTTCCATGGCAGCGCCAGCACCTACGGCCTGTTCAACATCGTCCTGGCCGTCGGGTCGGCGGCCGGCGCGCTGCTGGCGGCGGCCGGCGGCCGCCCGCGGCTGCGCGTGATCACCGCGGCAGCGGCGGTCTTCGGGCTCCTGCAGGTAGCCGCCGCGATGGCGCCGGGCATGCCGGTGTTCCTGCCGCTGCTGGCCGGGATGGGCCTGGTCAACCTGGCCTTCCAGGCGATGGCCAACTCCTCGGTCCAGCTGACCGTCGAGCCGGAGCAGCGGGGCCGGGTGATGGGCCTGTACATGCTGGTGTTCATTGGCGGGACGCCGTTCGGCGCCCCGCTCATCGGAGCCTTCACCAACCACCTCGGCGCCCGGGCCGGGATGGCCGTGTGCGGCGTGCTGCCGGCACTCGCCGCCGCGACCGTCGCGATGATCGTGCGCGGGAAGGCGCGCGCTGCGCGGCGGGTAACCCAGTCGCCGGACCACTGGGATGACCCGGCCGCCGCCGGCATCCCGGCCGCCGTCAGGACTGGGCGCGCGGCGGCTGGCTGCCCGGAAGAGGACCTCGCGGCATCCGGCTGCCGCTAAAGACGCAGGGAGGACTGACCTCAGGCCGCCGCCGGGCCAGCGGCGCCTCAGGCAAGCCATGCCCCGTCACGCATGACGGTCCGCCCGGCGATCTCGGCGACGTCTCGCCACACCTGGATCCGGACAGGCCTGAGCAGAAGATAGACCCACTCGCCGCCGTCGGAGCCGGGCTCCCAGCCCGTCCGCTCGCGATAGCTGCCGGCAATTGCCGGCCCCGCGTCCTGGCGCGTGACAACCGACGCCTGAGCGTCGATCATCACCACGTCTCGCGACGGGCCCAGCGCCAGCCGGGCCTGGCCCGAGGCCGACGCATTGCGCGCCGTGCGGCTGCGGGCCTCGACCGCGACGATGACCATGCCCTCATGCCAGC
>DASUBV010000049.1:0-2837 GCA_035763085.1 Streptosporangiaceae bacterium | reverse complement strand
TCGGCCAGCCGCCGGCCGCAGCAGGCGACCTGGCCGGTCCCCGGCGTCGAGCCCCCGGAGCCCAGCCGGATGGGCGAGGTCAGCTGGCTGGAGCCCTACCCCGACGTCCTGCTCGACGGGCTGCCCGATGACCACCCGGGTCCGGAGGCTCGTTATGAGTCCTTCGAAGCGATCTCGCTGGCGTTCATCACGGCCCTGCAGTTGCTGCCGCCCCGGCAGCGCGCGGTGCTGATCCTGCGGGACGTGCTCGGCTTCCGGGCGCGGGAGGTCGCGGCCACACTGGAAGCCACGGAGGAGTCGGTGACCAGCCTGCTCAAGCGGGCCCGCGCGACGCTGCAGCGGCGATTGGACGAGCCCGCTGAGCCGCCCGTGGCGCCCGGCTCGGCGGCCGAGCAGACCCTGCTGACCCGGCTCAGCCGGTCCTATCAGACTGGCGACGTGGACCAGCTCGTGGCGCTGCTCACCGACGACGCGCGGGTGGCCATGCCGCCCATCCCGCTGGAGTACCTGGGCCGCGGGCCGGTGGCGGAGTTCATGCGCACGGTGGCGTTCCGGCAGGGCCGGACCTACGAGATGGTCTTCACCCGGGCCAACGGCCAGCCGGCCATGGCCATCTACACCCGAGACCCGCACGGTGGCCCGTCGCACGCCAACGGCCTGCAGGTGCTCACCCTGGCGGGCGACCGGATCAGAGCCATCACCCGGTTCGAGAACGGGGTGCTGCCGCGCTTCGGCCTGCCGCGCAGCCTGCCTGCCAGCTTCCGCTAGCGCGAGACGGGGAGGTGGCGGCGCAGGAAGTCCTCGGCGTGCTGCCAGGCGCGGGCGGCCGGCTCGGGGTTGTAGAACATCGGGGCCTTCCGGTTGTGGAAGGCGTGCCCGGCGTCCTCCTCGACCAGCATCTCCACGTTCGGCCGGCCGGCCGCGGCCGCCTCGACGCGGGCGACCTGGTCGCGCGGGATGTAGGGGTCGCTGCCGCCGAAGTGGAACTGCAGCGGGGCGCTGATCTGGTCCAGCACCCCGAGGTTGTCCGGCACCGCGGAGCCGTAGAACGACAGCACCGCGTCCAGCCCGCCCTGGGCGGCCAGGAAGTAGGCGATGGAGCCGCCCAGGCAGAACCCGATCACGCCCAGGCCGCCGTCGACCTCTGGCAGCTCCCGCAGCTGCGCGAGGGCGGCCGCGGCGTCGGCGACGCCTTGCTCGGCATCGAAACGGGAGCCCAGCTCCAGCGACTCCTGCAGGCCAGCCTCGTCGTGGGCGGCCCGATGGCCGGGCTTGAGCCGCCAGAACCGGTCGGGCGCGGCGATGACGTAGCCGAGCGCGGCCAGGTCCTCGGCGACGGCGCGGATGTAGTCGCTGACGCCGTAGATCTCCTGGATGATCAGCAGGCCCGGGCCGGTTCCGGCCGCCGGGAGCCACACGGTCAGGTCCATCGACCCGTCCGGCGTGCTGACCTGCTCGATCCGTGACTCCGCCATCGCCTGTCTCCTCCCGCCGCGCCGGGCTCGTGCCGACTGCTCGGTGCTGACTGGCCATGCCGACTGAACGGCGCGCGGCGCTCCGCATCCTAGCCGGGCCGGCGCGGCCGCCCTGAGCGGGAGACTTCCGGGCCGCAGGCCTGCGAGGTGAAACCGGCAGCGCCTGCAGCACCGGCCAGGGTCGCCAGTTCAGCAGCATTACTGATGCGGCGGCACGATCCTCGCCCGCGGCCGCCAGGGCTGTCACCGGTTTCCTGACTCCATTGCCAAGCTGCGAGCAGTCGTCTAGAGTTCTAGAAGACATAAGCAGAGGAGCTGGACGTGGATGAGTCCGGAACGGTGGCCGCGCTCGGCTCCACCGGCTGCTGGGCGCCGCGCGGCGATCGAGGTCGGCGAGTATCCGCCTCGCTTCCGGCTCGCCCTGGCGGACAAGGACGCGCGGCTGACCGCCGACGCAGCGGCTGGTGCCGGAGTGGACCTGCGGGTGATCACTGCGGCGGGAACATGGCTTGCCGAGGCGGAGCGGGCTGGCCTGGGAGGCCGCGACTACACAGCCATGCTGAAGACGATCCTGCACGGCCGCGACGAGGCACTGCGAGGCGGCGCGCAGGCATGACCGGGCAGAGCGTCGCGCGAACGGAAGGCTGACCCCCGCCGCGGGCGCGGCGGGCTGCACGCCGCCGGGTACCGCGCCCGTCAGCGACTTAAGCGAGTGCTTCCTGCGCGTCGGCCGGGCGGACGTCCTGCATGCGGTCCACCCGCGACAGCGCCGGGAACAGCCGGCCCCAGCTCAGCGCGATCAGCACGGTGATGGCACCGCCGCCCACGACGGCGGGCACGGTGCCGACCAGGAACGCGGCCAGCCCCGACTCGAACGCCCCGAGCTGGTTGGACGCGCTGATGAACACCATCTCGACCGCTGCCACCCGGCCGCGCAGCCGGTCGGGCGTGGCCAGCGCGACGGTCGTGGACCGGATGTTCATGCTGTACATGTCGGCGAACCCGCTCACGGCGAGCGCGACCAGGGAGAGCAAGAAGAAACGAGAGAGGCCGAAGACAATCATGCTTGCCCCGTAGACGCCCACCACCAGCAGGAGAGTCCGGCCCGCGCGGCGCATCAGCGGTCGGCGGGTCAGCACCAGGGCACCGATCAGCGCGCCGACGGCTGGCGCGGCACGCAGCACGCCCAGGCCGGTCGGGCCGACGTGCAGGATCGACCGGGCGAACACTGGCAGCAGCGCCACGGCCCCGCCGAACAGCACGGCCAGCAGGTCGAGCAGGATCGCGCCGAGCAGGATCTGGGTCCGCCGGACGAACTGCATTCCTTCCAGTACGCGCTCCAGGGCACCGGGGGCAGGCGCA
>DASUBV010000048.1:0-2231 GCA_035763085.1 Streptosporangiaceae bacterium | reverse complement strand
GCGGCAACTCGGATGACACCGCCGGGTGGGACGCGTGGTACCGCCCGGAGTCCCCGGCCGCCCAGCCCCCGCCGGCCGTCGAGCACTCGGATGATACTGCCGGGCGGGACGCGTGGTACCGGCCGGAGCCCCCGGCGTACCGCCCGGAGTCCCCGGCCGCCCAGCCCCCGCCGGCCGCCGAGCACTCGGATGACACTGCCAGGTGGGACGCGTGGTACCGGCCGGAGCCCCCGGCGTACCACCCGGAGTCCCCGGCCTACCGCCCGGAGTTCCCGCCCGCCCAACCGCCGCCGGCCGTCGAGCAGCCGCCACCGCCCGGCCGGCACGGCAGGAAGCGGCGGAAGCTTCCGTACGTGCTGGTCGCCGTGATTGTAGCGGCAGCAGGTATCGGCACGGCGCTGGTGCTGCCGAGAGGCGGGCACACCCAGGTAACTGGCTACCTGCCGACCGGCTCATCGGATGGCCAGGACGCCCAGCAGACAGCGCGCGCATTCCTGCGCGCCTGGGACGCGGGTCACCTGCAGCAAGCGGCGAACTACACCGATCATCCGGCTGCCGCCAAGGCCGCCCTCATCGCCTTCCAGACGCACCTCCACCTCAGGAAGCTGACCAGCGCCCCGGTGTCGGCAAGATCGATCTCGCCGGGCTCGGCGACTCCCCGGGAGAAGGTCAGGTACGCGGCTAGCGCCAGGGTGGCCGCGCCGGGCCCCCCGGCGGTCAGCGGAACCTGGCGCTACCACGCATCGCTGGTCACCTACCAGGCGAGGCATTCCCAGTACTGGTACGTAGCGTGGGCGCCCGACGACCTGGCTCCCAACCTCACCGCGACCACGCACCTGGCTGCCGTCCTAGTCGCCCCGCGGGTCACCTCGGTCGCCGACGCGCACGGCAGCAATCTCGCCATTTACGGTGACGCGGGGCTGAACAACATCGCCGCCGGCATCGAGGCAAGCGCGCCGCCGGGCCACGGATCCCCGGGTCTGGCCGTCGAGATCCGGACCAGGAAAGGCAAGCCCCTCGCCCGCACCCGGGCGGTCGTGGTCGAGCCCCGGAACGTCTCTGGACTTGCCACCACCATCGACGGGGCGGCAGAGCAAGCGGCCCTGTCCGCCGTTCACCGGCACAAGAACAGCTCGATGGTCGTGATCCAGCCATCGACCGGCAAGATCCTGGCCGTCGCCAACAACGCCGGCTTCAACGATTTCGCGCTCACGGCGCGAGTGGCGCCTGGCTCGACGATGAAGACCATCACGTCGACCGCGCTGTTCAACGAGGGCGTGCTCACTCCGGCCAGCGAGGTCGCATGCCCGAAGGCTTTCACGATTCAGGGGATCCGGTACCACAATGACCAGGGCGAGTCTGAGCCGGCATCGACGCCGTTCATCACTGATTTTGCCCAGTCCTGCAACAACGCCTTCACCACGCAATGGGAGCATCTGACCAACGGCCGCCTGGCCGCGACTGCCAGGAAGTACTACGGCCTGGACCGGAAATGGAACATCGGCACCGGCAGGGAATCCGCGAGCTACTTCAACGCCCCGGCATCCGCATCTGGCTCCGAGCTGGCACAAGAAGCCTTCGGGGAAGGTCAGCTGACCGCCTCACCGCTGGCCATGGCGTCGATTGCCGCCACCATCGCCAGCGGGAGGTTCCGGCAGCCTTACCTGACCGCCGGCGGTCCCCGGGTCCGGGCGAAGCCGCTTCCGGCCAGGACCGACACCTGGCTGAAGAAGATGATGCGGGCCGTGGTCACCCGCGGCACCGCCGCACCGATCGGGTTCGGCCCGGATGTCTACGCCAAGACCGGTACCGCGGACATCAAGGGCCAGGGGCAGCCCAACAGCTGGCTGATCGCCTTTGAGCCGTCCCGGGACGTCGCAGTCGCCTGCCTGGTCCTCAACGCCGGTTACGGGGCTGAGTTCGCCGGCCCCGAGGTCAGGGCCTTCTTCCACGCCTACTGAGGCGCCCGGCCGCCGGGCGGCCAGGCCCGGGATGCCGGCGCGGCGAGCCCGGCCAGGTGGTGCAGCGAGCTGGCGAGACCGGACTCACCGGTCCTGCGGGCCGGGCCCGCACCCGGCGCAGCCAGGCCCTCCAGCGTCAGGTCTGCAGCCAGGCCGCGTAAAAGATGCCGAGACCGAGCGCCACGCACAGGCCGCAGACTAGCCAGAACCTGATCATGATCGTCGTATCCGCCCAGCCCAGCAGCTCGAAGTGGTGCTGCAGCGGCGCCA
>DASUBV010000047.1:0-6149 GCA_035763085.1 Streptosporangiaceae bacterium | reverse complement strand
GGGCGACTTCAGCGTCCTCGTTCGCTTCCCGGCGAGTCTTCATCCGGGCACCGCCACGATCCGGACGTCGCTCATGGCCGAAAAGCCGGTGCAGCTCAGGGTGCGGGCCAGGGCTGCGCAAGACGCAGCGTCCTGACAGCTCCGGCAAGCCGCCCACCTACGGAGCGCACCCGGAGGCGAGCGGGCAGCGGTCAGCAAGACGACCATGCGTTCGCGTCGCGCTACACAGCGGTGAGCCGGTCGTAGGGCACTGGATTCGGCCACGAGCTCCGGCGAGGCCGACTAACAGCCGCGTCAGCCGGATACCGGGAGCGATGGGAGGTGGATCAGGCCGGCGGGAGTCGACCGGAAGCCGCACGCGTTGAAGTAGAACGGCGCGAGATGCTCTTCGAAGTCGACGTGCAGCCACTCGCAGCCCGAGGCCTTCGCGTGCACCGCGGCGCGGCGGACGATCTCGGTAGCGATCCCCCGCCGCTGGTAGGCGCTGGCGACTTTGGTGTCCAGGAGGAATGCGTGGTCGCCGCCGTCCCAGGCTACGTTCACGAAGCCGATCAGGGACCCGTCGCCTAGCCGTGCGGTCACCCAGCCCAGACTGTGCTGCCGGACCTGGTCCCACCAGCCAGGCTCTCCCTGTCCGCCGTGTGCCTCGGTCAGGGCGTTCAGCTCCGTGTCCGTCAGCGCCCCGCGCCAGCGATACTGAATTATCTCGGGCAATCGCTCCTCCTGACTCCGCCGCTTCGTCAGGATCAGAGATCGTTTGACCGTCCCTGAAGACCGACAATCTCCGCGAACTCCTCTGACCCTCGGAAATCGTTGGGGTTAGCGGTATAGAGGGGCAGGCCATTGCTCGCCGCGGTTGCAGCAATCATCAGATCGAGTGCCCGCCTTCCCGGCTGGCGGCCCCCAGCCCGGACTACTGCGCAGATCTGACCGTAAAGCCGAGCGGCCTGATGATCATATGGCAATGGCTCGAATGTTGCCTCTACATGCTGAAGCACGGCCACTCGTCCGGCACGCTTGCGCGGATCGTCCGTCGCGTGCGGCCCGTAAGACAACTCACCCAGTGTGATCGCCGTGATGAGGATCTTGTCCGGCAGGTCGGCCGCGTCGTAGAGCGAAAGCGCCGCGATGATGCTGGTGTCCAGGATCCCCACTTCGTGAGCGGTCACCGACCGGTTCCCTCGTAGGGATCCCGAATGTCCTGGCCGACGGCCGCATCCAGGTCGGAGCGCAGCTCGTCAACGTCAATTACCGGAGCGGTCGCGAATATCGCAAGGACCTCGTCCTTGGACACAGCCTGACGACGCCTGATGGGGATCATCTTGGCCAGGGGCTCGCCGTTAAGAGTCAGCGTGTACGCACGGCCCTGCCGGAGTCCGCGCGTTACCGATCCTGAGTCAGCGACAAACTGCCGGACACTCACGTCGGCCGACTCGTGCTGCGAAGATGCCACACCCTCAGTGTACCCGTCCGTACCACGCTGTACCACGGTCTCGGCCACCGCACCTGCCAGCCCGGCGCCGGCGCCAGCCCGCTTCCCGCCTACGGTAGCGCTGCGTAACCGCGGGGTAGGCCTGCCAGGTGGACTGGTACCAGCGGGTTCTCGTCGATACCGGGCGGGCGCCAGCGGTATGGCTGCTGATCGGGTTCCTGCTCACCTTCACCGTCACCCGCGCCATCACCCGGCGGATTCACGCGAAGGCAGGCGCGCAGCCAGGAAAGCCCGCCGGGGCACAGGATCCCGCCGGCCAGGGCGGGCCGGCCGCAGAGCGCAGCGGGCCGGCGGGGCAGCGCAGCGGGCTGGCAGACATCTACATCGGCGGCGTGCACATCCACCACCAGGTGTGGGGCATCCTGCTGGTGCTGGCCACGGGGCTGCTGGAGTTCCGCTACAACCCGCACTCGCCCTGGGAAGAGGTACTGGCGGCGCTGTTCGGGGGCGGGGCGGCACTGACGCTGGACGAGTTCGCGCTGTGGTTCCACCTCGACGACGTCTACTGGACCAAGAGTGGCCGCCAGTCGATCGACGCGATCCTGCTGGGCGGCGCGCTCGGCGCCGTGCTGCTGCTGCAGCCGACGCTGGTGGGCACATCCGACGGCCACAACCCGGCGGCTATCGCGGCCTACCTGATCGGCGTCTGCTTCGACCTGGCCATCGCCGGGGTCTGCATCTTCAAGGGCAAGATCGCCACCGGGCTGATCGGGATCGTGCTGCCGCCGCTGGCGATCGTCGGCGCCATCCGGCTGGCCAAGCCGTCGTCGGTCTGGGCCCGCAAGCGCTACCGGGCGGGCCGCCTCGGCCGGGCGCGGCGCCGGTTCGGCCCGGCCTATCAGCGGCGCCATGACCGTCTGCGTGACCTGCTCGGCGGGCGGCCTGACGCTACCGGCGACGAGCCAGGCCCGCCGGTCGGGGAGCGCCCCGGGCCGCCGGCCGGCGAGCACCCGGAGCCGCCAGACGACAGCCGGCCCGACTGATGGCCGGTGCCGCCTCATCCCGGCCCGCATTCGCCCTGGTAGACGGCCGACATTCCGTGCTACAACGCTGTCGTGATCACCAGCAGGGCAGGGCGGGCGACCGTGGTGCATGCGTAACACTGGCCAGGGCCGGGCCGCCGGTCTCGCCGACAGCACCGTCCGCAACGCCAGGAACGCCGTCTACATCGTCTTCATCAGCTTCGGCTTCGCGTCCGCCAGCTGGGCCGCCCAGATCCCGCAAGTCCGCTCGGCACTCAGCGTGTCGCCGGGGGTACTCGGCCTGATCCTGCTGTGCAGCGCCATCGGCCCGGCGGTGGCCATCCCGCTGACGGGGCTGGCCATCCACCGCTTCGGCGAGGCCCGGGTGGTGGCCGCCGCCGGCATCATCACCGCCGCCGGGCTGGCCATCGTGGCGCTGGGCTACCCGCACGGCATCGCGCCGACCGCTGTCGGGCTGTTCATCTACGGCTTCGGCAGCGGTTCCGGTGACGTGGCCATGAACGTGCAGGGCACGGTGGTCGAGCGCGCCCTGGGCCGGGCGATCCTGCCGAAGTTCCATGCCGGCTGGAGCGTGGGCACCGTGGCCGGGGCGGGCGCGGGAACGATCATGGTGGCCTGGCACGTACCCGTCACCGCGGACCTGCTCGGCGTCGCGCTGCTCGCGGGCATCACCATCACGGCCGCTACCCGCAGCTTCATGACCCTGGCCCCGGATGCCGCCCCGCAAGCCGCGCCAGCCGCGAGCCCCGGCGCCGGCCAGGCGGGCCCGGCCGCCGCGCGCAGCCCGCTGGCCGCCTGGACCGAGCTGCGAACCCTGCTGATCGGGCTGTTCGTGCTGTGCATGACCGTCATCGAGGGCATCGGCAACAACTGGCTGAGTCTCGGCGTCATCAGCGGCTATCACGCTGCCGCCGTCCTCGGCACCGCCACGCTGTCGGTGTTCCTGGCCGCGATGACGGCCGGCCGGTGGTTCGGCCCGCGGGCCATCGACCGGCACGGCCGGGTCCGCGTGCTGCAGGCCGGCGCGGCCATCGCGCTGGCCGGCCTGCTGCTGATCAGCTTCGGCGGTTTCCTGCCCCTGGCCGTGGCCGGGGCCGCGCTGATGGGGCTGGGCATCTCGCTGGGGTTCCCGGTCGGGATGAGCGCCGCCGCCGATGACCCGCGGTACGCCGCCGGGCGGGTCAGCACGGCCTCCTCGCTGGGCTACGCCGCCTTCCTGGCCGGGCCGCCGGCGATCGGCGCGCTGGCCGACCACGTCGGCATCCTGGACGCCCTGGCGCTGGCCAGCATCCTGCTGGTGGCCGCCTTGTTCCTCAGCCGCGCCACCGCTCCGGTCAGGGTCGTAGCCCAGCCAGCCGCAGGATCCGCCGGGCCGCCGGCCTGACGAGCACGTCCTCGTCGGGTGCCGCGGCATCCAGCGGCGGTGCCGCGGGGGTGGCGTGGTGGCGTGTCCGCCGCCCGGACCCTGCCGGGCCGGTCGCACGACAGCCAGGACCCGGAACGAAACGACCGCCTGCCAGCCCGGCCCGTGACTTACCCCTGGTCCCACAGGGCGGCAACGTGCCGGGCGTCGGTGCCGCAGCAGCCGCCCAGGATCGTCAGCGCGGGCAGCGCCGGGGCCAGCCGCCGGTGCGCTTCGGCTAGTTCGCCGATGTCGCCCTCGTCCAGCTCGGTGGCCGCGTCCAGCTCAGCGTGGCTGCGGGTCGAGGCGTTGTAGCGGACGCCGACGATGCGCTCGCGCCAGGGACCGGGCTCCGCCAGGGCCGGCGCGACGTGCCGCGGGTGCGCGCAGTTGACCAGGAAGTAGTCCGGCGGCGCCGCCGCATCGACCGCGGAGATGGCCTCGCCCAGGGCCTGGCCGCCGGGTAGCTTGCCGTTGGTCTCGACGGTGAAGGAGATCGCCACTGGCACGCCCGCGTCCCGGGCCGCCCGCACGATCCCGGTCGCCTCGCCGATGTCGGTGAGCGTGTAGGCGGAGATGAGGTCGGCGCCGGCTTCGGCCAGCGCGCGGACCTGCGGTGCGTGATACTCGGCGGCTGCGCCGGGATCGAGCAGCTCGCCGGGCTGGTACCCGTCGCCGCGCGGCCCGATCATCCCGCTGATCACGACGTCGCTGATGGTGGCGGAGAACTCCTGCCGGAGTCCGGCGAGCGTGCTGATGGCCAGCTGGTTGAGCCGCGCCAGCTCCGCGGCCGAGTAGCCGAGGCGCTCGCCCCAGTCCGGGTTGGCCCGCCAGGTCACCGACTCCAGCAGCAGCCCCGCGCCGGCCTTGCGGGCGATCTCGGCGTAGCCGTTGTAGTAGGAGGCAAGGATCGACCGCCCGGCGGAGGAATCGACCAGCGGGAAGGCAGCGAAGCAGCGCAGGTCGATTCCGTAGTGAAAGATCAGGTCGGTCTCCATGCCCCCGTCGGTGACCATGTGCCGCCCGCGCAGCTGCGGCAGCCGCGCCGAGGTAGCCGGAGTTGTCGTCATCGGCATCTTTCCCCCGTTCAGCCGTATCAGACTGGTTGGTCTTGGTTGTATCAGACCAACCAGTCTGATACAAGTGTGGCGTGCCCAGAGACGGAACAGCGACCCGGCAGCGCATCCTCGACGCCGCCGAGCGGCTCGCCATTGACAACGGGTTCGCCGCCACCTCGATCGACCAGGTGATCGCCGCCTCAGGTACCTCGAAGGGCGCGTTCTTCCACCACTTCGACTCTAAGCTCGCGCTGGCCAGGGCCCTGGTGGAGCGCTACGCCGCGGCAGACATCGACCAGCTGAACGCCGCCCTGGCCGCGGTGCGGGCCGCCAGCGATGACCCGGCGGAGCAGGTGATCGCCTTCATCAGGTACTTCGAGGACGGCGCCGACGAGCTGATGGCGGGCCAGTCCAGCTGCCTGTACATCTCGGTGCTCACCGAGCGCCAGCTCGTCCGGGCCGGGACCAGGGAGCTGATCGTGCGCGCGGTGCTGGCCTACCGCACCGAGCTGTCCCGGCTGCTACAGGCGGCCCTGCGGGCCCGGGCCGCTGAGCCCGATCAGCCGGGCGCCGGCGCACCGGGCGGGGCGGACGCGGCTGCCGAGGACGACGACAGTCTCGGCGCGGCGGCCGACGCCCTGGCCGATCACGTCTTCGTCACCTTCGAGGGGGCGTTCATCCTGGCCCGCTCGACCGGCTATCCGGGACACATGCGCGCCCAGCTCAGCGTCCTGCGGCAGCTTCTGCAGTCACTGCTGGCCCCGGCAGCGGCGCGGGCGGAGCCGCCAGGGGCCGCGCCGCTGGAAGCCGCCGGGCAGCCGGCTCCGGCAGTGGCCTGACGGCGGCCGCGGCCAGCAGTGCCGCCCGGCCCGGCCAGCGCCGCGGTCACGCTGCCCGGCAGCGAGACCGGCTGCGCTGACAGCGCCAGCCGGTAGGGTCACAGCCGCAGGGCATGCAGGCCGGCTGGGCGGACAGGCCGGCCGGCCGGCACGGCACCGCAGGCTACGGGAGGAATCATGACCGAGGCGGACGCCTTCGCGGAGACCGGCTTGCTGCTGGACTACCTGAACGGTCAGCGCAGGCATGTGCTCGGCATCCTGGACGACCTGTCCGAGGACGACCTGCGGCGCCCGGTGCTGCCGTCCGGCTGGACCAGCCTGGGCATGGTCCGGCACCTCGCCCTGGACGTCGAGCGGTTCTGGTTCCGCGCCGTT
>DASUBV010000046.1:0-4062 GCA_035763085.1 Streptosporangiaceae bacterium | reverse complement strand
GGCCACGTTCATGGACTACCTGCTGCCGACCGCCTGCGACGTGCCCCGGATCGAGATCGAGCACCTGGAGACCGTGCCGCTCGACGCAGACGTCAACTTCCGCGGCGTGGGCGAGGGCGGCCTGATCGTCGCGCCGCCCACTCTGGTGAACGCGATCGAGGACGCGCTCACGCCGTTCGGCGTGCGGATCTACGAGCAGCACCTGCCGCCGGCCCGCATCCTGGAACTCATCGCCGCAGCGCAAGGCGGCTAACCGACCGGGCGGCCTGGGGCGGCCGGGCGGGCGGCGCGTCCGCTGGTTGCGGATAATCTGCCGGTTCCCCGAACAGGTCGTGCAGGTAACTAGCCACCTGCTCCAGCCTGCCCGGGCTGCCCCGGGCCGCCACGTGGCCATCCGGCCGGATCAGCAGGACAGGCGTGGCGCCGGCTGAGACGACGTCGAGGTCCCCGCGGTAGGGGCGCAGCACTGGGTCGGCCAGCACGCTGGCGGCGGCGATGACCCCGTCAGGGCCGGCGGTCAGGCCGGTGAGCTCGGTCTGGTTCTCGACCACGCTGCCCAGTTCCGCGATGCGGGCCCGGAGCAGCCGCTCAGTCTCGTCCTGCGGCAGGTCAAGCAGCATGCCGAACCGCGAGCCGGAGCGTGCGAACTCGAGGCTGACCAGGTGCTTGCCCTCGGAGTACCACCGGAGCTCACGCACCACCTGGCCGCGCTCGATGAACTGTTCTGCCAGGCCCATCATGTCAAGGACCTCTAGCGTGCGGGCGTGGACGCCGATCGCCCGGGACTGCAGGGCCGCCCCGTCGCCCTGGTCGATGATGCGGGTGCGGATCCCGCGGGCCAGTAGTTCCGCGGCGAGCACCAGTCCGGTCGGGCCGGCGCCGACCACCAGCACCTGGCAGTCAAGATGATTCTCGTTCATACGGTCCACACTGCGCCGGCCAGGACCCCGGGCCATCTGAAGGACTACGTAGCGGCTACGTATCTTCCGGATCTTCCGGTCGTAGGCCTGCCTCGTACGCCCAGGCGGCCAGCTGAGTCCGGGTGTGGAAGCCCAGCTTGGTCAGGATGTGGTCCACGTGCACCTCGACGGTCCGGACCGAGAGGAACAGCTGCCCGGCGATATCCCGGTTGGTCAGCCCGCGCCGCCAGCGCCGCGACTTCTGTCTCCCGGCGGGTCAGCGCTGGGCGCGCGCCGGACGGTGGGGCGTCATCCGGCTCGTTGGCCAAGACGAGCGCGACCGCCTGCTTCGGACTCAGCCGCCGGCCCTCGGCAAGCCATCGCGCTGCTGATGTCCCGGCTTTCGCGCGGGCTAGGGCGAGCCAGCGGTCGACGATCTCCACCATCGGCCCCGGCATGGAGAACTGATTCACGTCCCCGTACGCCTCGGCCGCTCCGGCCAGCCGGAGCGCCAGCCGGGGCCTCCCGGTCCGGGCCGCGAGCCCTACGAACCCGCCGAGCCCGAGCTGGACGAACCAGCGGTCGCCAACGTCCGTGGACATCTGGAATCCCTCGGCAAGCGCCGTCCTGGCCGCGGCCAGCTCACCCAGGTCCAGCAGCGGGTAACCGAGCATCAGCCGGGCGCGTGCGCCCAGCGGCGCCAGGCCGAGCTCGGCGGCCAGCGCGCCGCAGCGGGCGAACAGGTCGCAGGCGGCTTCCCGGCGGTCAGCGAGCAGTGCCACCAGGGCCGAGTAAAACGTCACGCACGCAATCGCCGGACGGTCACCCGTCTCGTTCACCAGCGCCACGGCGCGCTCAACGTCCGGTGCCCCATCGGCGATCCGCCCGGTGGACATCTTGCAGCGCCCGAGGTAGACGGTCGCAATGCCCTCGCCAACCCTGTCGCCCAGGACGCGGCCGAGGCCGATGCTTTCTCCGAGCAGGCCCGAGGCAAGGGCGTAGTCCCCCTGGTCGATAGCCAGCCAGGCGGCACCGTTCAGGGCGCCGACGCGGTCGATGCTCGGCTCGGATACCAGTGCGAGCATTTCGCCCAGGCGCTGCCGGCCCTCGGTATGGTGGCCGCGCAGGGACCAGAACGCGGCCATCGAGGCGGCCAGCCGCAGCGCGGCGGGCGGGTCGTGCTGCCGGTACCAGCCAATTGCCGCGCGGATGTTGTTGTGCTCAGCGTTGACCCGTTCCAGCCATTCCTTCTTGGCCAGGCCCGCATGCGGGCGGCCGTCAGCTTCAACCAAGGCCAGGAAAGCCGCCGCGTGCGCGCTGCGGGCCCGGTCTGCTCCTGGCATCGCATCCAGCCGTTCGGCCGCGTACTCGCGGATCGTCTCCAGCATTGCGTAGCGCGCAGGCGGCGCCCCTGAGCTGCGCACCTGACGCAGCAGGCTGTGGTCAGCCAGCTCCTGCAGGCCGTCGAGTACCGGCAGGCCGATGTCCACGGCGGCGCAGACCGTCTCGATGAACTCCAGGGTCGCGCTGCCGGCAAACACCGAGCACGTGGCGAGCACCCGCCTGGCGCCCTCGGTCAGCAGGTCATAGCTCCAGGCGATGGTCCCGCGCAGCGTCTGCTGCCGGCCCGGCAGGTCGCGTTGGCCGCCGGTCAGCAGGCCCAGCGAGTGTTCCAGCCGGGGCAGGATCACCTCCGGCGGCAGTAGCTTGACCCGCGCCGCCGCCAGCTCGATGGCCAGCGGCAGGCCGTCCAGCCTGCGCGTGATCTGCGCGATCGACGCCGCGTTCGCGTCGGTGACCATGAACCCGGGTACCGCAGCGACGGCCCGTTCAGCGAACAGGCGCACCGACTCACAGCCGGCCAGGGAGGCGGCCGTGGGGCAAGGCCCCGGATCCGGCACCGGGAGCGGCGGAATCGGGCATTCCTGCTCGCCGGAGACCCGCAGCGACGAGCGGCTGCTGACCAGGATCCGGAGCTCGCCGGTCTCCTGCAGCAGCCGGGTCACCACAGGGGCGCCGGCCAGCAGGTGCTCGAAGTTGTCCAGGACGATCAGGGCCTGGCGGCCGGCCAGCTGGCTGACCAGGTGCTCCATCAGGGGCCGGTCCCTGGCATCTTGCAGCCCGATGCTCTGCGCGATGGTCGACGGCACCAGTCCCGGATCCCGGACGGGGGCCAGCGGGACGAAATAAACGCCGTCTGGGCAGTCCCGGGCCACCGCCTCGGCCAAGGCGATGCACAGCCGGGTCTTGCCGCTGCCGCCCGGCCCGGTCAGTGTGACCAGGTAGCTGCCCTGAAGCAGCCGCGTGGCCTGCGCCAGCTCGCGTTCCCGGCCGATGAAACTGGTCAGCGGCTTAGGCAGGCTGATTCGGCCGATGCCGGGTCCGGTCGGACCGCGGGAGAGCGAGGCCGCCGTGATACTCGAATCCTCACGCATGCGATGTCACCCCTTGCCAGCTGGGTGAACGCGATCGGTCAGGCCATATGACCGCCGGTGATCCGTCACTGATCAAGAGACTAGCCGCACTGCGCCAGGAGCGCATGAGGCGACGGCTCAGGCAAGATGAACACCAGCACCACAGCGAACAGCGAGACGGGCGCGGCGCGGCCGCTCAGGGAAACGCCGGCCTGGCGGCGGGGAACAACCGGTCCAGGTGGTAGTCGATGACGGCCTGGGCCTGCCCGGGCGAGGACTGCCCGCCGAGCACGCTCGTGCCCAGGCCCGCGGAGATGGCGAGGAGGCTGACGGCTTCCAGTTCCGGGTCCAGGCTGGCGGGTGTGTCGCCGGCGGCCTGGGCCGCCCGTAGCTGCGCGGCGAGCACGCCGATCACGGCGTTCGAGTTGCTGACCAGCGGGGCGACCGCCAGCGCCGGGTCGCTCAGCGAAAGCGCAAAATACTCGGTGTAAAGAACGGTGAACGTGCGCCGCTCCTCATCGGCGGGCAGCGACTCGGTCATGACGGCGGCGATGACATCGCGCGGGCTGGCCGGGTTCCCTTTTTCTCTGAACCGTGCCTGAGCACGCTGGGCAAACTGGACGGCGAGCTGCTGTGCGGCGAAGAGCATCAGCTCTTCCTTGGTGCCGAAGTAGTACTGGACCAGCCGCAGGGACACGCCGGCTTCGGTCGCGACCTCGCGCATGCCGGTGGCGTGCAACCCGCGCGCG
>DASUBV010000045.1:0-2957 GCA_035763085.1 Streptosporangiaceae bacterium | reverse complement strand
CCCCGCTGTCAGCGGCTCAACAGGTTCCGGCAGGCCGGTCGCCCTGGTCACGGGCGTGGGGCGCACCGCCGGGATCGGCGCGGGCATCGCGGAACGGCTGGCGGCCGCCGGCTGGGACATCGCGTTCACCTACTGGACCGCCTACGACAGGCGGATGCCCTGGGGCGCTGAGGCAGGGGCGGCCGGCGCTATAAGGCCGCCCTGGACCGCATCACCGTCGCCGCCGCGCGCGAGCTGGCGCACCTGGGCGTCACCGCCAACGCGGTCAACCCGGGACCCGTGGACAACGGCTGGATGACCGACGAGCTCAGGGAAACCGTGGTCCGCCAGACGCCGCTGGGCCGCCTCGGCACGCCGCGGGACACCGCCTGCCTGGTGGAGTTCTTGTGCTCGCCCGAGGGCGGCTGGGTGAACGGGCAGCTGCTGATGAGCAACGGCGGCTTCGCCTGATCTCCGCGCGCGGAAAAGAACTGGCTGAGCGAGCCGGCCCGGCGCTAAGGTCAGGGATCCTATGCGCGCGACGGCCCGGGTGTACTGGCGGCTCCTGGCGGCCGGCTTCCGCCGCCAGTCGGCGTACCGGCTCGCCGCGCTGGGGGGCCTCGTCGCCAACCTGACCTTCGGGCTGCTGAAGGTGGCGGTCCTGTTCGCCACCGTCCGGGCCGCGGGCGGCGAGCTGCACGGCTACGACACCGCCTCGATGAGCACCTACGTGTGGCTGTCGCAGGGGATGCTCGGCTCGGTTAACCTGACCGGCCGCACAGACCTGGCCCTGCGGGTCAAGGACGGCCAGGTCGCGGTCGACTTCCTGCGGCCGGTCGACCTGCAGGCGGCAACGGTCGCCACCGAGGCGGGCGGGGCGCTGTTCGCGCTCATCCCCCGCGGGCTGCCGTCGGTGCTGCTCGGCGCGGTGACGGCCGGCATCAGCCTGCCGGCGTCGTTCGTCTTCTACCCGCTCGGGGCGGTCAGCCTGGTGCTCGGCATCGTGATCTCCGCGGCGACGGCCCGCCTGATCGCGGTGGCCGGGTTCTGGCTGGTGGAGACCCGCGGCCTGCAGATCCTGTACATGCTGGCCTCGGGTTTCCTCGGGGGCCTGTTCGTGCCGATCGCGCTGTTCCCGCCGTGGCTGCGGGCCGCCGCCGCGGCCACGCCGTTCCCTTCGGTCATGATGTACCCGATCGACGTCCTGTCCGGGACCGGCGGCGCGGGGAACGCCGCCCGCCTGGTGCTCGTGCAGGCGGGGTGGCTGGCCGGGGTCGCGGCCGCCGGGCAGCTGCTGACCCGCGCGGGCCGGCGGCGGCTGGAGGTCCAGGGTGGCTAGCGGGCTGGGCGGGCGGCTGCGGCCTTACCGTGCCGTCCTCGCCTCGCGTGCCCGCTCGCAGCGCGCCTACCGGACGAGCTTCGCCCTTGACCTGGGCAGCTCCGCGCTGACGGGCCTGGTGGAGCTGGCCGAGGTCTGGGTGCTGTTCAGCAACGTCACCGCCCTGGGCGGGATGCGCTTCAACCAGATCCTGCTCGTCTTCGGCCTGGCGGACCTGGCTTTCTCCCTGGCCGACCTGTCGTTCGGTCATCTCGACGCGCTGCCGGACTTCCTGCGGGCCGGCACCCTGGACGCCTTCTACCTGCGCCCGCAGCCGATCTTGCTGCAGCTGATCACCAGCGACGTCTCGCTGCGCCGGCTGGCGCGGGCGGCGGTCGGGGCGGCCGCGCTGGGCGCCGGCCTGGCCACCGCCGGGGTGCCGTGGGGGCCGCGCTCCGTGGTGCTGCTGGCGCTCGGGCTGGCCAGCGGCTACGCCACGTTCGCGGCGCTGTTCGTGTGGGCGGCCGGGCTGCAGTTCTTCCTCCTCGACGGCGCGGAGATGACCAACGCCTTCGTCTACGGCGGCCGCTACGCCGCCACCCAGCCGGCCTCGGTCTGGTCGCGGCCGCTCAAGCTCGTGTTCGGGTTCTTCTTCCCCATGGCCTTCACGGCGTACCTGCCGGCCGTGACGGTGCTCGGCCTGCCCGGCCCTGGCTGGCTGCCGGCGTGGCTGGGCTGGTGCGCCCCCGCCGCCGCGGCGTGGTCGTGGCTGATGGGGCTGCTGTGCTGGCGCTGGGGAGTGCGTCACTACCAGGGAGGCGGCGGATGAGCGACGCGATCATCGAGGCTGACGGGCTCACCCGCGAGTTCCGCGTGCGCGACGGGCGGCGCAGGCGGGTGCTCACCGCGGTCGACGGCCTCACCGTCCGGGTAGAGCCCGGCGAGGCCGTGGGCTACATCGGCGCGAACGGCGCCGGGAAGTCCACCAGCATCAAGATGCTCACCGGGATCCTGGTGCCCACCGCCGGCAGCGTCCTCACGTGCGGGCTGCGCCCGGTGCCGGACCGGCGGCGGCTGGCCCGGCAGGTCGGGGTGGTGTTCGGGCAGCGCTCGCAGCTGTGGTGGGACCTGCCGGTGCGCGAGTCGTTCCGCATCCTGGCCGCGATCCACGCGCTCGGCGAGGCCGAGGAAGCCGCCCGCGCCGCCGAGCTCGCCGACCACCTCGAGCTCGGCGGCTTCTGGTCGGTCCCGGTGCGGCAGCTGTCCCTGGGCCAGCGGATGCGCGCCGAGGTCGCCGCGGCGCTGCTGCACTCGCCGCGGCTGGTGATCCTGGACGAGCCGACCATCGGCCTGGACGTGCTGTCCAAGCAGCGGCTGCGGGAGTTCCTCGCCGGCGAGCGGCGCAGGCACGGCACCACCTTGCTGCTCACCACCCATGACATGGGGGACGTGGCGCGGCTGTGCGACCGGATCTTGGTGATCGACCACGGCCGGCTCGCCTACGACGGGGACCTGCCCGGGCTGTCGCGGGCCGCCGGCGCGGAGCGGGTGCTGGTCGTCGACCTGGCCGCGCCCGTGCCGGACCTGGACGGGGCGGGCGGCGCCCGGCACCTCGCCTCGGAGGCCGGCGGGCTGCGGCAGCGGCTCGCGTTCGACGCCG
>DASUBV010000044.1:0-3765 GCA_035763085.1 Streptosporangiaceae bacterium | reverse complement strand
GTGCCGTGTGCTTGAGACGCCGAGTCGTTGGTTTGGTGTCACATATTCATCAGATCAACCCGTCGTTGTGAAGCGTATTCAGGATCTGATAAAGGATGGTGTCTATCCTGAGAGACTCTGGCCGGACTCGAATTGAGGTGTTGGCAGGCGCGATTCGGACACCCCCGCCTCCGTCAACATGCCGACGGACCCGGCCGCAGCGCGAAGTCCCAGGTGAGGCCCGGGATGCGCGCGTCAGGCAAGGTTTCGGCTAGCATTGCGGACGTTCAGTGCCGGTGTAGCTCAGATGGCAGAGCGGCCGCCTTGTAAGCGGCAGGTCAGCGGTTCGATCCCGCTCACCGGCTCCACTGAGGTCTTCACGTTTCAGTGGGGGCCTTGTTCACGTTTGGGCCTTGGCCTGATTGTTGTACGCGGGTCTGACATTGCTGGCGGCTGCCGGGCGGCTGCGGCTGCCGTTTCGTGTGCGTTTTGTAGTCGCTTGGTGTGCTCGCGGCTGGTTCGTGGCGTGCTGCCGCTGCGGGTGCGGTGTGGTGATGCTGACGGGCGGGCTGCTCGTGTGGTGTTCGGGGTGGTTCAGGGCGGCTGGCTGGCTGTGCTGAGCGCGGTGAGTGTCCTGCGGCGCCGGCGCCGGGTTTTCGGGGGGAGCCCGGCGGTTGCGCGGCGGGCGTTGTCCTGCTGCCGGGCGTCCCAGGCGTCCAGGATGCGCTGGTTGCGGACGACGAGCAGGGTCGTGGTGAACAGCATCAGGGGCGCCAGTCCCGTCAGGCGGCACCAGCCGCGGCTGATGTCGTTGCTGGCAGGATCCTTCGCGGTCGCGAAGCCGCGCTCGACGCCGGTGCGCCGGGCGTAGGAGCGGCGCCAGGCCGCAGAGGGGTAGTCATGTTTCTGCGCGGTCTTGGCGAGCACGGCGGGCGGGACGGTGATGGTCTGCTGCGCGCAGCAGGCCTGGGGGTGCTCGGGGGGCTGCAGGATCTCGGGGCGGTCCCGGTCCAGGGTCATCGATGCGGGGCGGAGCGGGCAGCGGATCTTGCCCATGGCGGCGGGGCACTGCACGCGGTGGTAGCCGTCGTTGTCATCACTGGTGAGGCGGCCGAGCTTGTACCGGGCCAGCTCGGCGGTCTGGCGGTCATGGTCTGCGGTTCGGTCTTTGGTGGCGGTGCGGGCGAGCGGCCCGAGTTCTAGCAGCGGGCGGGGTGCCTGGGGGCAGTAGAGGTTGCCGTTGGCGATGATAGCGCCGTCGTGGGTGCCCTTCGGGCCGCGGTCGTGGGGGTGGAGGTCCTGGACGAGCTGGGCGCCGGCGGCCCGCAGCGGCAGTGCCCAGGCATCGGCGTCGCGGTGCGCGTAGCCGGAATCATCGAGGATGTCGCCGAGCGGGATCCCGGCGGCGGGCATGGCGGTGAGCACGGGCCGGAACGCGCGGACCGGGTCGTGCCGGCACGATGACAGGGTGGCGCGGCGGGCGAGTTCGGGGATGGCGGGCACGTTTTCGTCGGGTGCCATGGTGGCGGCGGACAGGTACCACCCGTAGTACAGCTCGTTTTCGTTGCGGTGCAGGTTGTTCTTGCGGTGGCCCCAGGATGCTTCGGGGTCGGCGCAGTCGCGGGTGCCGTGCGGCGGGGGGCGGGAGAAGGACTCCAGGTCGGTCCAGTCCACGGCCAGCGAGGTGCTGGCGTCTTTGAACCGGGCCGGGATGGATGCTTCGGCCAGGTCGTCGCAGGTGTCCTGGAGTACGGGCGAGGGCAGCCCGTCGGGCTCGTTCTTGGCCAGGGCATCGGTGACCAGGCCGAAGGTCCGCTCGGTCTGCCGGTAGGTCAGCTGGTGCGGGCCGTGCTTCCAGGCGGTGATGATGCCGAGCCGCCGCTGGTCGTGCTCGGGCAGGCTGGTCAGTGCCTGGTGCACCCGGGTCAGGTGGGCGGGCCTCCCGTCGGCCAGGGTGAGCAGCATGCCGAGCAGCAGGGTGCGGACCAGCAGTTGCCGGGCGCGGACCCCGATGGGGAGCATGGCCTCGATCCGCGGCGCGACGCCGGAGGCGTCGATGACTGCCTCCAGCGCCGGCAGCAGGATCATCGCCGGGCTGCGCCGAGCAGCCGGACCGCGTCGGCTTCGGCGGCCGGTTCCAGCCCGGCGAGCAGGTCGCCGAGTCTTTGGGAGCAGCTGATCCCGGCCGCTGCCATGAACGTGGCCAGCCCGAGCAGGTCCGCGACATCGCGCAGCCAGGTCGCCCGCAGCCGGGAGGTGTCCAGCCGCGGCAGCCCGGCACCGCCGTCCAGCGCGGCGATCAGCGGGTAGGTGATGTTCCGGCGGCCCGGATCGGCGCCGCCGCAGACCAGGCTGTCCCCGGCGAACCGGGCTGCGGCCAGCAGCCGGGAGTGGTACCGGGCAAGGACCGGCACCGCGCGCGGCCGCCCGCCTCGCACGACCACGACGACGCCGCCGGAGCGGCACGCGACATCGGTGCCGTGCACGTCGCGCAGGTCGCCGCGGATCAGCCCGGCACCCGCGCCCAGGCAGACCAGCCCCGCCGCCCGCATCCGCCGCGCCCGGGTCGGCTGTGCATCGGCGAGCGCGAGGAACCCGCCGATCTGGCCGGGGCTGTACGGCTCCTTGGCGCGCCCGCGGGGCAGCGGCAGGTCAGCCGGGTACAGGTGCGGCACCACCCGCCGGCCGATGAACCGCAGGTTCGTTCGCAGCGTCCGCCGCGCCGCGCCGGACAGCCCCGGCGCGCACCGGGTGAACCGCTCCGCGGTCGAGGGGTGCAGCAGCACCTCCGGCACCGCCTCCAGGCCCAGCCCGATCGCCCAGTCCGCGAGCTTCCCGGCCGACTGCAGCAGGTTCTTCGCCCGCTCCCGGCCCTGCGGCCCGGTCCGGGCGATCACGTCCCGGGCGAACGCCGCCGCCGCCGGGGACACCGACGACGGCCGCCACCGCCCGATATACGCGGCGGCCTCAGCCTCAGCCATTCTCATACAGCACTTATACTTAACGAAATGCGGGAGGCACAGGATTTCGGCTGCCACAATGACAACGTGTCGCCCACCCCGGCCCAGCAGGCCCGCGCCGCAGCCATCGCTGCCGAGATCACCGCCCGCCTGGCCGGCGTCAGCTTCGCCCTGCCCGGCACCGTCGCCGACCGGATGACCCGCTGCGGCTACCCGCGCTGCCGCTGCCACGCCGACCCCCCGCAACCGCACGGCCCCTACCATCAATGGACCCGCAAGAAAAACGGCAGGACCGCAACCCGCATCCTGACCGACGAGCAGCTCGCCGACTACGGCCCCTGGTTCGACAACCACAAACAGCTCCGCGAGCTCATCGCCGAACTCGAGGAACTCAGCCTCGCGATCGCTGAGGCCGACCCCCGCTGGAACCGCTAACCGGACCGCGCGCAGCCACATGGCCCCAGCGCCGAACCGGAACCACCGCCACCAGAACATGCGGACGACGCCGAGCTAACCTGCGGACAGCCTCCTGGCCGGACCCGGTAAACCGGAACCACAGCCTCCGGAAAACGTGGGCAGCGCCCGCTTAACCTGTGAGCATCCCCTCAGCCAAGCCCTGTTTGCCCAGATCAGCCCTAAACGTGAAGACCTCACGCATTTCCGCAGGTCAGAGCATTGATTTGCCCTTCCTATGACGGCTTGAAGATCATTTGTCACTTAGTTGTCACCGGAATCGGGCGGCAGTCGATGACATCGAGCGTGCGCAGATGGACTTCGCGGCATCGTGTAGCACAGGCCTATCGCTTGTCGATGAACACGACGGCTA
>DASUBV010000043.1:0-6517 GCA_035763085.1 Streptosporangiaceae bacterium | reverse complement strand
TGGGTTGTGGCCGCAGGCGCTCCCGCTTTCGCTGACCAGGTCCGCAACCAGGAGTGGTGGCTCAGCGCACTGCAGGTCCGGCAGGCCTGGCAGGCCTCCAGCGGCGCGGGCGTCACCGTCGCGGTGCTCAGCGACGGCGTGAGCAGCACGCAGGCCGACATCGCGGGCACGGTCACCACCGGTCCCGACTTCACCGGCACCGCGCAGGCCACCGGGCCGTTCTTCGGGCAGCAGGGCACCGCCATCGCCAGCCTCATCGCGGGCCGCGGGCACGGGGCCGGGCATGCCTCGGGCATCCTGGGCGTCGCCCCCCGGTCGCGCATCCTGTCCGTCCGGGTCACCCTGGACCCGGCCGACACCGCGCTGGACAGCGCCACGGCCGGCGCGCGGCTGCCCGATTCCATCGCCCAGGGCATCCGCTATGCCGTTGCCCATCACGCCAAGGTCATCGAGCTGCCCCAGGACCCGGGCCAGCCGGACCCGGCCGTGGTCGCGGCCATCCCGATCCACCGCAGCCCCGACGGGACGATGCCGACCCACCCGACGCAGCTCGCGGGCATCACCGCGGCGGCGGGCGGCAGCGCGGCTGAGCAGGCCGCCGTCGCCTACGCGCTGCGCAAGAAGGTCGTGCTCGTCGCCCCGGCCGGGGACAACGCCGACGGCACCGACGCGGTCAGCTACCCGGCGGCTTATCACGGGGTCATCTCCG
Organism: Streptosporangiaceae bacterium; assembly: GCA_035763085.1. Classification (GTDB taxonomy): domain Bacteria; phylum Actinomycetota; class Actinomycetes; order Streptosporangiales; family Streptosporangiaceae; genus DASUBV01. The sequence goes on along the minus strand of DASUBV010000043.1, from coordinate 5,808 downwards.
TCGGCGCGTTCAGCCGGAGCTTCGCCAGGGCGCCGTACTCCAGCCGCCAGCCGTACGTGACGCTGACGGCAGCCGGCGAGGGCGTCATGGCGGCCACGGCCGATGGCAGCTATGCCGAGGTCAACAGCACGGACGCGGCCAGCGCGGTGGTCGCGGGCGTCGCGGCGCTGATCCGCTCCCGCTACCCGGCCCTGACGCCCGCCCAGGTCAGCCGGGCCCTGACCACGAGCACCGTGTTCAAGCCCGCCGCCGCCACCGCCGCGGGCTCGGGGGCAGGAACAGCAGACGCGCAGCGAGCGCTGCTGGCCGCCGCGGCCATGGCGGCCCCGGCCGACGCGCGGGCCGGGGCGGGCGCGCAGGTCTTCGCCAGTCCCGCCACCCCGCACGCGAGCCCAGTCTCCTCGCACGCGCTGGCACCACGGATCCTGCGGGCCGCGGCCATCTCGGCCGGCGTGCTCATCGTGCTGCTGCTGGTAGTGGTCTGGTACTCGGCGGTGGCGCGACGGCGCGCCCGGCGGCGAGGACCTTCCACGGCGCAGTGGGCCGCCGCCGGCCAGAGCGCCTACTCCCCCTACGGCCCGGCCGACGCCGACAAGATGCTCGAGTTCTTCGCCGCGCCTGCGGGCGAGCCGGCCGCGGCGACTGGGCCCTTCCAGCAGTTCCAGGCCGGCCAGCTGTCCGGCGCCGGGTTCGGGTCCGGGCAGGCCGCCGAATCCGGCGGCACGGGCACGGCCGGCGATGCGGGCGGCAGCGCCGTCGGTGCCTGGGTTCCGATCGGCGGGTCAGCGCGAGCTGCCAGCCGGCCGCCGGTCTCCGGGACACCGCCGTGGGAGCCCGCGGCTAAGCCCGCCAGCGAGCTGCCGTGGGCCTCGGCGCCGGGCCCGGCGCGCGGCGCTGCCAGCCGGGCGGCGGCGGCCGCCCGGCCTGGTGCTGGCGAGGCTGCCTCTATCTGGCCGGCGGGCGGTGGCACCGCGGGTGATGGCACGCCGGCAGCACCGGCTAACGGCGGCGTGACCAGCAGCTGGGAGAACCTGGCCGCCGGCTCGGCCGCATCGGCCCCGGCCGCATCAGCACCGGCAGCACCGGCGGCTCCGACCGGTTCTGGCATCGGCCGCCACGGCCTGGCGGCGCCGGCCGCCGGGGAAGCTGCCGCCTGGGGCGCCGCCGGCGGGGATGCCGCGGGCGGCGGGCCTGTCCCCGGGGAGGCCGGCGACGGCGCCCCGCCCGAGCTCCTGACCCCCGGCAGCGGCCGGCGACGCTCGCAGCGCGCCGCGGACAGCGTCCCGAGGTCGCCGTCGGGCAGCAACTGGGAGCTGCCGGACAGCGAGCCGGCGCCGTCCGCGCCGGGCGCGGCGGACTCCGGACTGGTGTCCGGGAGCGACTCGTTCCGGCCGCCAGCCGCCGGAGCCGGCGGCTGGGTGCCACCCGCGGGCGAAGCCCGCTGGCAGCTGCCGTCCAGTCCCGCTAGCCAGCTGAGTCCCTCCAGCTCGTCCAGCGAGCCCAGCTGGCCGGCGCCCCATCCCGGCGGAACCCAGGAGCCTGACGCGGCGAATGCCGGCGCAGGTGCGCAGAACGAGCCGCCGGAGCCCGACATGCACTGGCTGCCCGCCGCCGCCAGCGACCAGTGGGCGTCCGCCGCGGAGCCGCGCTGGGATACGGCCGGGCCGGAAGCTCAGGCCTGGGGATCGGCCGCCGCGGAGACGCCGCACTGGACGGCGGCTGGCCAGCCCGCCGCGACAGGCGGGTCCCCCGCTGGCGCGGGGTGGGAGTCGGCCGCCGCGGGCGCGCAGGACTGGGAAGCCGCGGCGGCCAGCACGGCGGCGGCGGCCAGGGCGGCCGCGAGTGCTCCGTGGGAGCCCGCTGCCGAGCCGCCCGGCTGGGGATCTGCCGCCTCCGCCGCACCTGCCAGGCCCGCCGCGCCCGGCGGCGACTCTGGCTCAGAGTGGCGGCGGACCGCATGGCGCCCCGGCGCTTCGACCGAGAGCTTCCCGGCCGTCACCGACGACTGAGCGCCGTACCGGACGGCCGGTGCCCGGATCGCTCAGCCGGACTTGCCCCGTGAGTGATTCTCGGCGGCCAGCTGGTCCTTGCGCACGGACGCGTACATCGGCACGAACTCCTGGCCGGACAGCTTCTGGATGGCCTGGACGACCTCGTCGGTCACCACCCGCCGCTGCTGCGCCCCCGTGCCCTCGGCCCGCAGGTTGTCGAAGGTCAGCGGCTCGCCGATCCTGATCTGGATCTTGCCAGGCCGCGGCAGCCGCTGGCCGGGCGGCAGGATCTTCTCGGTCCCGATCATCGCCACCGGGATGACCGGGGCACTGGAGTGCAGGGCCAGCCAGCCCACGCCGGTCCGGCCCCGGTACAGTCGGCCGTCCGGGGATCGCGTGCCCTCGGGATAGATGCCGAACAGCTCGCCGGAGCGCAGCAGGGCCAGCGCGGACTCCAGCATCGCCTGGCCCGCGCGGGCCCCGGCCCGGTCCACCGGAAGCTGGTTGGTCGCCTTCAGGTAAGCGGCGACTGCCCGGTCCCGGAGCCGGGTGCCGGTGAAGTACTCCGACTTCGCGGCGAACACCAGCGGCCGCGTCAGCGACAGCGGCAGGAAGATCGAGTCGATAACCGACAGGTGGTTCGACGCCACGATCGCTGGCCCGGTGTCGGGAACATTCTCCGCGCCCGTTACCTCGGTCCGCGCCACGAGCCGCAGCGCTGGGCCGGCGACCAGCCTCGACGTCCGATACCGCACTCAGCCCTCCAGTCGCGCGCCGCCGGCCTGCCCGCCCGCGGCGCGGGCCTGGAGCCGGTACGGCAGTCACAGATTAGCCCGACCGGTCTGCGGCCGGGGCAGTCCGGGCACCGGTGCCGACATCGGGCGCCGCGGCCGTATCCTCCTGCGCCGCTCCCGTGACGATGGCGATGACCAGCGGCAGGACCAGCGGCAGCGCGGCCGCCGTGACGCTGACGCCGGAGTCGTTGGCCAGCCAGCCCAGCACGGCCACCAGCCAGAGTGCGACCAGCAGCGGCCGCAGCAGTGGCAGCTGGCGCATCGCCCGGCTCAGCGTCGCTAGCCGCAGCCGGTCCGGCCAGGCCAGCATGGCGCCGGTCGCCACCACCAGGACCGGGATGACAGGGGTGAACCAGGTCTCGGTCAGCGAGCCCACGTTGGCGGTGACCTTGCGGCGCAGGATGCTGTCGGCGCCCCCATGCCGCAGATGGCCCACGAAGGCACTGATGTCAGACGCGCCGGGGCCCGACACGGCATAGCTGATCACCGCGAACAGGGCGATGACCGCCAGGCCGCTCACGCCGACCAGCACCGCGCGGCGCGGCGTGATCCGCACCCCCGCGATCGCCGCCAGCAGCACCAGGAAGCCCGGGACCATGGCAATGGTGCCGCCGACCTTGGCCCCGAATCCCGGCCACCCGGCCGCTACTACGGTCACGGCCGCGATAGCGCCCGCCGCCAGCACGGCCCGGCTTCGGCCGCCGCCCCGGCGCAGCACCGCGCTCCCGGCCCAGGCCGCGCACAGGATGCCGCCGAGGGCATAGACGCCGACGGCATTGTTGCCGATCCCGTAGAACCGGCCGGCCGCCAGCGCCGACAGCCCGAACGGCGTACCGAGCTGCAGATGCGAGCCGGTCACCACGTCGCCGCCGATAATCGCGACGGTCACGGCGCCGATGAAGCCTGGTGAGCCCAGCGGGTCACGCCGCCAGGGTCCGGCCAGGGCGATAGCGGCGATCACCGCCGACCAGGCCAGCCCGACCCCGTACAGCAGCAGGGCCGGATGCGGGAGCACCGGCCAGGGCACCAGGCTGGCCAGGAAGCTCCCGGCCGGGACCGACGCCATGATCACCGCGGCTATCCGGTAGGCGGACCGCCGGCGCCGGCGCCGGTCCGGGCTGCTGCCGCGCAGCAGCAGCGCGATCAGGCCGAGGATGACACCCTCGCCGAAGCCGTAGATCAGGAAGTACGGGGCCAGGGTGTCGCGGTAGACCTGCGCTGCGGTGTCCTGGCCGGTCAGCATCCGGATCGCGTCCGGCAGCGACCCGCGCGGCTGCGACTCGACCTGGGAGCCGACAATGCCCGGCGGGATCTCGGCGGCATGCCCGCGCCAGGTCAGGACGGTCGGCGTCAGGTCGGCGATCGGCACCATGCCCGGCTGCCGGGTCGATGCGGTCGTGAGCAGGCCGGAGCCGTATCCCGGGCCGCTCACGATGAGCGCGCGCAGGTGCGGAGCGCTGCCGTCGCCGAGCCCGGCCACCATGATGATCGTCCCGGCCGGGGCCGCCGCGATGATCTGGCCAGCGGCCCGGTCGGCCGCCCGGACGTCCTGCGCCCGCTGACCGCCGGCCGGCAGCGCGCCCAGGTCGGCGACGGCCAGCGGGTGGCTGCTCAGGGCGGCGCGGAACCCGGCCGTGACCTGCGGTGCGTAAGACGCCACCGCGCCGGAGGCGCTGGCCAGCGCCAGGGCCGCGCCCGGCCCGGCAGCAAGAGCAGCGCGGCCCGGGCCGGCGGCGGTGCCCAGCAGTCCCCAGCACGGGTCATAGCTGAACTGACGGTTGTAGGCCTCGATGCCGCCGGGCCCGGCCAGTGCGGGCACCCTCGCCGGGCCGCCCGCCGGTCCGGCAGCCCCGCCCGCCGGTGCTGGTGCCGGGCCGGTGCGGCAGGAAGCTGCCCGGCCCTGATTTCCGCTGGCCTGAGCGGGCCCCGGTACCACCGCGGGCAGCGTCGCGCAGGTACCGGGAGACGGCCGCGGGGCCATGGCCCGGGCCCCGCCGTTCAGGGTCAGCCAGGCATCGGCCGGGCAGGTGTAAGTCTCCACCGCCGACGCCACCAGGGACCCGGCCGAGCCGTGCTCGGCGAGCTGCCACAGAGCCGGGGTCGCGGCGGGCGAGACGTCGGTCCACCGCAGCCCGGGGATCCCGATGATCACCACCGGGCGGGCCGCGGTCCCGGCGGCGGTGCCGGACACTGCGGTGCCGGATCTAACCGTGCCGGACCCGGCAGTGCCGGACCCGACAGTGCGGGACACGGCGTCGCTGGTCACGGCGGCGGCGGAAGCCGGGGCCCCGGCGGCCGCGGCGTGCGCCGGGCGGGCGCTGGCCGGGGCCGCCAGGGCCAGCAGCGTGGCCAGCACGACCAGGACAGCCAGCCCGGCAAGAACCGCGGGCACCGCCGGCAGCGGCCTGGCCATGGTCGGCTTCACGGGGTACAACGTATCCGGCGCAGCAGGCCACCGCGCCCGCTCACTGACCCGCCGGGCACTCCCGCCACCCCCGCGGACGCCGGCGGGGGCGCCCGCCGGCCCGCCCCCGGCACGCCCGTGCCGGGGAGCACCCGGCCCCCGCGCGCCGCCCGGAAAGCATGCCAGAAGTCATGTGCACCAGATGAGTGAGTAAAGCGTCTCTTAATCAGGCGCAGCACGACAAAAGGGGAGACGCGGCGCCGCCGGGAGTTGGGGGTTCTGTACATGACCAGGTGGATTGCTGGACACAAGGCGGCCGGAGGTACTCGGTGACCAGCGACACGAAAGAGATTCGCATTCACGGGACGGCATCCAGCTACAACAACCTCGGATGCCGCTGCGCGGAATGCCGGGCAGCTGCGTCCGCGGCTCGCGCGGCATGGGTGCAGTCCCTGCAGGACAGGAAGTTCGCCGATGTTCCGCACGGGACCCCGTCGGGGTACCGGAACTGGGGCTGCCGCTGCGAGCGGTGCACCCTGGTGCGCGCGGCCGAGGCACGGGAGCAGCAGCGCAAGAAGCGGGCACGAGCCGTTACCTGACCGCTCGCTCCTGATCGCAC
>DASUBV010000042.1:0-35991 GCA_035763085.1 Streptosporangiaceae bacterium | reverse complement strand
GCACGAGGCGGAGCTCCGGCGGCACGGCAAGGACTATGAGTTCCACCGCTACGACGGCGCCGGGCACGGCTTCATGTACTACCAGGCTCCGATGTACCGGCCCGAGGCGGCGATGGACGCCTGGGGGAAGGTCTTCGGCTTCTTCGGCAGTCACCTGTCGGCCTGACGCCGGCGCACGCCGGCGGGCCCGGGCACCGTCACGGGCCCGCCGGACCCGGTGCGGCAGGCCCCGGGGGCCAGCGCGGCATCGCGGTTGCTCAGCCGCCGCCCCGACGGCGGAACGAGCGGCGGCTCGAAGCGGGGCCGTGCACGCCGTGCACCTTCCCGGAGTTGCTGCCCGCGCGCCCGCCGGCCGTGCTCGTCTCCCGGGCCCGCTTGCGCTCCAGCGCCTCGCGGAACTTGCGCCGTGCCTCGTCCTCGGCACCCTCGGAGTCCGGGAGAGCTTCGGAATCCCCGGCGCTCTCCAGACCGTCAGGGCTCTCGGAATGCTCGGGCTCCGGCCCGGCGTCAGTCATGAGGACCTCCTGTTGTCGGCGATGCACAGCCTTGCACAGCCGGCCGCGGCGCGGGCTGGCCGGCGCGGCCGGAACGCCCGCCGCCCGCGATCGTGCCCGCCCATGCTCGCCACCCTCCGGCCGGGCGGTGTCCGCCGCCCGCCTGGTGCTGGCGCTGTGACCGGTGCTGACCGCCGCCGCGGCTCGCCAGGACCGCACGCCCGGGGGACGCCCGCGTGGTTGCCGCCCAGGATCGCGGCGGCGGCACCCGCTGGGCGTTCTGACCGCGGGCGTGGCCCGGGCTAGCGGGTGCCGCCAGTCAGTGACTCAGGCCAGCTTGTCCAGCACGGTCTGGTCCTCGGCGGACAGCCGCAGCCCGGCTGCCGCCATGTTCTCCTCCAGGTGCGCGGGCGAGGAGGTGCCGGGGATGGCCAGGGTGACCGGGCAGTGGCCGAGCAGCCAGGACAGCGCCACCTGGGCCCGGGTTGCGCGGTACCGCCCGGCGATCTCGTCGAGCGCGGCGAGCTGCCCGGCGGAGGGAGCCATGCCGGGCGGCACCCGGGACAGGTCCAGGCCGGGGCGGAGCATTCCGGCGGCCAGCGGGAAGTAGGCCGCGAAGGCGATGCCGGCGGCCTCGCACGCGGACAGGACATCCGCGCTGGACCGGTCGAACAGGTGAAAGCGGTTCTGCACGGCCGCCACCGGCGCGATCTCCCGGGCCAGGGCTAGCTGGGTCGTGGTGACGCCGCTGAGGCCGAGGTTCCGGATCAGCCCGCGCTGGCGCAGGTCGGCCAGCGCCCCGAACGACTCGGTGAAGGGAACCTCGCCGGGCGGCAGCAGGCCGTCGCCGCCGAGGCGCAGGTACACCAGGTCCAGCCGGTCCCGGCCCAGCCGGGCCAGGTTGCCCTCGACCTGGTCGCGCAGCTGCCGCGGCTCGGCGGCGGCCTCGAAACCATGCCGCTCGTCGCGGGCCGCGCCGACCTTGGTGGCAATGACCAGGTCGCCGGGATACGGGTGCAGCGCCTCCCTGATCAGGTCGTTGGCCACGTGAGGGCCGTAGAAGTCGCTGGTGTCGATATGCGTGACGCCCAGCGCCACCGCCCGCCGCAGCACGGCGAGCGCCGTGTCATGGTCGCGCGGCGGTCCCCAGATGCCGGGGCCGGGCAGCTGCATCGCGCCGTAGCCGAGGCGGCCGACGCTGAGATCGTCAGCCAGTCGCAGCGCCCGGTCAGCGGGACGGGTCATTCATTGCCTCCTGAGGGTTGCCGCGGGCAGGTCGCCGCGGCCGCGGGAGAGGCGGGCCTGGATGGATGCGGTGGAAATTGCCCCGTCCGGACCGCGGTCGAGCTTGTGCCGCCGGGCCAGGTCGTGCACACCCTGACGGGTGATCCCGAGCATGGCCGCGGCGACCGACACCGGCACCGCGGTGGCGGCCGGGTGCCCGGCCCGGCGCGCGACGGCCCGGCCGAATGGCGTGTCCCACCACGCCGCCGGCGGGTCGAACGGCGCGTCGCCCGGGTACAGCGCGGCGACCAGGCGGATGGCCAGGAACGCGGCCTCCCGGTCGTCGTCCCCGCACAGCACATCCGCCCACGCCTGGCTCCTGGCCTCCAGCAGGTCGCGCAGCCGTCCGCCGGCGCCCGCCAGCTCGCCGGGGCCGAACAGGATGTCCAGGGCGTCGAGCAGCCTGCTGGCCACGATCCGGCGCAGGTCCCCGGCCAGGGCACGGCGCTCGTCCATTTCCGCCCCCTTTTCTTGACAAGTATTGTCAAGTACTTGTCGTTGAGTGTCAAGTAGCGTGGCTCGTCGTGCTGCGCCGCTGAGGCTCCCAGCTCGGCGTGCTGCGCCGCAAGAAGCCGCCTCAGCGCGGTGGCTCATGCCCGCGGAATGGGTACTGCTCAAGAACACTGAGCATCGATGATGGGAGGTCGCGATGACCCACGCAGAGGAGATGCTGCGCACCTACCCGGCCGACCTCGGCGACGTCGACCGCGCAGCACTGGCCCGGTGCATCGCCGAGTGCTTCGACTGCTCCCAGACCTGTACCGCCTGCGCCGACGCGTGCCTGAGCGAGGCCGGAGTCGCTGACCTGGTCAAGTGCATCCGCACCTGCCTGGACTGTTCCGACATCTGCGACACCACAGGCCGGGTGCTGTCCCGGCACACCGGCTACGACGCCAACCTCACCCGCGCCATCCTCCAGGCCTGCGCGACCGCCTGCCGGTCGTGTGCCGATGAGTGCGGCCACCATGCCCGGATGCACGAGCACTGCCGGGTCTGCGCGCAGGCCTGCCGGCGTTGCGAGCAGGCTTGCCAGGAGCTGATCACCACCCTCGGCTGACCGGGAGCCAGCCGGTAACGCCGTCACTCACCTGCGGTGGTGCCAGTCGGGCACGACGTCCTCGATCGGCACTGAGCCCGCGAGATTTCTGGTCTGGGCCGCTTCGCGAACTGCGGCGAGGCGGTCGGCGAAGCCCGGATCGGAGTGGGCGGCAGCCGCCAGCGGCGCAGCACGTCGTGGAGCTGCCGGTAACCGCCAGCCTGGCGAGCTGCCAGGGCTGCCGCAGCGTAATACTCGCGGAGGAACTGGTCATGAAGCCGGGCGGGCAGCACCCTCAGGATCTCGATCGGGTCGTCCGGATCAGCCTCATAGACCGGCTGGGCGCTCCTACCACCAGGCTGCCAGCGGGTCCTGACACCATGGCGGAGCAGTCAGTTCCAGGAAGGTCTCAGCTGCTGCCCGGGCTGAGGCGTGCGCGCTCAGGCCGGAGCAGGAGGCGGCCGTGGATCTGGCCGGCTTCCCTGCGGGCGCGGGCCTGCGCGGCGTCCGGCAGTACGATCCGGCCGCCGGGCCGCAGTCCCTGCGCGGCCTCCGGGGCCAGGCTCACCGGCGGGGCTGGCCCGCTGCCGGTAACCGGGACCGGATCGACTTGGCCGGGCGGGCCTGCGCCGGCGGCTCGTGCAGCAGCGTGCCCGAGGTGCGGAACAGGAACTCGGCGTAGGTGTCGGGCGCCTTGCCCGGCCGGGGCGCGTAGCGGTCCGGAGCCGTGCGCAGCATCGTCATCCGGAGCTGCGCCTGATGGCACTCGCGGAAGATGGCAGCGATCCTGAGGGCCACTCGCTTCACGCCCCGCAGGACCGAGAATTTCGAGTCTGGGCTGTTCATGGCCCTAGTCTTGCCCCGATCGGGAGACCTCCAACAGTGGCAGTTCTGCCCATAGACATAGACATCCTGCCACCGCCTCCGGCATGCTGGCAGCATGCTGGAAAATGTCGCGGTCGTCGTCCTCGACTCGTTCACGGCCTTCGAGCTCGGGGTCTTGTGCGAGGTGTTCGGGACCGACCGCAGCGACGACGGCCTGCCGGCCTACAACTTCCGCCTGGTGGCCGGCGAGCCCGGCCCGCTGCGATCGGTGAGCGGCTTCACCGTCGACATCCCGCACGACCTGAGCCAGCTGGCCGGCGCCGACCTGGTGGTCGTGACGGCTGTCTCGCATGCGCGGGTCAGGCGGGCGCCGGTCAGCTATCCGGAGCCGCTGCTGGCGGCGCTGCGGGACTGCGCGGCCCGCGGGACGCAGCTGATGAGTGTCTGCACCGGCGCGTACGTGCTGGGCGCCGCGGGGCTGCTGGATGGCCGGCGCTGCACCACGCACTGGCGGCACGTGCCGCAGTTCGCCCGGCTGTTCCCCGACGCCAAGCTGGACCCCGCGGTCCTGTACGTCGACGACGACCCGGTGATCACCAGCGCCGGCACCGCCGCGGGCATCGACGCCTGCCTGTACCTGGTCCGCCGCGAGCAGGGCAGCCGGGTGGCCAACGGGATCGCCCGGCGGATGGTGGTACCGCCGCACCGGGACGGCGGTCAGGCGCAGTACGTCGAGCGGCCGCTGGGCGAGCCCGAGTGTGACACCATGCGGGACATCCTGACCTGGATGAACGATCACCTCGGCGAGGCCGTGACGGTGGATCAGCTGGCCGCCCGCGCGCTGATGTCGGCGCGGACATTTGCCCGGCGCTTTGTCCAGGAGACGGGGACGACGCCGCAGCGCTGGCTGACCGGGCAGCGGATCCTGCTGGCGCAGCAGCTGCTGGAGGAAACCGACCTCACGGTGGACGAGGTGGCCGACCGGGCGGGCTTCGGCAACGCGACTGCGCTGCGACATCACTTCCGGTCCTGGCGGTCAACGACACCGCTGGCGTACCGGCGGACGTTCCGTGATCAGACAGTTACTGCGGACTCGGGTGCCGACTCGGAAAAAATACCGTAATACCAGTACCATACAGGCGTTTCTCCGCGTACGACGGGCCCTGACCAGGCAGGATAGGTCCGTGGATCAGGCACGTCATGGAACTTTGCATCACGTCGAGGTGTGGGTCCCGAATCTGGACCGCGCCACGGCCACCTGGGGCTGGCTGCTCGGCGAGCTCGGTTATGACCTCTTCCAGGACTGGCCCGGCGGCCGGAGCTGGCGATCGGGATCGACCTACATCGTGTTCGAGCAGTCGCCGGCGCGGACGGCGACCCGGCACGATCGCTGCCGCCCCGGCCTTAACCACCTGGCCTTCCACGTGGAGAGCCGGGCGCGGGCTGACGAGCTAGCCGCCGCAGCGGCGGGGCACGGCTGGCGGCTGATGTTCGCCGACCAGCATCCGTATGCCGGCGGCAAGGGGCATTATGCCGCCTACCTGGAGAACGTCGACGGCTACGAGGCCGAGCTGGTGGCGCCGGGGGAGGACGAGCTGCCCGAGCCCGCGGCGGCCGGAGGCAAGGTGCCGGCGAGCGCGGAGCCAGCGAGCGCCGGGCAGGCCAGTGCCGGGCAGGCCAGCGCGGAGCCAGCGAGACCAGCATCCGGGGGCACCTCGCCGGGCAGCCCGGCCCCGCCGGATCCCGGCCGGCCAGGTCCAGCCCGGCCGGGCAGCGCCGGGGCGGGCGCGGATCAGGGCGATGCGGCGGGAGCCGGGCCGCGGGCAGGTGGCGGGGCCCCGTCCGCATCCGGGGCCCCGCCTGCTCCCTGACGGGCCCGGCCGGTTCCCCGGCCGGGCCGGCTGACGGTCAGGCTGTCCGCTGAACCCGGACCGTCAGCCGCAGGTCGCGGGCCGACCGGCCCACGTGCACCTCGAACGCCCCGGCCGGCCACGCCCAGGCGCCCGCCTGCTCGTCCCACCGCGCGAAGGCCCGGGCCGGGATCCGCAGCCGGACCCGGGCAGCCTCGCCGGGCCCGGCGACCGCCGACCCGAACGCCGCCAGTGCCCGCACGGGCCTGCCGGGCTCGCCAGGCGGGGCGGCGACGTAGGCCTGGACGACCTCGCGGCCGGTCCGGTCCCCGGTGTTGCGGATGGTCACCGTCAGCTCCAGGTCATTCCCGGCCGCGAGCTCGCCGCCGGCTATGACCTCGCCGCCGGCTGCCCTGTCGCCGCCGCGGGCCAGTGACTCGTACGCCCAGCTGGTGTAGCCCAGGCCGTGGCCGAACGGGTACCGCGGCTGCGTCCCGGCCGCGTCGTACCCGCGGTAGCCGATCAGCAGGCCCTCGGCGTAGGGCAGCTTGCCGTCCGGGCCGGGGATCGCTGCCAGCACCGGGCAGTCCGCCTCGGCCGCGGGCAGCGTGACCGGCAGCCGCCCGGACGGCTCGGCGGCCCCGAGCAGCACGTCGGCCAGCGCCTCGCCCATCGCCTGGCCGGGCAGCCAGGCGTAGATGATGGCCTGGACCTGGTCCGACCAGGGCATCAGCACCGGCATCCCGGCGTTGATCACCACGATGGTGCGCGGGTTCACCGCGGCCACCCGGCGGATCAGCTCGTCCTGCAGGCCGGGCAGGGCCAGGGTGGCCCGGTCGAAGCCCTCGCTCTCGGTGAGCTCGGCCGACCCGACGACCACGACAGCGGCGTCAGCGGCCGCGGCTGCGGCGGCGGCCTCGGCCAGCAGGGCCTCGGGGTCGGCGGCGGGCACGATGCCCAGCCGCACGCCCAGCGGTCCCGCGCCGTCCGCGGCGGGGCGCAGTTCCAGCCGCAGCGCCACCTCCGCGCCGGCCTCCAGCCAGGCCCGGGCCCGGACCTCGCCGGGCCGGGTCATCGCCTCGACCGGGTCCTCGGGAACCGGGGTGGTCTCGGCCACCAGGAGCCTGTCATCCAGCTCCAGAGTGAGGTCGCCGATGCCGGCGGCACCCAGGGCGTGCGGCCCGGACTGCGCGGCCCGGAACCCGGCCCGCAGCACGATCCGCCCGCTCTTGCCCCAGCCGATCTCCGGCGAGACCGAGTCCCACCAGGTGAGCACGGAGGACGCGCGGTGCTCGCTGAAGATCAGGCCGCCCTCGCCGTCGCGGAATTCCAGCCGGACGCCGGTCTGCCCGGTGTCCGGGTCGGTCAGCGAGCCGTGCGGGGGCGGCGGCACGGACTCCCAGGTCTGGCAGCCGGGTGCTGCCTGTACCTGGGTGCCGGTCCCGGCCAGGGCCGCCGCGATGGCGCCGGCGGGCGCGGACTCACCGGCGGGGAAGACCCCGGCACTGCCGCCGCCCTGGATGGTCGGCCAGAACGCATTCGGGCCGGTCACCGCGATCCTGCTGACCGCGGCCGGGTCGATCGGCAGCGCGCCCGCCGTGTTGCGCAGCAGCACGAACGAGGCTGCCGCCGCCCGGCGCAGCAGGTCCGGCCCGACCAGGTCCGGCGGCCCGGCTGCGGTGCCGTTGACAGCACGGCTCCCCGAGCCCGGGCCCGCGCTTGTGCCCGGGCCCGCGCTGCCGTCGCCGGCCAGCGCGCCGACCCGGCGGGCCAGCCGCAGCACCCGGAGCACCTTGTCATCGAGCACGTCCTCGCTGACCTCGCCGTCGGTGACCGCGCGGGCCAGCCGCTCACCCCACGGCCCGTCCGGGCCGGGCATGCAGATGTCCAGCCCCGCCAGCGCGGTGGCCGTGGTGCTGCGGGTGGCCTGCCAGTCGGAGGTGACGACGCCGTCGAAGCCCCACTCGCCCTTGAGCAGGTCGCGCAGCAGCGGCGCGTTCTCGGTCATGGAGACGCCGTTGACCGAGTTGTAGGCGGCCATCACCAGCTGCGCCCCGGCCTCGGTCACGCAGGCCTCGAACGGAACCAGGTACAGCTCACGCAGCACGTGCGGGTCGATCTGCGCGTCGTACACCCAGCGGCGCGTCTCGCTGTCATTGCCGACCAGGTGCTTGGGCGTGGCCGCCACGCCCGCGTCCTGGACCCCGCGGACATAGGCCACGGCCAGCGCCGCGGTCAGCACCGGGTCCTCGGCGAAGCACTCGAACCCGCGGCCGCCCAGCGGGGTGCGCATCAGGTTGATGGTCGGGGCCAGCAGGACGTCGACGTTCTTGCTGCGCGCCTCCCGGCCGAGGGCCGCAGCCAGCTCGCGGACCAGGTCCGGGTCCCAGGTGGCGCCCAGCGCTGAGGGGCAGGGCAGGCTGGCCGACGGCGTGCGCTCGTCCTTGGTCTCGCCGCGCACGCCGGCCGGGCCGTCGGAGGTGACGATGGGCCGCAGGCCGATCGCCGGGCAGCCGGGCAGCCGCCAGCTGTCGGCGCCGGTCAGCAGCGCCACCTTCTGGGCCACCGACAGCCGGGCGAGCAGCGCCCGGTCGGCAGCTTCTTCACGGAGGTGGGGGAGGGTCAGTGTGCTCGTCGGGGCAGGGCCGGTGGGGGCAGGCCCCGCCTGGCCGGAGATCCGGCCAGGCGGGGCCTGCTGCTCAGCTGAGCCGCTCATCGGGGTGCGCGTGTCCTTCCGCCGCGGTCTTGATCAGGCCGGGCCCGGTCAGGAGACCGGCTTGAGGTGAAGGATCGTGTACTCCAGGTACGGCGCCGTCGGCTGCGGCGTCATGTACGGATCGTCGGCCGTGGGCCACCCGGTGTAATTCCGCGTTGAGGTCTCCGACCAGGCACCGCCGTACAGCAGCGGAGCGACCGGGACCTGCTCGGACATGATGGTCTGCAGCTTCTTGATCGCCGTGGCCTGCACGGCGGGGTCAGCCGTGCCGGCGAACTGAGCCAGGGCCTGCTGCGTGGCCTTGTCGGAGAAGCGCCCGTTGTCGCCCGCGGCCGGCTTGCCGATCGGGGCGGCCAGGGTGCTGTCCACGAAGCCGTCGTAGATGAAGTAGGGGTTCGGGCCCGAGTTGCTCCAGTGGATGGCGGTGTCGAACGTGCCGTTGGCGTAGTCCGACGCCCACGTGGTCGGGTTGCCGATCCCGTTCACCGTGACGTCAAAGCCCTGGGCGTTGAGCTGCCGGGAGATGAGCTGGGAGTCGGTGTAGTAGTCGCTGTAGGGGACAGGGTCGGAGATCGAGAAGCTGATCTTCTGGCCGTTCTTGGTCCACTTGCCGCCGGTCTTGGCCCAGCCGTCGGCCTTCAGGACGGCGGCGGCCTTGGCCGCGTCACCGGTGCCCGGCAGGTCGTTGGCCAGCGACGGCACGAGGTAGTTATTGTCGGTCGGGAGCAGCAGCCCGCCCGAGGACGTGGCCGGCGGCTCGTAGGAGGTCTCGCCCTGCACCGACAGCTGCTGGCGGTTGATGCCCAGGCTGATGGCCTTGCGCACGGCCGGGTCGTTCAGCGGCTTCTTGGTCGTGTTGAAGACCAGGCCGACCACGTTGTTGTCAGCGAAGTACGGGACGTCGGGCAGGTAGGTGTGGTTCTCCGGGCTCTTGGCCAGGACGTCCTGCTTGATGTTGGCGACGTAGTTGCCGGCCCAGTCAATCTGGCCGGTGGCGATGGGCTGCACCAGGTTGAAGTTGGTGTTGTAGGACGGGAACGACACCTCGGGCACGTGGATCGAGGCCTTGTTCCAGTACGTGCTGTTCGCCTTCATCAGGATGCCCTGCGGGGAGAACTTGTCCAGCACGTACGGGCCGGTGCCGACCGGGGTCTTGTCCGCGTAGGTGGACGGGTCGGAAACCGACTGCCAGAGGTGCTGCGGGACGATGTAGACCTGCCCGATCGAGAACAGGTTCGCGTACTCGGGCTGGGCGAACTTCAGCGTGACCGAGGTCGGCCCGCTGGCCGTGGCACTGGTCACCACGGGCGCGCCCGCCGTGTACAGCTTCGGGTTCGCCTTGATCATGTTGAAGGTGAAGGCCACGTCGGCCGCGGTGAACGGCTTGCCGTCACTCCACTTCACGCCCGAGCGGATGGGGACGGTGAGCGTCTTGCCGCCGTCCGACCAGGTGGCCGCTCCCGAAGCCAGCATCGGGATCGGTGCCTGGGTGGGCTTCATGACGTTATAGATGTACAGCGGCTCGTAAGCCAGGGAGCTCGCGTTGATCGCGTAGCCAGTCGAGGACTGGGAGAACGGGTTGAACGTGTCGGTGAACGGGGACAGCGGGGTGCTCTCGACCACGAGCGGCTTACCGCTCGCCTGGCCGCCGCCTCCGGACCCGGAGCCGGAGCCTGAGCTGCCGCAGGCAGCCAGGCCCATGCTCGCGACGGCCGCGAGGGCCAGGACCTTCATCGTGTTTTTTCTCATTGACATAAGCTCCGTCTTGCCCGGCCGGCTTATCGCCGGCCTTCTTCGAGTGACCGTGTCGGGGTCTGTCGGTGCTGGTCGCGCGGGGAGCCGGCCGGGCATGGCCGTCCCCCGTTGATGGGTCAGGCGGTGTCGGGTACCTCAGGCGGTGGCTCATCACCCCTTTCCTCCGAAGCGGGCCGGGCGCTCGCCCCGCCGTGATCTGGCGTGTGCAGCCAGCAGGAGCTGACGTGACCGGCGGCTACCTGCGCGGCCGGCGGCGCCTGCGCTGAGCAGATGGCCATGGCGCGCGGGCAGCGTGGGTGGAACCGGCAGCCGGCCGGCGGCGCCACCAGGCTGGGCGCGCCGCCGCGGCCCGGCAGCCGATCGCTCAGCGGCTGGGCCGGGTCCGGCGCGGCCGACAGCAGCAGCTGGGTGTAGGGGTGCGACGGGGTGTCGGTCACCTGCTCGGCGGGCCCCGACTCGACCACCTCGCCCGCGTACATGACCGCGATGGTGTCGGACAGGTAGCGCGCCGAGGCGATGTCGTGGGTGATGTACAGGATCGTCAGGCCGTCGCTCTCGCGCAGGTCGGCCAGCAGGTTGAGCACGCCCAGCCGGATCGAGACATCCAGCATCGACACCGGCTCGTCGGCCAGCAGCACCCGCGGCTGCACGGCCAGCGCCCGGGCGATGGCCACCCGCTGGCGCTGCCCGCCGGACAGCTCGTGCGGGTACTTGCGGATGAACTGGCTGGCGGGAGTCAGCGCGACCCGCTCCAGTAGCCCCAGGATGGCGTCGTCCAGCGACATGCCAGCGGGGCAGGTGCCCTGCACCTGCAGCGGCCGGGCCAGGTGATACCGCACGTCATGAACGGGATTCAGGGACGAGAACGGGTCCTGCAGGACCAGCTGAACGGACCGGGCGTACTCGCGGTGCCCGCGGCGGCCGCCGGGCAGCACGGCTCCGTCCAGCAGCAGCTCGCCGGAGCTGGGCGGCATCAGCCGGGCGAGCAGGCGGGCCAGCGTGGACTTGCCCGAGCCGCTCTCGCCGACCAGGCCGGTGATGCTGCCGGGCGCCAGCGTGATCGACACGTCGTCGACGGCGTGCACGGTCCGGGAACGTGCGCTCTGGTCCTTGCGGCCGCGCGGGGCGATGCCGCGGGAGACCGTGAAGTGCCGGGTCAGGTTCCGCGCCTCGAGCTGGGCGCCGGGCCGGGCGCTGGCGGTGCCCGGGGCGGGCTGCGTGGTGGTCATGCCTGGCTCCCTGCGGCCTCGGCGGCGGGCGCGGCGGCTGCCGCGCCCGGCTCGGGCCGGCCGAGCTCGGCGGGTACCGTCCCGTGCCCGCTCTGCAGCCAGCACGCGGCCGCCCGGCCGCCTGCGCCGATCGTGTGCAGCGCGGGGGTCTCGGCCCGGCAGATGTCCAGGGCGAATCCGCACCGCGGGTGGAACGCGCAGCCGGGCGGCGGGTCCCGCAGGTCGGGCGGCGAGCCGGGGATGCCGGTCAGCCGGGTCCGCGCGCCGTGCAGGCCGGGGAAGGAGTTCAGCAGGCCCAGCGTGTAGGGGTGGCGCGGCGCCTGGTACAGGGACCGGGCGCCGGCCTGCTCGATCAGCCGCCCGGCGTACATAACCGCGATCGAGTCGGCGATCTCCACCAGCAGCGACAGGTCGTGGGTGATGAACAGCACCGCGAACGACAGCTGCTGCTGCAGCTCGGTCAGCTCCTGCAGGATCTCCCGCTGGGTGACCACGTCGAGGGCGGTGGTGGGCTCGTCCATGATCACCACGGCCGGCTCCAGGGCCAGCGCCATGGCGATCATGACGCGCTGCCGCATTCCGCCGGACAGCTGGTGCGGGTAGCTGCTCAGCCGGTCGGCGCTGATCCCGACCATTTCCAGCAGCCGGCCGGCCCGGTCGCGGCGCTCGGCCCGGTCCAGGCCGGACATGTGCGCGCGCAGCACGTCGGTGAGCTGGGCGCCGACCGACATGACCGGGTTCAGGGCGTGCATGGCGCTCTGCAGCACGACCGCGATGCGCGACCAGCGCAGCTCGCGGAGCTGGGTCTCGTCGGCGGCCAGCAGGTCCAGCCGGCGCGCCGGGTCGTGGCCCGGGGCCCCGTTACTGCCCGGACCGTGCCCGCTGCCGCCGGGCTTGCTGCCGCCGTGCAGCCAGACCTCGCCGCCGGTGATCATGCCGGGGGCGCGCAACAGCCGGGTCATGGCGTACGCCAGCGTCGACTTGCCGCTGCCGCTCTCCCCGGCCAGGCCCATCACGGTGCCGCTGAGCAGGGTCAGGTCGGCGTCGACGACGGCGTGCACCACGCCGGGCCCGGTGCCGTAGTCCACCCGCAGGCCGCGCACCTCGATCAGCGGCTCGCCGGCGTACTGCCGGCCCGCCGCGGCGGTCACCGGTTCCTCCCGTCGCCGTCGGCGGGCCGCACGACGGGCGTCAGGCCGAGCACGAACCGGCGCGGCGGCACCACGTGCCCGGCCCGCCTCGCCCGCCGCCGGGACAGCCCCGCCGCGCGCAGCCGCGGGTTGATGAACTCGTCGACGCCGAAGTTGAGCAGCGCCAGCGAGGTGCCCAGGAAGGCGACCAGCAGGCCGGCCGGTATGTACCACCACCAGTAGCCGCTGGTCTCGGCCGAGGAGGACTGGGCCCAGAACATGATCGCGCCCCAGCTCCAGTGCTCGGTGTTGACCAGGCCGAGGAATGCCAGCGCGGTGTAGGTACCGACGCCGTACAGCACGGTGAACAAGAATGAGGAGGCGACGATCGGCAGCAGGTTGGGCAGGATCTCCCAGCCGATGATCCGCCAGGTCCGCTCGCCGATGACCTGGGCCGAGGTGACGTAGTCCCGCTCGCGCAGCGACAGGGTCTGCGCGCGCAGCACCCGCGCCCCCCAGGCCCACCCGGTGAACGCGATGATCAGCCCGATCAGCAGGTCGCTGCTGCCGCTGGATGGCGGCAGGAACCCGAAGATCACGATCAGCAGCGGCAGCGCCGGCATGACCAGGAAGATGTTGGCCAGCATCGACAGCAGGTCATCGATCAGGCCGCCGAGGTACCCGGCGGTCACCCCGAGCACCACTGACAGCGCGGTGGCGATGACGCCGGCCACGAAGGACACCACGAACGTGCTGCGGGAGCCGACCAGCAGCTGGGACAGCACGTCCTGCTGGACCTGGGTGGTGCCCAGCAGGTGCGCGGCCGAGGGCGGGTGCGGGACCCCGCTGGTGGTCGACAGGCTGGCCGAGGGGTCATAAGGCGCGAGCACCGGCCCGATGATCGCCAGCAGGATGAAGACGATCAGGATGCCGAGGCCGATCAGCAGTTTCGGCGAGCGGGGCAGCTGGAGCTTGCCGCGCGAGACGACCGGGACGCTCGCCTCGGCTGCCTCGGGCGGCGCGGTGCCGCTGACGACGGACATCGGTCAGGCCTCCTGCCGGATGCGCGGGTCGAGGAAGATGTAGACGCTGTCCGCGATGAGATTCGCGGCCAGCACGGCGAAGGTGATGATCAGGAAGATCCCCTGCAGCAGCGGGTAGTCGCGGTTGCCGACGGCCTGCAGCAGGATCCAGCCCAGGCCCGGGTAGCTGAACACGATCTCGGTCAGCAGCGCGCCGGAGACCACGAAGCCGATGGCCAGCGAGAACCCGGACACGCTGGGCAGCACCGCGTTGCGGGCGGCATACCAGATCACCCGCTGCCGGGGCAGGCCCTTGGCCTGCGCGATCAGCACGTAGTCCTCGTCCATCGTGGTGAGCATCACGTTGCGGGTGCCGACGATCCAGCCCGCCGCCGAGCACAGCACGATGGTCAGCGCCGGGAGCAGCGCGTGGTGCAGCACGTCGCCGATGTAGGAGGCGTCCCAGCCGGGGAACACCAGGCCCTGGCTGTAGGCGCCCACGGAGGGGAACCAGCCCAGGTTGGTGGAGAACAGCTGCAGGGCCAGGAAGGCGATGAAGAAGTACGGCGCGGCCTGGAAGAACGTGGTGGCCGGCAGCAGGTTGTCCAGCCAGGTGCCGCGCCGCCAGGCGACCAGCACGCCCAGGACCGTGCCGAGGACGAAGCTGAGCAGCGTGGCCGTGCCGACCAGGCCCAGCGTCCACGGCAGCGCGCCGCCGATCACGCTGGACACCGTGGCCGGGTAGTTGCTGGTCGAGATGCCCAGGTCGCCGTGCAGCAGCTTGTCCCAGAAATTGACGTACTGCGTCCACAGCCCCTGGTGCGAGCCGATCCCGTAGAGCAGCTCCAGCGACCGGATCGTCCCCGGCGTGACGTTGCCCTCCATCCGGGCCAGCACCGCCGCGACCGGGTTGCCCGGCATGGCATGCGGGATGAAGAAGTCCACCGTGACCGCGGCGATCGCGGTCACGATGTAGAACGCCAGCTTCCGCGCGAACATCTTCACGGTTGTCGTCCTTCCATGCCCGCGAGCACTAAGGAGTCGGGGTGGCCGGGGCCGCAGCCGCAGCTTTCCCGGCGGTTGAGCCGGGTGGGCAGCACGATGTCGCGGCCCCGCAGGTCCTGCTGGCCCGGCGCCGGGCTGATCAGCGCGTGCAGCGTCTCGAAGGCGGTGGCGCCCAGGTCCTGGATCGGCTGGCGGACGCTGGTCAGCCGCGGGTTCAGGTGCCGGGCCACCGGGATGTCGTCGAAGCCGGCCACCGCGACCTGGCCGGGGATGTCGATCCGCCGCTGGGCCAGCGCGTAGAGCACGCCGATGGCGGTCTGGTCGTTGCCGCAGACGATCGCGCGGGGCAGCTCGGTGCC
The DNA here is from genome assembly GCA_035763085.1 of Streptosporangiaceae bacterium. Lineage (GTDB taxonomy): Bacteria > Actinomycetota > Actinomycetes > Streptosporangiales > Streptosporangiaceae > DASUBV01. The sequence continues at coordinate 21,286 of DASUBV010000042.1, read as the reverse complement.
GCTTTCCAGCAGCCGCTCAGTCACCCGGGCACCGCCGGCCGCGGAGTAGTCGCCCTGCCACTGCGGACCGTTCACGAACTGCACGCCCGCCGCCTCGGCCTCGGCCCGGACCGTGGCCGACCGGGCCAGGTTGTCGGGGCTGTCCAGGTGGCCGGACAGGTAGCCGATCGAGCCGTAGCCGTGGTCGACCGCCAGGTGCCGGATCAGCTCGCGCATCCCGGTCTCGTTGTCGCTGCGCACGTTCACGGTGGTGGGGGTCGGCACGAAGGCCAGGGTGACCACCGGCACCTGGCGGCCCAGCCGGGCGAGCTGCTCGGTGCTGATCACCTGGTCGTGCAGGATCAGCCCGTCGCTCTTGCGGGCCAGGGCGAAGATCCGCCGGCCGTCGCTCTCGTGCAGGTCCACCGACCGGATCAGCAGGTCATAGCCGTAGCGCTGGGCGACGAACTCCATCCCCCGGTTGATCATGTCGGGGAACTGCAGGTTCTCGTCCTCGTCGGCGAACACGCCGTCGTCGTCGGTCGGCTGCGGCCGCCGGACGACGACGCCGACGACCTCCTTGAGCCGGACGCTCAGCGCCCGGGCGGCGCCGTCGGGGACGAACCCGAGCTCGGCGACTGCCTGCAGGACCCGGTCGCGGGTCTCCTCGCGCGGGTTGCGGCGGCCGTTCAGTACCCGCGATACCGACGCGATCGACACGCCCGCCGCCCGGGCGACGTCGTAGATCGTGGGCGGCGACTGGCCGGTCAGGCCGCCCGCCGGGCCGGCGCCGCGACCGGCCGCCACGACGGCCGCCTGGCCCGCCGGGTGGCCGGTCTCGCTGCCGGTGCCAGTTGTCACATGTTCCTCCTGGTCAGGCTCGGTAAGCGCTTACCTCGGCGGCTGCCCGGGCGCGGCGGTGGCTTGCACACCGCCGTCTGGGGCCTGGGGTAAGCGCTTACCGGAAGCGCTGCCAGGAGCGTAGATCTGGACGTATCCGTGCTCAAAGAGCGAAGACGGCACTGTTACATAACCGTGACAACCAGATGAGCATGGGGTGAGATCACCCCGGTCCGGGCATCCCCGCAGGCCAGTCGCGCTGGCGGGCGCCGGGCCGGCGGCCGCCGGACACCGCGGTGCCCGCGCGCCGGGCGCGCAGGACGGCCGGCCTGGTAACACCGCGGCAACATACCGGCCGCCGCGGCCGCGTTATCGTGCCGCCGGCGTAACGGGCGGGAAACGTGCCGGAAACGCATGCATGACAGACATGAAAGGTACCGATTGCCCACCCTGAAGCGGTCGGCTGGGACCGTGCTGGTCAGCGCTGCCTGGCCGACCCTGGCGCCCTTCGCTTCAGTCTCTGGAGGCGGAGAGTTGAATCCCTACGCAGCCTGGCTCAGCCCTGGCGATAACGCCTGGCAGATGATCGCGGCGACCCTGGTCGGCCTGATGAGCATCCCGGGCCTGGCTGTCCTGTACGGCGGGATCGTGCAGCGCAAGTGGGCCGTGAACACCATGCTGATGGTGTTCAGCGCCTTTTGCCTCACGCTTATCGTGTGGGTCTTGTTTGCATTCAAGATGGGCTTCGGCGAGCCCTGGCTCGGGCATTTCCTCGGTAAGCCGGGGAACGTGCTAGGTGCCTCCGGAGAGCAGGCTCAGGCCAGTATCCCGATGCTGAAAGGCCTGATGCCGGACCTGAAGTTCCCGCAGGGATCACTGGTCTACTTCCAGTTCGTCTTTGCCGCGATCACGCCGATCTTGTTTATCGGCGCCGTGCTCGGCCGGATCAAGTTCAAGGTCTGGCTGATCTTCATCCCGCTCTGGATCACCTTCGTCTACACCGTGAACGCGTTCATGATCTGGGGCGGCGGCTTCTGGGCCGAGAAGGGCGCGCTGGACTTCAGCGGCGGCTACGTCATCCACCTGGCGGCGGGCGTCGCCGGGTTCGTCACCGCGGCCGTGGTCGGGCCCCGGCTGCGCACCGACCGCCAGCGCGGCCGGCCGAGCAACCTGGTGTTCGTCGCGCTCGGCGCCGGGATCCTGTGGCTGGGCTGGAACGGCTTCAACGGCGGTGACCCGTATTTCGCCGGCGCCGACGCCACCGCGGCGCTCGTCAACACCAACCTGGCCGCCGCCGTGGCCACGATGGCCTGGATCGTCCTGGACATGACCGCCGGCAAGGACCGCAGGCCGACCTTCCTGGGCGCCGTCAACGGCATGATCTGCGGCCTGGTCGGGATCACCCCGGCCGCCGGCTACGTCAACGGGGCCGGCGCCATCGTCATCGGGCTGGTCTGCTCGGTGCTGGTCTGGGTGTTGTTCACCTACCTGCCGCGCCGGGTGTGGCCGTTCAACCGGGTTGATGACGCGCTCGGCGTGGTGTACACCCACGGTTTCGCGGGCCTGCTCGGCGGCCTGCTGACCGGCCTGCTGGCCAACCCGTCGATGGTGGTCTACCTGGGCCTGGGCAAGAACCCGGATGTCACGACGGCCGGCCTGTTCTACGGCCACCCGCGCCAGCTGCTGATCCAGGCCGGCGCCGCGCTGTCGGTCATCGCCTGGACGGCGGTCGGCACCTACCTGGTGCTGCGCGTCATCAGGCTGTTCACCAGCCTGCGCATGGACGACGCCCAGCTGGAGACCGGCGACAAGGCCATCCACGGCGAAGTGGCCTACCCCGACCAGGAGCCCGAGGAGAACCCGGAGGCCGAGAAGGAGCCGGTCCTGGCCGGAGTTGCCGCCCGGCCCGGCGAACCGCCCGCGCCGGCCAGCGGCCCGGCCCCGCCCGGCGGCTCAGCCGCGGCGAACGGTGCAGCCCCGGCCCGCGGGTCAGCCGCGGAATCCGACAAGGTCCTGACCGACTAGCGAGGGTTTGCGTTCCCGGCCCGGGCTGCCCGCGCGCTGGCGGGCGGCCCGGACTGCTGCGGGCAGCGCCGGCTATCCGCGGGCGCGGATCGAGCCGGGCGCGCCGGCACCGGGCCCGGGAACCTGCCGGCCAGGCAGAACGACGCAGCGCCGGGCAGGCCCGGCCGAGGACCCGGCCAGCCGCAGAACCAGCCAGCCAGGCCGCCGGGGCTCCAGCCGCCCGCAGCCGGCCGGGGCCTGGCTTAGTGGCCGCGGAACGCCTCCTCGAGCCACCAGGAGCCGCGGTCGCCGGTGACCTTGGCGTCGATGACCAGCGGCCGGTCCCGCGGGCCTGCTACCCACTCGCGGACCGGGTCCAGGTCACCCGGCTCGCGGACGGTCACGCCCGCGCAGCCGTACCCGCGGCCGATCGCGGCCAGGTCGGCGGCCGGGAACCGCACCGTGTCCAGCGGGTAGCCGTCCGGCCCGAAGTGATGCACCTCGGCGCCGTAGGCCTCGTCGTCGTACACGACGATCACCATCGGCAGGCCGAGCCGGACCACCGTCTCCAGCTCGCTGGCGCCCATCAGGGCACCGCCGTCGCCCAGCGCGGCCACCGTCAGCCGGTCCGGGCGGGCGATGGCCGACCCGATCGCCGAGCCGAGCCCCAGCCCGACCGACTGGTAGGCCTGGGTGAAGGTGAACCCGGCCTCGTCCGGCACCGACAGGTACATGCTCGGGTAGCCCATGAAGTTGCCCGAGTCGACGGCGACGACGCGCTCGGCGGGCAGCAGGTCATCGAGCGCGATGGTAAGCGTGCGCGGGTCGATCCGGCCGTCGTGGCTGTCGTCGGCGAACGGCACGTCCCGCCAGCGGCCCTCGGCGGCGATCCGGTCGCCGACCGCCGCCGTGCGGTAGCCCTCGCTGGTCCCCTCCAGCAGCCCGGCCGCGGCGCGGGCCGTCGCCGTGACGTCCCCGGTGACGCCCAGGGTGACCGGGCGGTGCGCGCCGATCGCCGCGGCATCGAGGTCCACCTGGGCTACCGCGGCATCCGCGCCGATCAGGGTGCCGTGCCGCATGGTCCACATGTTCAGCGAGCAGCCCCAGCCCACCACCAGGTCCGCGCCGCGGATCAGCTCGGCGGCCAGCGGCGTGGCGAAGCCGCCGCTGACGTCCAGGTCCCACGGGCTGCCGCGGAACAGGCCCTTGGCCGCGGCCGAGGTGGCCAGCAGCGCCCCGCACGCGGCAGCCAGCCGCTCCAGCTCGCCGCGGGCCGCCGCGCCGCTGGACCGGGCGCCGCGCCCGGCCACGAACACCGGCCGCTCGGCCCGGCGCAGCTGCTCGGCCAGCGCCGTCACCGCGCCCTGGTCCGGTGCCCCCGCCACGGCAGCGGGGTCCTGCGCCCCCGCTGCCGCGTCCGGGCCCGCCGCCGCGATCCCGGCGCCGCCGCCCGGCCAGGCGCACTCGCTGGCCTGGACATCCAGCGGGAGGGCCAGCACCACGCAGCGCCGCTCCCGCTCGGCCGTCCGGTAGGCGCGCACCGTGTCGTCCACCGCCAGGCCCGCCGAGTGCAGCCGGGCCGGGGTGGCGCCCACCGCCGCGGCGATCGCCGCCACGTCGATACGGAAGTTGGACAGCTTCGCCGCCGCGCTCACGTCGGCCGCCAGCACCAGCAGCGGCGTGCGGCTCTTGGCCGCCTCGGTGATCGCCGTCAGCGCGTTGGTCAGCCCCGGGCCCTGGTGCAGGGTCAGCACGCCGGGCCGCCCGGTGAGCCGGGCCCATGCGTCGGCCATGCTGGCCGCGCCGCACTCGTGCCGGGCGGCGATGAACCGCGTGCCGCGCGCGATCAGGGCGTTGGTGACATGAAAGTTGCCGCTGCCAACCAGCCCGAAGGCGGTGTCGGCACCCAGCTCGGTCAGCGCCTGCGCGACCGCGTCGCTGACCAGCATGCCGGCGTCAGGCCCGTCCTCGTCAGGCACTGCGCTCGACCAGGGCCAGCACCCGCGCCGGGCTGCCCGACCCGCCGGTGATCGGCAGCGGACCGGCGATGATCACCGCGCCGGTGACCGGCAGCCGGGCCAGGTTCTGCAGCTGGGTCAGCCCGTACTTGCCGGCGCCGAGCAGCGAGGCATGACACGGGAACGGCGGGTCGAACGAGTGCGCGGCGCCGGCATCGGTGCCCACCGTCTCCACGCCCAGGCCCATGACCGGGGCCTCGGCGGCCAGCCACCGGGCGCACTCCACCGACATGCCCGGCGTGTGCGGACCGGTCTCGCTGGCGTTCAGGAATTCTTCCTGGCTGCCGGACCGGGCGTCCCACCCGGTGCGGTAGAACAGCCAGCCGCCCGCCGGCAGCGGCCCGTGGTCGGCCTCCCACTGCTTGATGTGGTCCACTTCCAGCAGGAAGTCCGGGTCGGCGGCGGCCTGGGCGCTGAAGTCGAGCACCACGGCCGGGGCGATCAGGCTCTGCGCCGGCACCTGGGCAACGTCCTGGCCGTCCCGGCCGGTGATCCAGTGCACCGGAGCGTCGAAGTGGGTGCCGGTGTGCTCGCCGGTGGTGATGTCGTTCCAGTACCAGGCCGGGCCGCGGTCGTCGTAGCGGCTCACCTCGCGCAGCGAGAACGGCACCGTGTTCGCGAACGGGGGCGGGAGCTGGATCACCGGGGTCGAGGACTCCAGCCGGGCGGTCAGGTCAACGACCTCGATCGCTCCGGACCCGATAGCGGTAACAAGCTGGTCAAGGACGGACATGAAAGCGGCCTCCTGCGGGCGGTCGGGCTCGCGCGGCAGCCGCCGGCGCGAGGCTCCACCAGATTGTCGAAGTCCGCGGGCGAGCACAATAGGCGCATGACTAAGCCCGTGCTGAAGGCCGTGACCCTGGTGACCGAGGACGGCGTTCCCGTCGAGGCGGTGCACGTTCCCGGCGACGGCGAGCTGGGAATAGTGGTCGCGCACGGGTTCACGCTGAACTGGCAGCGCCCGGCTGTGTGGCGGGTGGTGCGGCGGCTGAGCCGCTTCGGCGGCGTGGTGACCTTCGACTTCCGCGGCCATGGCCGCTCCGGCGGCGCCTCCACGCTGGGGGACCGGGAGATCAGGGACGTCGAGGCGGCCGTGGCCTACGCGCGCGAGCTGGGCTACACCCGGATTGCCACGGTCGGGTTCTCCATGGGTGCCTCGATCGTGCTGCGCCACGCCGGCCTGGTCGGCGGGGTCGACGCCGTGGTGTCGGTCAGCGGGCCCGGCCGCTGGTACTACCGCGGCACCAGGGCCATGCGCCGGGTGCACTTCGCCATCGAGCACCGGGCTGGCCGGCTGATCGCCAGCACGTTCCTCAACACCCGGATCAGCGGCGGCCGCTGGGACCCGGTGCCGATGCCGCCCGCCGATGCCGCCGCGCGGATCTCGCCCGCCCCGGTCCTCATCGTGCACGGCGACCAGGACGAGTTCTTCCCCGTCGACCACGCCGAGCAGCTGTACGCCGGCGCCCGCGAGCCCAAGGAACTGTGGATCATCCCCGGCTTCGGGCACGCTGAGTCCGGGTCCACGCCCGCCCTGCTGGACCGCATCGGCGGCTGGCTGCTGGCTGCGGTGCCCGCGGCGGCCAGCCCCAACGTGGTCGCCTGAGCCGCGGGCTCTGAGCCGCGCCGCCGCGGCCCGCACCCGTGCACCCCGCCGGCCGGCCTCTAGCCGCGCCGGCGCCCGCTCGCCTAGGCTGTCGGCGATCATGACGTGATCATGAGCCACCGGGGTGCGCGGCCGCGCGCAGGCCCCGGCACGAGAGGGAGCGTGCGGATGAGCGGGTACCTGGACTACTCCGGCCGGGACGACATGATCAGCGGCGGCGCCCGGATGATCCCGGTGACCACCCCGGCGGGCGAGTTCAGGGTGTGGACCAAGCGAGTCGGCAACAACCCGGACCTGAAGGTGCTGCTGCTGCACGGCGGCCCCGGCGCCACCCACGAGTACCTGGAGGCCTGCGACAGCTTCCTGCCCGCGGCCGGCATCGAGTACTACTACTACGACCAGCTCGGCTCGGGGTTCAGTGACCAGCCCGAGGACCCCTCGCTGTGGGACACCGGCCGGTTCGTCGATGAGGTCGAGCAGGTCCGCAAGGCCCTCGGCCTGGAGCGCGGCAGCTTCGTGCTGTACGGCCAGTCCTGGGGCGGCATCCTGGCCCTGGAATACGCGCTGGCCTACCAGCAGCACCTGCGCGGCCTGGTCATCTCGAACATGATGTCCTCGGTCCCGGACTACAACGCCTACGCCCGTGACGTGCTGATGCCCGAGATGGACACCGGCAAGCTGGCCGAGATCCAGGCGCTGGAGGAGCGGGGCGAGACCGAGAACCCGCGCTACATGGAGCTGCTCGGCGAGCAGCACTACATCCATCACGTGCTGCGGATGGCGCCCGGCGACTGGCCCGACCCGGTGCAGCGCGGCTTCGCGCACATCAACCCGGCCATCTACGTGTCCATGCAGGGTCCCAGCGAGCTGGGCATCAGCGCCAGCGCGAGCCTGTACGCCTGGGACCGGTCGGGTGACCTGGGGCAGGTGACCGTCCCGACGCTGGTGATCGGCGCCCGCTACGACACGATGGACCCCGCGCACATGGAGAAGATGGCCGCCCGCCTGCCCGCCGGCCGTTACCTGTACTGCCCGGAGGGCAGCCACCTGGCCATGTACGACGATCAGCAGGCCTACTTCGCCGGGCTCATCGACTTCCTGAGGACGCTGCCGGCCTGAGCGCCCGCCGCGGGCCAGACCACCCCGGCTGGCCGCCCCCCTCGTACCGGCCAGCCGGGGAAGTCCGGATCGCCAGGCTCGCCGGGAATCCCGGTGCCTGGCTGCTCACCAGCCCGGCGGGGGGCGTCCGGCCGGGCTCCTGCCGTGCTGCCGCGCCGCCCGCCGTGGCGGCCTGGCGCTGAGCTGATGCGCCCGGTCCGGCCCTGACCTGTCCCGGATCAGGCCGGGGTCAGACCAGCTGAGGGCGCTCGGGCCCTGGCTCCGGCGGACCGCCTGGCTCCTCCTCGCGCAGCTCGGCCAGCAGGTCAGCGGCCTGCTGATAGAGCACGCCGGCCCGGGCGCAGATGCCGAACGAGCGCTGCCCGACCTGCTCCAGTGCCTCCAGCTCGGCCGTCTCCAGGCTGGGGGTGTGGAACATGATCGTGTTCACGGTCGCGTCGGCGCTGATCATCCCGGTGCGGTAGAGCCGGCGACCCGCGCTAATCGCGGTGAGCTCGGCGGCGCGCAGCGGCCGGGCGTGCGCCCGCGCCAGTGCGTCGCTGCCTGGCCGTGACAGCACCCGTGACACCTCCTGATATTGCGCATCACGGGAGACGGTAAAGGGCGCGGCCGGGCGCGGCCAGTCGGGAGAATTCCCTATCCCGGGCCGAGCGCGGCCCGGCCGCCGCTCTCGTCGTCGAAGGTGACCAGCCCGTGCTCCAGCGCGAACATCGTCGCCCCGGCCCGGGTGGACACGCCGGCCTTGCCGTACACGCGCTGGATGTGGTGGTCGCAGGTCTTCGGCGAGATGCTCAGCCGCCGGGCGATCTGCTTGGTGGCCAGGCCGCGGGCCAGCAGGCCCAGCACCTGGCACTCGCGCTCGGACAGCCCGGCCGGCCGGCGCACCGGGCCCGGCGTCTGGCCCGCGGCGACCAGCACCGCGTTGGCCGCCTCCGGCGGCAGCAGGCCGCGCCGGGCATCCTGGCTGAGCTGCGCGGCGGCCTCCTGCGCCGGCAGCGCGTCCCGGTAGGGCCGCGGCTCGCGCATCGCCTGGTAGCAGTCGGCGGCGGCCAGCAGCCAGGCGGTGAGCGGCAGGTCGGCGGCGCGGGCGCCGCGATGGTAGCCCGAGCCGTCGCAGCGCTCGCCGTGCGAGCCGGCCAGCCGGGCCAGCGGGGCGAGCGCGGGCGCGGCCGCCAGCACCCGCTCGCTCTGGTAGCAGTGCAGCCGGACCTGCTCGCGCTCGCCGCGGGTCAGCGGTCCCGGCTTGGCCCACACGCTGACCGGCACCGTGACCCGGCCGATGTCGTGCACCAGCGCCGCCCGCCGCAGCTGCAGGACGTCGGCGGCGGGCAGCCCGGCGACCACCCCCGCCTCCTCGGCCAGCCGCGCCACGCCGCGGGAGTGCCCGATCATCCACATGCTCTTGACGTCGGCAAAGTCCGCCACCGCCGACAGGCAGTCATCCAGCCGGCCCTCGCTGATGACCGGCTGCGGGCCCGGCTCGCTGGCCAGCGCGAAATCCCACACCGACGGCGCGTCCAGTCCCTCGAACAGCTTGCTGCCGGCGTCCAGGGCGACCGCCACGGCCTGCGGGTCCAGGCCCGAGCCGGACCGGCTGGCCAGGATCGCCAGGGCCAGCTCGGGGCCGCCGTGCTGGCAGGCCACGTCGGCGTCCTGGGCGACGTGCATCAGCCGGACCGCCTGCGGGATCTGGCCGCCGCGCAGCTGGCCGGGCATCCCCTTGCCGTCATAGCGCTCGTACAGGTGCGTCAGCGCCAGCTGGACGTCGGCGGACAGGCCCATCCGCGCGCCGAGCAGCCGGGACACATCGCAGTGGCTGACCGCCCACCGGCGGAACTCGGCCAGCCCGCCGAACGCCGCCCGGGCCATCATCGCCGCCCGGGTGAACGGCGGCGCGCCCTGGTGCGCGGTCCGCGCCGCCATGCTCAGCAGCTCGGCCCGCGAGCCGAACATCGTCCCGACCATCCGCGGCCTGGCCGCGAGCTCGTCGCCGAAGAACCGCCCGTCGATCTCGCTCTCGGCCGTGCACCCGGCGAAGTGCAGCAGCCCGGTGTAGTAGACGGTAACCTGCTCGTCCTCGGGCAGGTCCAGGGCGCGGGCGATGCGGACGGCCAGGATCGCGGTGCGCAGGCCGTGCTCCAGCGGCATCCCCATCGACAGGTCGGTCACCAGGGACAGCATCCCGGTGGCCTCGGCCAGCCGTAGCGGGCGGGAGAACGAGTTCATTCAGACCGGCAGCAGGGGATCGCACCGCCGGGGGCGGCCCGCGAGTGACGCAGCCTGACCACACCAGCCGTGTTCCCTGCAATCCCAGTTCTACACCGCCGGGCCCCGCGCCGCGCCATTACGGCCGCGCCATTATGGCTCGCGCCAGTTACGGCTCCGGGACCCCGAGCCCCTTCGCGCCGGGCCCGGACTGGACCAGCTCCCGGCCGCTGCGCGCGATCCACTCCAGCGCGACCGCCGCGCGGTGCACCTTCTCGCGCGCGATCGCCGCGGCGTCGCTCTGCAGGTGCAGCCCGCTGGGATACAGCGGCCGCGCGTTGCGCAGCCCGAACTTCACGTACATCGGCGCGGCCGCCGACACCAGGTCGGCCGACTCCTGGCTGCGCACGACGCCGCCCATGCCATCGGGCGCCTCCACGTACAAGTCGATCGGCACGCTGGCGGCGGCGCGCATCTCGGCCAGCTGGCCGAGCGTGACGTCGGCGGGCACGTTGACCGTCGAGGCGCCCAGCCGCTCCAGCTGGCGCAGCGTCAGCGGGTTGGACGGAGCCATCACCGCCGACACCTTCCACACCACCGACGGCGGCAGCTCGCCGGCCGCCTGCAGCTCGCTGACCAGCTGCAGCAGCCCGTAGTCGGCGATCAGGAACCCGCGGATGCCCTGGTCCACGGCGCGCAGCACGTCGTCCAGCGCGTACCGCAGCTGGCGCATGCCGCGCAGCTGGCCGGCCAGCTGCGGCCCGTCAGCCGCGTGCGCGGACCGGCCGATGTCCCACTCCTCGCGCGGCCCGACGAACAGCGACACCTCCATGCCGTGGTCGGCGCCGATGCGCGCCATCTCGGCCAGCTCGGCCTCGCTGAGCAGCATCGCGCCGCTGCCCTGGGACACCCGGTTGACCGTGACTCCCGCCTGCGCCGCGGCCTCGGCGACCGCGCGCAGCACGGCCGGCCCCTCGACGCTCGGGATCTCGATCCGGTAGTGGGCGCCGTCGGGGAACCGCGCCGGGCTGACGGCGGCCTCCGGCTCGCTGGTCAGGCCGTGCCGGGCGAGGATCTCGGCTCCCGTCATTGTGTGCCTGCTTCCTGCCCTGCGGGCGTGCGGCTGGTGTGCGCTCCGACAGGAGCATACGAAAGCACTAAGCCGGGCATCACGCCCGGACCGGCCCGCGGGCCTGCCGCAAGGCGGCCTCGGCTGCGCTCACCCGGCGGAACCCCCAGTTCAGCAGCCGGGCCGCGGCGGTGAACCGGGTACCGGGGCTGGTCGCCGTGCTGTGCAGCACCACGCCGGTGAGCGTGACGCCACCCCGCTCCGCGGCGAACAGCAGGCAGTAGCCGGCGGCGCTGGTGTAGCCGGTCTTGATGCCCAGCGCGCCGGAGTACCGGCTCAGCAGCAGGTTGGTGGAGTGCCAGGAGTAGCCGTGGTGCTCGCTGGTCGGCGCCAGGTTGTGCACGCGCTGGTGCACGATGCCGCGGAAGACCTTCGACTTCATCGCCGCGGCGGCCAGCAGGAGCAGCGCCCGCGGCGTCGCGTAGGTCGACCACTCGCCCGGGTACGGCAGCCCGTCGAAGTTGGCGAAGTGGGTGTCGGTCATGCCCAGCCGCCCGGCGGTGGTGTTCATCTTCTTCACGAACGCGCGCCAGCCCGGCCCGTAAGCGCGGGCCAGCGTGTAGGCGGCGTCCGCGCCCGACGGCAGCAGCATCGCCTCCAGCAGCTGGCGCGCGGTGAGGACATCCCCGGCATGCAGGCCCGCGCTGCCCGCGTCATGGTCGCGCGCGTAGCTCACCGCCGCCGCCGGAACCCTGATCTTCCGCTCCAGCCGCGGCGAGCGGAGCACCACCAGCGCGGTCATCACCTTGGTGATGCTGGCGATCGGCCGCCGGTGGGTGAGCCGCCGGCTCCACAGCCACCGCCCGGCCGTGGAGTTCACCAGGTCAGCCGCCTTAGCGGTGATCCCGGCCGGCGCAGCGGCCGGCGTGACTGACCTGGCCGGCCTGGCCGCGGCGGCCGGCGATGCCGGGGCGCCGGGCGCCGCAGCTGCGGGTGCCCCCGGCGTCGCCGATGATGACGGGCCCGGAGCCGCTGCGGCAGATGAGGCCGGCGACGCAGCCGGCCGGGCCGCGGCGGCCGCGGGCGGCGCCGGCAGCGGGCCGGTGACCGGGAGGGCGAGTGCGGCCAGCAGGACGCTGGCGGTGCCCGCCATGATGCCGACTCTGGATGCTGTCAGCAGGCGCATGATGCTCCAGTGGGGCGGTGGCGGGCCGCCCACAGCATCTCAGGCCCGGCTAAGGCGCGACAAGTACGACCTGTCCGCACTGCGGCTTACCGGGCTTATGCCGCGGCCGGGGCGGCCCGGCGGCAGTTCCTGGCCCTGGCTACGCAGCGCGGGACGGGAGCGGGGCCCCGGCCTGGCGGGGGCACCCGCACCGCGCGGCCGCGCAGCGGGCGGCGGCGCCCGGCCAGCCGGCTACCAGCCGGTGGGCAGCGGCATGCCCTCGGTGTAGCCGGCCGCGCCCTGGATCCCGACGATGGCGTGGTCGTGCAGCCCGTCCAGGGTGTCGGCGCCGGCGTAGGTGCACGCGCTGCGCAGCCCCGCGGTGACGGAGTCGATCAGGTCCTCCACGCCCGGGCGGCTGGGGTCCAGGTACATCCGCGAGGTGGAGATGCCCTCCTCGAACAGCTCCTTGCGGGCCCGGTCGAACGCCGAGTCGGCGGCCGAGCGCAGCCGCACGGCGCGGGCCGACGCCATCCCGAAGCTCTCCTTGTACAGGCGGCCGTCGGCGTCCCGGAACACATCGCCCGGCGACTCGCAGGTGCCGGCGAACCAGGAGCCGATCATGACGTTGGCCGCGCCCGCGGCCAGCGCCAGCGCGACATCGCGCGGGTAGCGGACGCCGCCGTCGGCCCACACGTGCGCGCCCAGCCGCCGGGCCTCGGCCGAGCACTCCAGCACCGCGGTGAACTGCGGCCGGCCCACGCCGGTCATCATCCGCGTGGTGCACATGGCGCCCGGCCCGACGCCGACCTTCACGATGTCGGCCCCGGCCTCGACCAGGTCGGCCACCCCCGCCGCGGTGACCACATTGCCCGCCGCCACCGGCACCGCCGGGCTGAGCGCGCGCACCGCCCGCAGCGCGTGCAGCATCTTGTCCTGGTGCCCGTGCGCGGTGTCCACCACCAGCAGGTCGGCGCCGGCGTCCAGCAGCAGCTTGGCCTTGGCCGCCACGTCGCCGTTGATGCCGATCGCGGCGCCGACCCGCAGCCGCCCGCCGGCGTCGGTGGCCGGCTGGTACAGCGTCGCGCGCAGCGCGCCGGTGCGGGTCAGGATCCCCACGCAGCGCCCGGACTCATCCACCACCGGCGCCAGCCGGTGCCGCCCGGCATGCAGCACCTCGAACGCGCGCTCCGGGTCGGTCCCGGCCGGGATCGTCAGCGGGTCGGCCGACATCACCTGGCTGAGCTGGGTGAACCGGTCGACCCCGGTGCAGTCGGCCTCGGTCACCACGCCCACCGGGCGGCCGTCGGGGCTGACCACGATCACCGCGCCGTGCGCCCGCTTGGGCAGCAGGCTCAGCGCGTGCCCGGTGGTGTCGGCCGGGCCGAGCGTCAGCGGGGTGTCATGGACCAGGTCGCGGGCCTTCACCCAGGCGATCACCTCGGCGACCACGTCGGCCGGGATGTCCTGCGGCAGGACGGCCAGGCCGCCGCGGCGGGCCACCGTCTCGGCCATCCGCCGCCCGGCCACCGCCGTCATGTTGGCGACGATGACCGGGATCGTGGTGCCGCTGCCGTCGCCGGTGGCCAGGCTCACATCGAGCCGGGACCCGACGGCTGACCGGCGCGGGGCCAGGAAGACATCGCTGTAGGTCAGGTCGTGGGGAGGCGGAGTCAGGAATCGCACGCTACCGATTCTGCCCCATGCCCTGACCTGGTCAGGCGTGGTGGAAGGCGGCGTAGATGATGGCGCTGACCCGGTCGATCATCTCGTCCCTGGGCAGCCGCACCTCCACGCTGAACAGGTAATTCACCCGCTCCAGCATCATCAGGCAGGCCACCGCGGTGAGCTCGGCGTGGCCGCCGCCCGCCTCCCCGGCCTCGATGGCGGCCTCGCCGACCCGGGCGCCGGCCGTCATGCCCTGGGTAATCGCCTCGGCGACCCGGAAGAACAGCTGCAGGCCGTCGCCGTAGACCTCCTCGCCGACGACGTCGGCCTGGCTGAGGATGCGGATCACCGTGGCATGCGCCGCGTAGACGTCGAAGAACTTGCGCACCCACGAGCGCAGCGCGGCCTTGCCGGAGTCGTTCCTGGTCACCACCGGGAAGTCGTCGGTGATCACCTTCATGTCATCGAGCGCGTCCCGGAGCAGGGTCTTGAACAGGTCGTCCTTATTCGAGAAATACAGGTAAAAGGTGCCGTGCGAGGTACTCGCCCGGCGAACCACGTCGTCGACCCGGACTGCCTGGAAGCCGCGCTCGTCGAACTCCGCGAGGCCGGCTTCCAGCAGCTTGCTGACGGTTTTCTGGCCCTGGCGGCCCAGCGCCCGGCCCTGCGCGGGCTCGCCGCCGCGCAGCGACGGCGGCCTGGTCCTGGCGGCCGTGCCGTGAGTCGCGCTGGCGGTGGTGCTGGCCGGCCGCACGGCCGGGCCTGGCTCTGGGCGGGACTTGCCTGGCGCGCCGGCGGGCTGCCGTTCAGCAGCATCACGCCGGCGCGGCGGCCCGCCCCCCGTTGCCTGGCCACCTTCCCTAGTCATGCAGCGAGACTAGTCCCCTGGCCGCGCTCGCGTCACAAACGCGCCGTCAGGACCCCAGCACCCGGGTCAGGTAGGCGTTGCCGAACCTACGCTCAGGATCCAGGGTGTCGCGCAGCGCGACGAAATCGGCGAACCGGGGGTAGACCCCGGCCAGGTACTCCGCGGTCCGGGTGTGCATCTTCCCCCAGTGCGGGCGGCCTCCGGCGCCGGTCATGACGGCCTCCACGGCGGCGAAGTACTGCTCGTGCGGGGCGGTCCGCTGGACGTGGATGGCGATGTAGGCCGAGTCGCGGCCGTAGGCGGTCGACAGCCAGATGTCATCGCCGGGCGTGACTCGCACCTCGACCGGGAAGCTGATCCGCCAGTCGTGCTGCCGGATCAGGGCCCGGATCTCGCCCAGGATGTCGGCCAGCGCCGCGCGCGGCACCGCGTACTCCTGCTCCTTGAAGCGGACCCGGCGCGGGCTGGTGAACACGCGGCAGGCCGCGTCGGTGTAGGTGCGGGCGCCGAGCGCGCGGGCCGCCACCGCGTTGACGGCCGGGATGGTGGCCGGGGCTAGGCGGCCGAGCTGGGTGGTGAGCCCGAAGACGGTGTTGGACAGGAACTCATCATCGAGCAGGTAGCGCCATCGCGGCAGCGGCCGGGCCGGGCCGTCTGACCGGTTGTTGCGCTTGGTCAGGCAGCCTTCGCTGTGCGGGAACCAGAAGAACTCGAAGTGCTCGTTGCCGGCGGTCAGCTCATCGAGCTGGCGGAGCACGTCCGGCCAGGCCATCGGCTCCTCGCGGGCGGTCAGCAGGAAGGCCGGCACCACCCGGAAGGTCACCGCCGTCACGATGCCGAGCGCGCCGACCGAGACCCGGGCGGCATCGAACAGGCCGGGGTAGCCGCCATCGCCGCCGCCGGCCGGGCCGCAGGTCAGCACGCGGCCATCGGCCAGCACCAGCTCCAGGCCCGCCACCTGGGCAGCCATCCCGCCCAGCGCACGGCCGGTGCCGTGGGTGCCGGTCTGGATCGCGCCGGCCACTGTCTGCACCTGGATGTCGCCCATGTTGGCCAGCGACAGGCCGCGGGCGAGCAGCTCGGCGTTGAGCACGTGCAGCGGGCAGCCCGCCTCGACGGTCACCAGCCCGGCGGCCGGGTCCACCGACCGGATCGCGGTCAGCCCGCCCGGCCGCAGCAGCACCCCGTCCGTGGCCGCCGCGGGAGTGAAGGAGTGCCCGGTGCCCGTCATCCGGATGGGCAGCCCGTCCGCGGCTGCCTGGCGGACCTCGGCGGCGACCTCGTCCGCTGACCGCGGCGCGGCCTGGCGGGCCGGCCGGGCGGTGACGTTCCCCGCCCAGTTCCGCCAGCCCGCTGGGGTGCCGCCGGTCCTGGCGCCCGTGCTCCCGGCGCCCGTGCTCCCGGCGCCGGCGGGCGTGCCGCTATGCCTGGTCATCGGCCTATTGTGCCGCTTGCCCCGCATGCCCCGCACGTAGCCGCGCCTGCCCGGCCACGCAGATCGCCACCGTCACCGCGCCGCAGCACGCCGCGTAGGCGTAGCCCCAGCGCGCGCCGCCCGCGTCGACGACCTGCCCGCACGCCGCCGAGCCCGCCGCCACCCCGACGGAGATCGTCGACGACAGCCAGGCCATCCCCTCGGTCTGGCGGCCTGGCAGCGCGGACCGCTCGATCAGGCTGAAGCCCGCGATCAGGGTCGGGGCGATGGCCATCCCCGAGCAGAACAGCACGGGCGCCAGCGCCGTCAGGCCGGGGGCGGTCCAGAACGTGGCCACCCCGCAGACGGTCAGGGCCAGCGTGAGCACGAACCGCCGCTCCAGCGGCGCCCGCCAGGCCCGCGACCCGTACCAGATGCCGCCGGTCGCGCTGCCCAGCGCGTAGGTGCCGAGCAGGAACCCGGCGACCGGCTTGTGCCCGTGCTCCTGGGCGAAGGCCACGGTGCTCAGGTCGACGGAGGCGAACATCGAGCCGAGGAAGCAGAAGGCTGGCGCCAGCGTGGCCAGCGCGGGGGCGGGCAGCAGCGCGGTGCCCGGCCGGCGGGCCCGCCGCCAGGGGCGGCCGGCCGGGGCGGCGCGGCGCGGCGCGGCGTGCGGGGGCGGCTCGGTGCCGGCCTGCGCGGCCAGGGCCGTCGTGCCCGCCACGCACACCACCATGGCGGTCAGCACGCCGGCCGCGGGCTGGACCTCGGTGGCCAGCAGCGTGGCGACCGCCGGGCCGAAGACAAAGATCACCTCGTCGACGACGGACTCGAGCGCGTAGGCGGTGTTCAGCCGCGCCGAGCCGCCCAGCAGCATGCTCCAGCGGGTCCGGACCATCGAGCCCAGCGACGGCATGGACGCGCCGGCCAGGCAGCCGGTGACCAGCACCGCCGGCAGCGGGGCGCGCAGCTCGGCGCAGGCCACGAACGCGACGGTCGCGGCGGCGAAGACCACGGCCGAGGGCCGCAGCACCCGGGCCTGGCCGAACCGGTCGACCAGCCGGGCCACCTGCGCGGAGCTGATCGCGTACCCGATCGCGCCGGCCGAGGCCACCGCCCCGGCCACGCCGTACCGGCCGGTCAGCGCCGCGATCAGCAGCAGCGTCCCCAGGCCGAACATCGACATCGGCACCCGGCCGACCGCGCCGGCCACGCAGAACCGCAGCGCGCCCGGGATGCGCAGCACCCCGAGGTAGCCCTCCTGCCCCGCCGGCTCCGCTGCCCGGTCCAGACCCGGGCCGGCTCCTGTCTCCCGCTCATGTTCGCCGCAGCTAGCGCGAACATCCGTCATATCCGCACGTGACCTCCGATACGACGGTATCGGAGGCTGGCAAGCTGTTTACCTGCGCGTGGCCGACCGGGCCTTGGAGGCGCCCGGACGCCGGGTTACTGTGGACAGGCCATGGGACATCTTGCCCGACGCTCTCGTGCCGCCGCCGTGCCCGGTGGCGGCCTGCCCGGATCGCGAGATGATCAGCCGGCCGGATCGCCGGCCCGCCACCGGGCGGGCCACCTGACCGCTGTCCTGGCGACCGTCACGGTGCTGAGCCTGAGCGGCCTGGGCAGCCAGATCGCCTTCCGCGCCCAGCCCGGCCAGGCCGCCGTGGCCGCGGCCGCGCATGCCCGCCAGGGCGCCAGCCGGCACCTGATCCCGCGGCCCTACCCCGGCACGGCAGGCAGCGCGGGCCGGGCGCAGCGGCCTGGCACGGTGACCGCCGGCGGGACATTCGGCCGGATCATCCTGCCTGACCTGCTGATTGTCGCCCCCCGGGGGCTGACCCAGCGCCAGGTGGCCCGGCTCGGCAAGATCCGCGGCGTCCGCAACTCGATCGCCTTCGACGGCGCCCAGATCACCGTCGGCGGCCGGTCGGTCAGCGCGATCGGCGTCAACCCGGCCACCTTCCGGTCCTGGGTCCCGGTCCGCACCGCCTCCAGCCAGGGGTTCTGGACGGCGCTGAGCAACGGCGAGTTCGTCTCCGGCGACAGCGTGGCCGCGCGCCTGCGGCTGCGGCCCGGCGCCAGTTACGAGCTGGCCGGGGCGGTCACCGCGTCGGTGCAGTTCGGCCGGGCCGCACGGCTGGGCCTGAACGGAGTGGACCTGCTGGTCAACCGGATCATGTCGCGGCGCCTCGGGCTGGTGCACCAGGTGGCCGCGCTGATCAGCGCGCCCGGCGTCAGCATGACCCGGCTGCGCCACCAGGTGTCGGCCATCGCCGGGCCGGGCGTGCGGATGGAAAGCCTGCGCACCCAGCAGCTGCCGGTGACGCGCAGCACCGGGACCAGCCTGCCGACCACCTACCTGCAGCTGTTCAAGGAGTCCGCCGCCCGGTACTGCCCGGGGCTGTCGTGGACGGTGCTGGCCGCGATCGGCCAGATCGAGAGCGGGGATGGCACCAACGTGGGCCCGTCCAGCGCCGGCGCCCTCGGCCCGATGCAGTTCATGCCGGCGACCTGGGCGCAGTGGGGGATCCGCGGCTTCGGCCGCAGCGGCCAGCCCGATGTGATGGACCCCTACGACGCGGTGCCGTCGGCGGCCCGGCTGCTGTGCGCGGACGGGGCGGCCGCCGGCGGGCAGTCGCTGTACCGCGCCGTCTTCGGCTACAACCACGCGGACTGGTATGTCCGCGAGGTGCTCGGGCTCGCCGCCCGGTACGCCGCCGAGTACCACTGACCCGCGCCGCGCCCTGGCTCCCGCGGTGGAGTGCTGGCGCACGGTCACGCCCGCGGCACTGATTGGATAGTGGGCATGCCGGCTTATGACGCGCTTGTCCTGGTGTCCTTCGGCGGCCCGGAGGGCCGTGACGACGTGCTGCCGTTCCTGCGCAACGTGACCGCCGGCCGGAACGTGCCCGACAGCCGGCTGGCCGAGGTGGCCGAGCACTACCACCAGTTCGGCGGGGTCAGCCCGATCAACCAGCAGTGCCGCGACCTGCTGGACGCGATCGAGAAGGACCTGGCGTCGGCCGGGATCGACCTGCCGGTGTACTGGGGCAACCGGAACTGGCACCCGTTCCTGGAAGACACCCTGGTTACCATGGCCGCCGACGGGGTCAGCCGGGCCCTGGCGTTCTGCACCTCCGCCTACAGCTCCTACTCCAGCTGCCGGCAGTACCTGGAGGACATCGCGCGGGCCCGGGTGGCGGCCGGGCCGCGCGCGCCGCAGGTCGACAAGATCAAGCCGTACTTCGGCCACCCGGCCTTCGCCGGCTCGTTCGCGGCCGCCGCCCGCGCCGCCGTCGGCTCCCTGCCCGCCGAGGTCCGCGCCGACGCGGACCTGGTCTTCACCGCGCACAGCATCCCGGAGTCCATGTCCGAGCGCAGCGGCCCGGACGGCGGTGCCTACCCGGCGCAGCTCGCCCGGGTGGCCGCCGCCGTCGCGGCGCAGGCCGGCAGCACCCGGCCGTGGCGGCTGGCCTACTCCAGCCGCAGCGGCCCGCCGTCGCAGCCCTGGCTGGTCCCTGACATCAACGACTGCCTGGCCGAGCTGGCGCGGGCCGGCTCCCGCGCGGTCGTGGCCGTGCCGGTCGGGTTCGTCTCCGACCACATGGAAGTCCGGTTCGACCTGGACGTCGAGGCGGCGCAGACGGCCCGGCGGCTGGGCCTGCCGTTCGCCCGCGCGGCCACGCCCGGCACCAGCCCGCAGTTCGTCGCGATGATCACCGACCTGGTCCGCGAGTACCAGGCGCTGCCGGCCAGCGCGCCGGCCGGGCCCGCCGTCACGGCAGCGGCCAACGGCTCCGGCCCGCCCGGCCTGGCTCCCGACGCGTCGTGGCCGTCCCCGGCGGACCTGGCGGCCTGCTGCTACAGCGGCTGCTGCATCCCCGCCCCGCGGCGCCCGCAGGCCAGCCGGTGAGCCCCGCCGTGCCCGGGCCGGACCCGTCCGGCCTGGCCGGGCTGGCCTGCTCGGTCGCCCGCGAGGCCGGTGACCTGCTGCGCACCCGGCACGGCCGGGTCCAGGTGGTGGAGACCAAGTCCAGCCCCACCGACGTGGTCACCGAGATGGACCGCGCGGCCGAGGAGCTGATCCGCCGCCGGATCCTCGCCGCGCGGCCCGGCGACTCGATCCTCGGCGAGGAGGGCGGCCTGCACCGGGCGGCCGGGTCCCCGGCCGGCGGCGGCGCGGCGGAGCCGGGCGGCGGCGCCGTCCGGTGGATCGTGGACCCGCTGGACGGCACGGTGAACTACCTCTACGGCCTGCCCGACTGGGCGGTCAGCATCGCCGCCGAGGTCAGCGGCGCGGTGGTCGCCGGCGCCGTCTGGGTTCCGGTGCGCGGCAGCCTGTTCACCGCCACCGCCGGCGGCGGCGCCTGGCTGCAGTCGCCGGACGGCCCGGACGCCGGCCCGCAGCGGCTGGCCTGCAATTCCGGCGTCCCGCTGGCCGGGGCGCTGGTGGGCACCGGCTTCGGCTACGCGGCGGCCCGGCGGAACGTCCAGGGCCGGGTCGTGGCGGCCGTGCTGCCGCGCGTGCGTGACATCCGGCGCGGCGGATCCGCCGCCGTCGACCTGTGCTCGCTGGCCGCCGGGCGGCTGGACGCCTTCTATGAGCGCGGCCTGCACGACTGGGACTTCGCGGCCGGCGGCCTGATCGCGCGCGAGGCCGGGGCGCGGGTCGGCGGGCTGCACGGGCGCCCGCCGGGTGAGTCGATGACGGTGGCTGCCGGCCCCGGGCTGTTCACCGAGCTGCACGACCTGCTGGCCAGCCTGGACCCTGAGCACGACGAGGATGCCGGGCCGTCCTAGCTGCCGCGGTTCAGCGTGCCGCTGGCGGCCGGGCCGGTCTTGCCGCGGAAGCTGAAGGCCAGGGTCCCGCCCGTGGTCGCCGACAGCGTCACGGTGCCGTTCGCGCAGGTGCGCCGGCCCTTGATGATCCCCTGACTCAGGGTGAGCACGGAGTGCGCCGAGGACTGCAGGCTCAGCTGCCCGGCGCAGCGGAACGAGGCACTGGAGTAGCGGACCTGGCCCGCCACTGACCCGGCGGCCAGGCTGACCGTGACATCGAACACGTCGGCCGGGCTGAGCTGCCGCGCCCGGCCGGACCAGGTCCCGGCGAAGGAAGCGGGCACCCGCGCGGTGGACGACGGTGACGGCGCTGGGCTGGCGGTCGGGGCCGGGCCGCCGCCGGGCTGGCTCCGGGTCACTCCGCCCTGCGCCCGGCCGGCGGCCTGGCCGCTGCCCCCGCCCTGCAGCAGGTGCACGATGACCGCCCCGATGGCGACGATGACCACCACCGCCGCGGCGACCGGCCAGGTCCGCGGCCGCCGGCCGGGCGGG
>DASUBV010000041.1:0-19372 GCA_035763085.1 Streptosporangiaceae bacterium | reverse complement strand
ATGACGCGTCTTGTTGCTGGTCAGGGGGACGCGGGGGTGAGAGTTGCGGCCGTTTCGGGTGCAGATGCCGTCGGGCAGCCGGTACTGGACGGTGCTCGATGAGGAGATGGATGTGGTGCGGCACGGCAACCGCGTCTGGCGGCAAGCCGCGGCGAGGGTCTGTCAGATTTCCGGTGTGAGGCCTTTTCCGGTTTCCTTACCTGTCTCTTATACAGGGATCCTGCCGCCTACCCTGGCCTCTGCCCGGTATTCAGTTACCTGTAGTCCCGCTATTCCTGGATGCGCATTTACATTATCACTTCCCGTCTGCGGAGTGTTTCTTTTCCGCGGCGTGTCCCGGTTGTTTTCCGCCCGGCCGGGATGCTTTCGGGACGAGTGCGCTGATGTAGGTATTGTCGTGCCCGGCGGTGGCGGCCTCGTCCAGGCCGGCGGCGGCCAGCCGCAGGTCCATCGCGAGCTCGGCGCAGCTGCCCTGCCGGGCCGGCGCGCGGGCACAGGCGTTCTCGGCGGCGGGGACCGAGGCGAGGTGGCCGATCACCCAGGCGGCGTCGGTGAGCAGGTCGGTCAGCTCGTCGGCGTCCTCGGGATCGAGGAACACCCCCTGGTCGGCCAGGGTGACCGGCAGCCTCGCCATGGCATTCCCCCCGTCGCGGCGCGGGCCGCGGCCTAGCTCGCCCAGTCCGGGATGCGGCCGGGCCAGCGCTTGTCGAAGGCGGCCAGCGCCTCCCGCCAGCCCTGGCTGGCCGCGCCCTCGATCAGGTGCCCCTCGGCGGTGCGCTGGTCCCGGGGCCGGCCGGCCTGGCGGCCCCGCTCGGCGGCGCGCCTTTCCTCGATGTCGACGATACCCAGCCACAGCAGCTTGACGAGGGCATCATCGTTCGGGAAGTGGCCGCGGGTCTTGATGATCTTCCGCATCTGCCGGTTAAAAGCCTCGATGGCATTCGTCGTGTAAATGACCCTGCGGATCGGCGGCTCGAATTCCAGGAACGGCGTGAAACGGTCCCAGGCCCGCTCCCACACGCTGACCGCCGCCGGGTACTTGCGGCCCAGCTCGCTGTCGGCCAGTTCCAGCAGCGCGGCCTCGGCGGCGTCGGCGTCGCAGGCCGTGTAGACGGGCCGCATCGCGGCGCACAGGCCCTTGCGGTCCCCGTAGGACGCGAACCTGGCCGCCGACCTGATCAGGTGCACCGTGCAGGTCTGCACCGTCGCCTCCGGCCAGGTCGCGGTGATCTCCTCGCCCAGCCCGCTCAGCCCGTCACAGCAGCAGATGATGATGTCGGCCAGGCCCCGGTTGCGCAGCTGCGCGAACGCCGCCGCCCACGCCTTGGCCCCCTCCGCGGCCGCGACCCAGATGCCCAGCACGTGCTTGACGCCCTCGCAGTCGATCCCGACGGCGATGTTCACCGCCTTGTTCCGCACCGCCCCGCCGTCCTTGACCTTGGCCACCAGCGCATCCACGTACACCACCGGGTAGATCACGTCCAGCGGCCGCGCCTGCCAGGCCCGCATCTCTTCCAGCACCTCGTCGGTGATCCTCGAGATCGTGTCATGAGAGACCTCGATGCCCATCGACCGCTGGCAGTGCCGGGCGATATCCCGCACGCTCAGCCCCGAGGCATACAAGCTGACCACCTGATCGCTGATCCCCGTGGTCCTCCTGACCCCCTTCGGGACCAGCGCCGGCTCGAACGTCCCGGCCCGGTCCCGCGGCACGCTCACGCTCACCGGGCCCGCCTCGGTACTCAGCGTCCTGGCCCGGAACCCGTTACGGCCGTTGCCCCCCTGCCCGGCCGAGGCCAGGTGCTCATCCAGCTCCAGCGCCAGCCCGGCCTGCAGCACCTGGCCGATTAACCCCGACAGCAGCCCGTCCTTCCCCGTCAGCGCCACCGGCTCCCCGGCCCGCGCCCGCGCCACCAGCTGCCCCGCCAGATCAGCCACCACCCCACCGGGCAGCACCAGCCCCCCGGCGCCCGCCGCCACCGGCGACACCCCCTCCGGCACCTCCGCCGAGGCCACCTGCCCGTGATCGTTGACCTGCCCCCCGCGTGTCTCTACAGTCGACATCTTGACCTCCCCCACTCCAGATCACCTCCGTGACCTGCGTCATTGTCCCTGGCTGATCGCCTCCTCACACCAGATTTCTGACACTCCCGATCTGGCCGTCGCTAGTGGTAGCGAAGCGGGCCACGCCGACATCCAGGCCGATCTCGCGGCCCGTTGCCGGCAGCGGCCGGATTGGCACGTCATCACAGGACAACACCACATACCAGCGCCGGCCCTCGCGCTTCAGGCAGATGGTCTTGACCCGGCCGACGGCAGCACGGTGGGCGTGCACTTTCACGTGCCCGATGCCCTTCAAGTACACCCGGCCGACCTCGGGCTTCCACCGGCACCCGTCACCATCAGACGGCCACTCCACCGAGTCCCAGCGGTCCAAAGGGCGGAACCTCGGGAAGCCGGGCTTCTGGCCTGCCTGGCAGCGCCGGAAGAACGCCGCGAATGCCCGGTCCAGGCGCCGCAGCGTCGCCTGCTGGGAGGAGAACGACCAGCGGCCCTGATCGGAGTCATATGCGCGGATGTCACTAAGCTGCGCCGACTGGCTACCGTACCGGACACAGACCCGGCACCGCCTCCACGCCTCCCGCCGCTCCTCTAACGCAGCGTTGTAGAGCCGCTGATGATCTCGCAGGCACAACGCCATCCGGGCCGCCTGCCCGCTGGTGGGATAGACCCGGAACTTAAAAGCCCGCCTCACCCCGCGCGCTCCTTGCGCCAGGGCCGCTCATCCTGGGTGCCGATATACCACTGCACCACTGCCGCGCTCACCGCCCTTCTCTCAAATCAGCTCCCGGCACCGCAACCTCACTCACCGCCCCTGCCAGGAAAGCCCGCCGGTACTTCGCGCACCACGCTCTGCAGCAGCCCAGCTCATGCACGCCTCCCAGGAGAAACCTGAAGCGACCCAGTCACCAGCCCAGTATGCATACAACGTGTGACAATCAGCACCAAAGAGTCCTCGGTCAGGCGATCCCCGCCGCCCGAAGACGGAACTCGGCGTCCTGCTGGCAGTCGCCTCGACAGCGGTGACCGGCCACAGCCAGGTCCTCAGCCCTGCTGCCGCGGCCGCTGGCTAGACGTCGTCCCAGCGGAAGACGCGCACCGAGATCAGGGTCAGCACGGCGGCCAGGCCGAGCAGGATGCCCAGGGCCGGCAGCGCGGCGGCCGGGCCCTCGCCGCGGGCCATCACGTTCTGCATGCCGGTCACCAGGTAGCGCAGCGGCATGGCGTACGACACGTCGCGGATCCAGGCCGGGGCGTAGTCCAGCGGGATGAACGCACCGCCGAGGAACGCCATCGGCAAGATGATCACGTTGGCGATGGAGGTGGCCGCCTGCTGGGTCTTGGCGAACGCCCCGACGAGCAGGCCGATCGACATGAACGACAGGGTGCCGGCGATCACCACCGGGATGGCCATCCACCAGGAGGCGGCCAGCTTCAGCCCGAAGTACGGCGTCGTCGCGATGGCCAGGAACACCACGAGCTGGACCAGCGCGACGGCGACGCTGACGGCGACCCGGGCCAGCACGACCGCCCCGGTGCTGACCGGGGCCAGCCGCAGCCGCCGCAGCAGCTTGTCCTTGCGCCAGTTGACCAGCGTGATGGCCGCGCCGAACGCGCCGCCGGACGCGATCGCCCAGCCCAGCAGGCCGGGCGCCAGGTACTGGATGGGCTTGAGCGACTTGTCCTCAACCTGCCGGGCCTGCAGGGTGAACGCGCCGCCGCCGGACCCGGCCCGCGCCTGGTCGGCCTGCTGCACGATCGAGGAGAACACCGCCTGGACGACGCCGGCCGTGGTCTGGTCGGCGATCGAGTAGTGCACCACCAGCGTGCCGCCCTGCTCGGTGACGGCGGCGTCCTCGCTGCCCTTGCGCACCTCGGCCAGCGCGGCACTCAGGCTGGCCGCGTGCTTCAGGGTCAGCACCTTGCCCAGCTGCCGCGGGGCCGCCGCCTGCGCCTGGTCGAGCAGCTGCACCCGGCCGACCTCCAGCACGCTGACCTTGGGCGCGCTGGAGCTCTTGTAGATCGAGCCGAACAGCACCAGGAACAGCACCGGGATCAAGATGGTGAAGATCAGCGCGGACCGGTCCCGGATGAAGCCGCTGAACATCGCGCGGGACAGGCTGCGCAGTGCGCCACCGAAACTGGGCCGCGCGACTGCGGCGCGCCCCGGCGGAGTGCTGCCGGGGCCGCGGGGCGAGGAGGTCAAGCCCGGTACTCCCGTCCGGTCAGGTGAAGGAACACATCTTCCAGCGTGGCGCCATGCACCCGCAGCCCGGCCAGCGCGCCGCGGTCGGCCAGCCCGGCCAGCACCGCGGCCGGGCCGTGCGTGGCAATGGTGAGGGACACCCCGTCGTCGGTGACATCCGCCGGGCCGCCGCCCGCGCTGGCCGCCAGCGTGCCGGCCTGCGCGGCATCGAGCACGCCGGACTCGACGCTGATCCGCACCGGGGTGTCCAGCCCCCGGACCAGCGCCGCGGGCGGGCCGGCCTGCAGGATCTTGCCGTGGTCCATGATGGCCACCCGGTCGCACAGCGTCTCCGCCTCGTCCATGTGGTGGGTGGTCAGCACCACCGTGCGGCCGTCGGAGTTGATCTGGCGCAGCAGGTCCCACAGGTTGCGCCGGGCCTGCGGGTCCAGCGCGCCGGTCGGCTCGTCCAGGAACACCAGCTCCGGGTCGTGCACCAGTGCGCAGGCAATCGACAGCCGCTGGGCCTGGCCGCCGGACAGTTTCTCGGCGCGCACCTCGCCCTGCTCGGTCAGCCCGACCACGCCGAGCATCTCATCGGCCCGCCGGGCCCCGACCCCGTACAGCGAGGCGAACGTGCGGATCTGCTCGCGGGCGGTCAGCTTCTCAAAGAACGACGAGGCCTGCAGCTGGACCCCGATCCGGGGCAGCAGCCCTGGATTGCGCGGCCACGGCGGCCGGCCGAGCACCTCCACGTGACCGGAGTCGGGCTTGCGCAGCCCCTCCAGGATTTCCAGCGTGGTGGTCTTGCCGGCCCCGTTGGGACCCAGGATCGCGAAGAACTCCCCTGGCCTCACCTCGAAGCTCACTCCGTCGACGGCGGCCACGCTCCCGTAGGACTTCCGCAGGTCTCGCACGGAGATGGTGTCAGGCACGCGCGACACGTTAACACGATATAACGTGAAAGCTGAAGAGATTCCCCCGGCGCGGACGGCCCCGGCCGGGCGCGTGCGGCCCCGCGGGAGGCTGCTACTTCCTGTTATCAGACGCGACGTGCCCCGCCGGTCCTTCCCGGAGCCGGCGGGGCACGTCCGCGATGGCCGGGTTATCCGCCGCGGCGTGCCCTGGCGGGCCCGGCCAGTCTGGCCTGCTCCGACGCGCCGCCCAGCTGCGCAGCCACGGCCTCCGCAAGCGCCGGCTCCGCCACCGCTGACTCCGCCACCACTGACTCCGCACCCACTGGACGGGTCCCGGCCAGCTCCGTCCCGGCCGTTCCGGCGCTGGCGGGCGCCTCGCCAGCCGCCGCGGCCGGCAGGTGGCGCAGGGCCGCGTAGCTCAGCACCGCGCCGGCCGCGACCAGGGCAATGGTGAGCACCAGGCCAGCGTGGTAGCCGTCCAGGAACGAGCCTGCCGGGCTGGTGCCGTGCGCCAGCGCCGAGCCCTGCCGGGCGCGCAGCACCGCGCCGATGATGGTGATGCCGAGCAGGCCGGCCACCTCACGCGAGGCGTTCAGCAGTGCCGAGGCGACCCCGGCGCGGGCGGGCGGCATCGCGTGCAGCACGGCATTGGTCAGCGGCACGTTCATCAGGCCGGCGCCGGCCCCGAAGACCAGGAACCCGGGCATCAGGCTGGCGAGGCTCGCGCCGGCGCCGAGCTGGGCGAACATGGCCAGGCCGCCGGCCATGACGGCCATGCCGAGGGCCACGGTGCGGTGCGGGCGCAGCCGCGCGGCCACCGGGCCGGCGACCGAGGCGAAGACCGCCATGCACACTGCCATCGGCACGAAGGCCAGCCCGGCCTTGGTAGCCGAGAAGCCCAGCACGTCCTGCAGGTACAGCGAGGTGAAGAAGTAGATCCCGAAGATCCCGAACGCCCACAGCATCATGGCCACCGTGCCGCCGCTGAATACCCGGGAGCGGAACAGGCTCAGGGTCACCATCGGCTGCTGGCTGCGTGACTCGATCACCAGGAACAGCGCGGCCGCCACGACCGCCGCGGCGAACGATCCGAGGATCTGCGCCGAGGTCCAGCCCCGGTCATGGCCCTCGATCAGCGCGTAGGTCAGGGCGAACAGGGCGGCCGCCGAGCTGATCAGGCCGGGGATGTCGAGCCGGGCCTGCGCGCCGTGCGACTCGCGGATGCTGAGCGCGGCCATGCCCAGGGTGATGATGCCGACCGGCACGTTGATGAAGAAGATCCAGCCCCAGTGCAGGTGCTGGCTGATGAAGCCGCCGATCAGCGGGCCGAAGGCCAGCGCCATGGCGCCGATGGCCGTCCACGCGCCGATCGCGGTGGCGCGCTCGCGGGCGTTGTCAAAGGTAGCCACGATGATGGCCAGCGTGGTCGGCACCACCAGCGCGGCGCCCAGGCCCTGCAGCAGCCGGGCGCCGATCAGGACCCCGCCGCTGCCGGCCAGCCCGGCGGCCAGCGAGGCCACGGTGAACACCGACAGGCCCGCCATGAAGAAGCGGCGGCGGCCGTAGACGTCGGCCAGCCGGCCGCCGGCCAGCAGCAGCCCGGCGAACACCAGGATGTAACTGCTCACCACCCACTCCAGGCCCGCGATCGACAGGTGCAGGTCGCGCTGGATCGTCGGGATGGCGACGTTCGTCACGTTGTTGTCGAGATAGGTCATGAAGGTGGCCAGTCCGACCGCCACCAGAGTCCACCACCGCCTGGGCATCGCCCGGCTCCTTTCCGCCCCGCCTGCTGAGATCCTGTACCGCTCTCTTATACAGCGCTCATGTACGTCGTTCCTATACGCCGTACATCATTGGTCAACGATGGCTTGTACGGCGTACAGTTGTCAAGCCATGGCAGCGAAACAGGACACCAGGAACACTGCGGCGGCGCCGAAGCTCAGTAAGGCCGCCGTCGTCGAGCGAGCGCTGGCCCTCGGCGACGCCGTCGGCCTGGAGGCGCTGACCATCCGCCGGCTGGCCGCCGAGCTCGGCGTGACGCCGATGGCCCTGTACTGGCACTTCCGCAGCAAGGAGGAGCTGCTGGCGGCGCTGGGCGACCGTGTGTGGGCCGAGATCGACATCGATGTCGACCCGGCGGCGGACTGGCCGGCGCAGCTGCGCGGCCTGCTGGAATCCCTGGTGCAGATGCTGCGCGCCCATCCGTGCGCGTCCGGGCTGCTGCTAGCGGGCGAGAAGCTGCACGGGGAGGCGTCGCTGCTGGCGTGCGAGGCATCCCTGGCCGTGCTGGCCCGCGGCGGCTTCGACCCGGAGCATGCCAGCGAGATCACGCGCAGCGCACTGCTGACGGCGCTGATGCTGGTGATGGGCGAGCCGGGCAATTACCCGGCCATGGACGCGGCCGAGCGCACCGAGCACCAGCGGCAGAGCCAGATCCGGCTGGCCATGCTGCCCCCGGACAAGTTCCCGCGGCTGGTGGCGGCCGCCGGGCCGATGACGGCGTGCGACGACCCGGAGTTCCACTACCGGCTCGGCATCAACCTGTTCATCGCCGGCGTCCAGGCGCTGGCCCCGGCGAGCGCGCAGTCCTAGCTGCCGCGACTGGCCCGGCCCAGGATGCGGCGGGGGGGCTGGCTAGCCCGTCTTGCGGATCCGGCGCCGGGCCAGCTCATCACCGGCGCCGGCGGCACCGGAGTCGCTGTCGGCCCGCTCGGCGGGCAGGTCGGCGAGGCTGCCCTCGACCTCGCGCCAGACCCGGCCCAGGGCGATCCCGAACACGCCCTGGCCGCCCTGGAGCAGGTCGACCACCTCATCCGCCGAGGTGCACTCATAGACGCTGACGCCATCGCTCATCAGCGTCACCTGCGCCAGGTCGGCGGTGCCCTGCTCGCGCAGGTGCTCGACCGCGGCCCGGATCTGCTGCAGCGAGATCCCCGTGTCAAGCAGCCGCTTGACCACCTTGAGGACCAGGATGTCGCGAAAGCCGTACAGCCGCTGGGAGCCGGACCCGGCCGCCGCACGGACGCTCGGCTCGACCAGGCGGGTGCGCGCCCAGTAGTCCAGCTGCCGGTAGGTAATGCCCGCCGCCGCGCACGCCGTCGGCCCGCGATAGCCGATATCCTCAGGTGCCGCGGCAAGCTGCTCGCCGAAAAGCAGTCCCTGCTCCCCGGCCTGCCGGGCGGCGGCACCGCGCCCGCCTGGCGCCTGCCCCTCGCCCCTCGTTACCGCCACGCCCACCTCCGGCCCGGGTCCAGAATCCCCGGACAAACGTCCCTAGGCTGACATCCCTGGGTACACACTTCGCACCGTAGGCCGATGGTGCGCAGCTCGTCAACGACCTGCCGCGGCGCGTCGCGGAAGATCGTTTATACCAGATCAGCGACGCCGGGACCCCCAGGTCAGCGCGGCTGGCCGGGTCAGGTAGAGCGCCCGAAGTCCTCGGGGGTGATCGTGTCGAGGAACTCCCGGAATTTCTCGACCTCGTCCTCTTGCTCATCCGGGATGGCCACGCCCGCCTCGTCGAGGATCTCCTCGCTGGCGAAGATCGTGGCACCGGTCCGCAGGGCCAGGGCGATGGAGTCGGACGGCCGGGCACTGACCTCCTTGCCGTTGGAGAAGATCAGGTCGGCGAAGAAGATCCCGTCCCGCAGCGCGGTGATGTTCACCGTCGTCAGGCGCACGTCCAGGGCGGCCAGCACGTCCCGGAACAGGTCATGGGTGAGCGGCCGCTGCGGGACCATGCCCTGCTGCGCGAAGGCGATCGCGGTCGCCTCCATCGGGCCGATCCAGATCGGCAGGTACCGCTCCCCCTGCATCTCCTTCAGCAGGACGATGGGGTTGTTCGTAGGCATCTCAACCCGGACGCCGACGACCTCCATCTGCCTCACAGCGGCTCCGTCCTCGCATGCGCCTCGCGCGCTGACCTCATGACCTCTGTAGCGAAACCCTGCCTACTGCCATTCCCCTTGTGCTCGCAGGCACTCCCTTTGTCAAAGTACACCCGGTATCGAGGCGGGCCGGCTGACGCCCCGTGGCCGAGAGCGAGCACGGCGCCGTCACGCGCTCGCCCCGGCGGCCCCGCGGCCCGCCTCCGCCGCCGCCGTCCGCGCCCCGCGTCCGACCTGCGGCGCGGCGTTCCCGGCCGCCGGCCCGGCCAGGCCGGCCTCGGCCAGGGCACCCTCGATGAAGGCCCGGTGCAGCCGCTGCGCCAGCACGGCCAGCTCGCCCGCCGTCTGGCTGGCCAGCTCGCGCGCGCCCGCGCCGCGCTGCTTCAGGATGGGGGCCACGACATGCTCGATCAGCGTGGTCTCCCGCTCGACCGCGGCCCGGACGGTGCGCAGGTGCCGGGCCTCCACGCCGTAGGCGGTGAGCGCGGCGGCGGTGCGGGCCACCTCGAGCGCGTCCGGCCCGTACAGCCGGCCCTCCTTGCGCAGCAGCCCGAACGCCTCCAGCTCAGTCAGCTGCGGGTCGGTAATGCCGGCCGCGTCCAGCAGCTGCCGGCGGTTGAGCAGCTGGCCCGGACCGCGGCTGCGCAGGCCGGGTTCCTCGGGTACCGGGGCGGACGGCGCGCGGCCGGTGTCCGTGCGGCCTGCGTCCGCGCGAGGTGTCTCAGGGCGAGACGGCTCACCGCCGGCCAGCCGCTCCTTGATGACCCGCAGCGGCAGGTACTGATCCCGCTGCGCGGTGAGGATGTACCGCAGCCGCTCCACGTCGGCGGCGCCGAACTTGCGGTAGCCCGACGGCGCGCGGGCCGGCTCGATGAGACCCTCGGTCTCCAGGAACCGGATCTTGGACACGCTGATATCGGGGAACTCAGCACGGAGCTGGCCGAGGACCTCGCTGATGCCGAGATAGCCGCGGGCGGGCTGGGCGCTCATCCCCCGACCTGCGAGCCTCCGCCGCCGAACTCCACCTGCGACCGCGGCCCGAGCAGGAATACCAGCCGGAACTTCCCGACCTGGACCTCATCGCCGCCGCTCAGGTCGGTCTCCTCGATCCGCTCGCGGTTGACGTAGGTGCCGTTGAGGCTGCCCACGTCGCGCACGGTGAACCGGCCGCCCTGCCGGTAGAACTCAGCGTGCCGCCGGGAGACGGTCACGTCGTCCAGGAAGATGTCGCTGTCGGGGTGGCGCCCGACCAGCGTCAGGTCGCTGTCCAGCAGGAACCGGCTGCCCGCGTTGGGGCCGCGCCGCACGACCAGCAGGGCCGTCCCGGCCGGCAGCGCGTCCAGGGCCGCGGAATCGGCGTCGGACTCCTCGCCGTACTCATCGGCCAGGTCGGTGCCGCCCAGGGAGATGGTCGAGGTGGTATCGGGGCCGCGGTCGCTGGCGCCGCGGATCAGCGGCGTCCCGCACTGCGAGCAGAAGCGCGCTGCTTCCGGATTCGGCTCACCGCACCCCGTGCAGTACACACTCGGCATCTGCTGCCCTGGCCTCCCGTGTATCGGACCGCCGACCCCCGTCGGCACCGCGCCTGCCCCGGCGGGGCTGCGCGCGAGCTCTGACGGCGGGCTCCACGCTACCTGCGGTGTGCCGCGGCGGTCCATGCGCCACGCGCGTACCGAGGCCCAGGAGCCGCGCCCGCCGGAAGCATCCCGTGATCCGGTGGCCGGCGCGGGCTGGGCGGCCGCATCCGGCCGTCCTGAGCCCCCTCGGCCCCTGTCACGACGCCTCCGCCACATCCTGGCCGCACCTCCGCCACCCACGAATGCGCCACTTCGGCGACGCATGAGCATCACGCCGCTGACAACAAAGCGACGATCGCGATTCTCTCATGCCGGCATGCCCCCACGTCCACCGCTGACAGCGGGCGAGTAAGCCATCGCGGCGCGGCGCCGCCCGGGCTGCGGAGCGGAGCGACCAGGGAAGGCGCCACCTGGCGCCCCGCCGGCGAGCGAGCAAAGCACCCCCGAGCGTACCCGCGAGCGCGCGCTACTGCCCGGCTCGCTCCACAACCGCCGCCCATTCATCCAGCAGCGCCGCGGCCTCGTCCGCGTCATCACCCTCCGCCCACAGGTGCGTCACCGCGTCCGCCGGGTCGGGCAGCACCAGGATCCAGCCCCGGTCCGGCTCGACCACGCGCACGCCGTCGGTCGTATCCAGACTACGGTCGCCGGCGGCCTCCACGACCGTTCGCATGACCATCCCCTTGGCGGCCCACGGGGTGGGGATCGACCGCTTGAGCAAGTGCACGTCCGGGATCCGGCCCTCGATCTGGCTGAGCGTCAGCCGGGCCCTGGCCACCAGGCCGAGCAGCCGCGCGAACGCCGCCACCCCGTCGATGGAGCGGGAGAACTCCGGCATCACGAAGCCGCCGCGCCCGTCCGCCGCGAAGATCACGTCGTCCCCGGCCGCCGCCTCGTACAGCCCGTGCAGCGACGTGGGCGTCCAGTCGATCTGCACCCCGTGGAACCGGCTGACCTGCTCGGCTACCCGGGTCGTCGTCACCGGCAGCGCCGCGCGGCCGGCCCGCCGCTCGGCCGCGATCAGGTCCAGCACGACCAGCAGCGCCCGGTCATCACTGACCAGGGCGCCGGTGTCATCGACCAGGGTGAGCCGCTCGCCGACGGGGTCAAAGCGGACTCCGAACGCGGCTCGCGCCGACGACACCAGCTCGGCCAGCCGCTGCAGCCCGGCGCGGGTCTGCGCGAGCGACTGCACCGGCGCCGACTCATCCAGCCGGTTGTTCACCGTGAGCACGTCGACGCCGATGCGCCCGAGCAGGCCGGGCAGCACCAGCGAGGCGGTGCCGCCGGCGCAGTCGGCCACCACCTTCAGGCCGGCCTCCGGCACGCCCGTCATGTCGATCCGGCGCAGCAGCTCGTCGGTGTAGGACTCGACCACCCGCGGCGGGTAGGTCAGCCCGGCGATCTCGCCGGGGAAGGCCCGCCGGAACTCCTGGCGCGAGTAGACCCGCTCCACCTTGCGCTGCACCGCCTGGGAGATGTCGGCGCCGTTGGCATCCAGGAAGATGATGTCGATCGACTCCGGGTCGCCGGGCGTGGTGCGCAGGGCGATCCCGCCGCTGCACCCGCCGCGCGCGGTCTCGTAGCGGGCCACCGGCAGCGGCTGGGCCTCCAGGTCCACCACGTTGATCGCGCTGGCGTTCAGCGCGCCGTGCACGGCGCGCTTGAGCGCGCGGGCGGCGCGGGAGACGTCGCGCGAGGTGGTGACCGCGCTGCCCTTGCGCAGGGTCGTGGCGTAGGCGCTGGCCAGCCGGACGCACAGCTCCGGGGTGATCTCCACGTTGACCATGCCGGACACCCCGTGCGGGCCGAACAGCGAGCGCTGCCCGCGGGACTCCCAGATCACGCTGGTGTTGACCACCGCGCCGGCCTCGATCGTCTTGAACGGGTAGACCTTCACCCCGGCCGACAGGTAGGCGTCCGGCTCGATGACGCACTCGTCGCCGACGACGGCGCCCTCCTCGATCCGGGCCGCGCCCATCACGTCGGTCTTCTTGCCCACCACGCAGCCGCGCAGCGTTACCCCGCGGCCCACGTAGACGTTGTTGTGCACCACCGCGCGGTGCAGGAACGCGCCTTCCTTGACGATCACGTTGCTGCCGACCACGGTGAACTCGCGCAGCTGCGCGCCGGCCTCGATCTTGGCGTAGTCGCCGACGAAGACCGGGCCGGACAGGATCGCGTCGGGGTCGACCTCGGCGCCCTCGGCGACCCACACGCCCGGCGACACCTCGAACCCGTCGATGTCGGCGCGCACCCGCCGCGACAGCACGTCGGCCTGCGCCTTCAGGTAGCTGGCGTGCGTGCCCACGTCCTCCCAGTAGCCGTCGGCGATCCAGCCGTACAGCGGGGCGCCGCGCTCCAGCAGCCGCGGGAACACATCGCCGGACCAGTCCACCAGCTCCCCGGCCGGCACCTCGTCCAGCACCTCGGGCTGCATCACGTAGATGCCGGTGTTCACCGTGTCGGAGAACACCTGGCCCCAGGTCGGCTTCTCCAGGAAGCGCTGAATGCGGCCGTCGTCGTCGACGATGATGATCCCGAACTCCAGCGGGTCGGGCACCCGGGTCAGCGCCACCGTGACCAGCGCGCCGCTGTCCTTGTGGAAGGAGATGAGCTGGGTCAGGTCGATGTCGGTGAGCGCGTCGCCGGAGATCACCAGGAACGGCTCCTCGCGCAGCGCGTCCTGGGCGTTCTTGACGCTGCCGGCCGTGCCCAGCGGCGTCTCCTCGGTGGCGTACTGCAGGCGCATGCCGAAGTCATCGCCGTCCCCGAAGTAGTTGCGCACCAGGGGGGCCAGGAACTGGACGGTGACGACGGTCTCGTCGAAGCCGTGCAGGCGCAGCAGCCGCAGCACGTGCTCCATGATCGGCCGGTTCACGACGGGCAGCATCGGCTTGGGCTGGTTGGCGGTCATAGGGCGCAGCCGGGTTCCCTCGCCGCCCGCCATTACCACTGCCTTCACGGCTGGGCTGTGCTCCCTTCGGTCTGCGAGGCCGGCGAGTTCTGCGAGTCCTGCGCGGTCATCGCCGGGGCCGGCGGCGGCCCGGCTGCCAGCAGCCGCCGGGCCTGGATGATGTAGAGCATGGCCGCGCACCAGTACAGGGCACTTCCCCAGATAACGCACGCCCAACCGATCACCCGCGCCGCCTCGGCATAACTCGACGGGTGCGCGCCCAGGAACAGCAGCGGGAAGGCGTACAGCAGCACCAGCGTCGCCGCCTTGCCGACGAAGCTCACCTGCAGCGGGCCCCACCCTGACCGGCGCAGCCGCAGCAGCACCACGCCCATCACCAGCTCGCGGGCGGCCAGCACGATCACCACCCACCACGGGATGATCGCCCGCACAGCCAGGGCGATGATCGTGGCAACGATGTACAGCCGGTCGGCGGCCGGGTCGAGCACCTGCCCCAGGCGGCTCTGCTGGCCCAGCGCCCGGGCGATCTTGCCGTCCAGCCAGTCCGACAGCCCCGACGCGATCAGGATGCCGACCGCCCACCAGTCCGCGGTCGAGCTGCGCGGCCCCAGGACCAGCCAGACAAAGACCGGGACGCCGGCCAGGCGCGCCACGCTGATGGCGTTCGGGATGGTCCAGACCCGGCCCATCGGGTCCGGATCTGCTGCCCCCGCGGCCTCGGCCATCCGGCCTGACTGCATGCTCATCGGCCCTCTCACCCGCCTGATGGAAGGTTACCGCCCCGGCAACTTCGGCTTCCGGCCGCCTGTCGTACGGCACACTGGCACCATGACCGCGCGTCACCACCGGGTCACGCCGCTCGCCGTGCCGATCCTGGCCGCCCTCCCGGTCCTGCTGGCCGCCTGCGGCGGCAGCGCCCCGGCCCGGACCCCGTCGCCGCCACCATCCTCGTCTGGCCCGGCGACCGGGGCGGCGCCCTCTGCCCCGCCGGCCTCGCCCGGGCCCGCCGCTGCGGACTGGCCGGCCTACCACGCCAACGCTGCGCGCACCGGGACCGTCGCCGGGCTGCCCGCGGCCGGCCCGCTGCGCGTCGCCTGGACCCGGCCGCTCGGCGCCGCCGTCTACGGGCAGCCGCTGGTCATCGGCGGCACGGTCATCGCCGCGACCGAGTCCAACCAGGTCGCCGGGCTCAGCCGGGCGACCGGCCGGGTGCTGTGGCGCGCCCAGGTCGCCTCGGGCCGCGCGGTGCCGCTGTCCGACCAGCCGTGCGGCAACATCAGCCCGCTCGGCATCACCGGCACGCCGGTGTACGACCCGGCGACCAAGCTGGTCTACGCGGTGGCCGAGACGACCGGGGGCCGGAAGGTGCTGGCCGGGATCCGGGTAGCGGACGGGACGGTCGCCTGGCGCCGTGACATCCCCGCGCCGGACGGCCAGCCCGCTTACGACCAGCAGCGCGGCGCGCTGGCGCTGGGCTCGGGCCGGATCTACATCCCCTTCGGCGGCCACTTCGGCGACTGCGGGCCCTACCGCGGCTCGGTCGTGGCCGCCCCGGCCAGCGGGCACGGGCCGCTGCTGTCGTATGTAGTGCCGACTAGCCGGCGGGCCGGCATCTGGGCGCCGGGCGGCCCGGTGATCGGCCCGGACGGCACGGTGTATGTGTCGGCGGGGAACGGCGCGGCCACGCAGCCGCCGTTCGACGGGAGCGACTCGGTCATCGCGCTGTCCCCGAAGCTGCGCCGCACCAGCGTCTTCGCGCCGTCGCGGTGGCCGCAGGACAACGCCGCCGACCTCGACCTGGGCTCGATGTCCCCGGCGCTGCTGCCGGGCGGGCAGATCCTGCAGGTCGGCAAGAGCGGTCTCGGCTACCTGCTGAACGCGCGGAACCTGGGCGGGGTCGGCGGCCAGCTGGCCGACGGCCAGGTCTGCAACGCGTTCGGCGGCGCGGCGGTGACCGGGTCAACGGTGTACGTGCCGTGCTTCGGCACCGGCCCGACGGCGGTCAGCGTGGCGGGCGGGCACATCCGGGTGCTGTGGCGCGGGCCGGCGTCCGCCAGCGGGTCGCCGGCGGTGGGCGGCGGCGCGGTGTGGGTGGCCGACTGGGACGCCGGCCGCCTGTATGAGCTGAGCCCGGCCACCGGCCGGGTGCGCGCGCAGGTCAGCGTCGGCTCGGCGCTGCCGCACTTCGCATCGCCGTCGCTGTCGGGCGGGCTGGTCCTGCTCGGCACCATGCACGGCGTCGTCGCCGTGTCCGGTGCCTAGCGGAGCTGACCGGGGTCAGGTCACGGAGGCGGCGTAGATCTCGGCGATCGCGCGGTCGAGCTGAGCATTAAACTCCGCGTCGCTCTGGCTGACCTGCAGCCCCTCGGTCAGCGCGCGGGAGAAGCTGGCGATGATGCCGTGGTTGCGGGCCAGCCGCCGGCATGCTTCCGCCCGGCTGTAGCCGCCGGACAGGGCCACCACCCGCAGCACTGCCGGGTGCGCGGCCAGCGGCCCGTAGAAGCCGTCCTCCTCGGGCAGCGTCAGCTTCAGCATGACCTGGCGGCCGGGCCCGAGCCCGGCCAGGTGCGCCTCGATCGCGGCGCGGAGCAGCTTTTCCGCCGCGGCCTTCTGCGGGCTGGAGATGGAGATCTCCGGCTCCAGGATCGGGATCAGCCCGGAGCTGAGGACCTGCGCGCCGATCTCGAACTGCTGGCCGACGATCGCCGCGATGCCATCCGGGTCGGCCAGCTTGATCACCGAGCGCATCTTGGTGCCCAGCACGCCGCTGGCGGCACCGCGGTCCAGCAGCTCGCTCAGGCCGGGGATGGGCTTCATGAGCTGGACTCCGGCGGCCTCGGCGGCCAGCCCCTTGTCGATCTTCAGGAACGGCACGACCTGCCTGACCGACCACAGGTAGTCGGTGGTGGCGCGGCCCTCGACCTGGCGGTCCATGGTGTTCTCGAACAAGATCGCGGCCAGGATGCGGTCGCCGCCGAAACTGGGGCTGGTCATGATCCGGGTCCGCATCTCGTGCATGCGGCCGAGCATCTGCGCATCGCCGGAGTACTGGCTGGCATCGATGCCGTAGGCCGCCAGGGCGCCCGGCGTGCTGCCGCCGCTCTGGTCCAGGGCGGCGATAAAGCCAGCGCCCGAGCGCATCTTGCGCAGCTGGTCCTGGTTCACCGGGAATCACCCGCTTCTCGCGCCGGTCGCGGCCACCGCGCGCTGTCCCAGCCTAGCCAGCCGGGCCGGCCGGGCGGCGGGCCGGGCACGGCGGGCCGGGCACGGGGGCCTCGCTGGATGGTGCGGGCTGCCGCAGCGGCGCGGCCGGCCGCGCCGCGCGTGGCTACCGGTAGCCGGCGTCGCTGGCCGGCAGGTCCTTGTCCTGAACCTCGACGACGTACCGCCAGCAGTCGGGCTGGGTGCCGTCGGTATCGGTGAATCCGTAGACGCGGGCCAGCTGCCCGGTCGACACGACCTGGCCCGACCAGCGGGCGAACCCGGCGTCGGCCGCGAGGGCGACGACGGCCCGGCCGGTGTAGGCCGGCGACTCGGATATGCAGAAATGCGGCACCTTCGCGGTGGCGTCCCGCCAGGTGCTCTCGGTCACCCCGTAGAAATCCAGCATGTCCTCCGACCGCATCCAGCCAGGCGTCACGGCCACCGCCACGGCCTGGTGCGGCGCCAGCTCGTGCGCCTGGGCCAGGGTCATCCGCTGCACCGCGGCCTTGACCAGGTCGTAGTAGAAGCCCTCGCGGTACCGGTAGCTGGCGTTGTACTCCGCGGTCCCGTCGGTCATCTCCAGCACCAGGCCGCCCGGCTGGCGGATCAGCAGCGGCAGCATGTGGTGGCTGGTGATGGCGTGAGTGTCAATGCCCAGGCGGAGCATGCGCAGCCCGAAGTCCAGGTCATGCTCCCAGACCGTGGACCCGAACTGGCCGTACTTCCCGCCGTCGAAGATGTCGTTGACCAGCAGGTCCAGGCGGCCGTGCTCGCGGTCGATCCGGTCGGCGAGGGCCGCGACCTGGGCCGGGTCCAGGTGATCGACGCGCAGCGCGAGTCCCTGCCCGCCTGCGGCCGCCATCAGCTCGCCCGTTTCGTCGATGGTTTCCGGGCGGCCGATCTCGGAGGGGCCCTGCTCGCGGCTGCTGCGGCCGGTGGCGTAGACGATCGCCCCGGCCCTGGCCAGCTCCACGGCGATCGCCCGCCCGGCGCCGCGGGTGGCGCCGGCCACCAGGGCGACACGGCCCGCCAGCGGCCGCGCCGGATCAGGGCTCACGGGGCCTCCCACAGCGTGGCGATGCCCTGCCCGACGCCAATGCACATGCTGGCGGCGGCCCGCGCGGCACCGCGGCGGCGGCGCTCGTGCAGCAGCGTGGCGGTGATCCGGGCGCCGGAGCAGCCCAGCGGGTGGCCGATGGCGATGGCACCGCCGTTCACGTTGACCCGGGCCGGGTCCAGTTTCAGCTCGTCGGCCACGGCCACGGCCTGGGCCGCGAAAGCCTCGTTGACCTCGACCAGGTCCAGGTCATCCACCTGCCAGCCGGCCCGGCTCAGCACCCGGGTCAGGGCCGGGACGGGGCCGATGCCCATGTAGTCGGGGTGCACCCCGGCGGCGGCGGTCCCGGCGTACCGGGCCAGCGGCTGCGCCCCGGCGGCGGCCGCGGCCTGCTCGGACATCAGCAGCACCCCGGCCGCGCCGTCGTTCAGCGGTGAGGAGTTGCCGCCGGTGACGGTCCCGTTCTTGCGGAATGCGGGTCTCCTGGCGGCGAGCTCGGCCAGGGTTAGCTGCGGCTTGATGCCCTCGTCGGCGGTGACCTCGCCGCCTGGGGCGGTCACCGGCACCAGCTCATCAGCGAACCGGCCGGCGGCTGCCGCAGCGGCCGCCTTCTGATGGCTGGCCAGGGCGAACTCGTCTTGCCTGTTCCGGCCGACGCCGTACCGGTCGGCGACCTTCTCGGCCGTCTCGCCCAGCGAGACCGGCGGGTACATCTCGGTCATCAGCGGGCTGACCAGGCGCCAGCCCAGCCGGGTGTCCGCCAGCCCGGCCTCGCGGGCGAACGGCTCGGCCGCGCGCGGCAGCACGAACGGGGCCCTGGTCATGGACTCGGTCCCGCCGGCGATGCAGATGTCCAGCTCCCCGGCGGCGATGGCCCGGGCGGCGGCGGCGATGGCCTCCATGCCCGACCCGCACAGCCGGTTGACGGTGGCGCCGGGCACCTCGACGGGCAGGCCGGCCAGCAGCACGCCCATCCGGGCCAGGTTCCGGTTGTCCTCCCCGGCCTGGTTGGCGGCGCCCCACCAGACGTCGTCAATGGCAGCCGGGTCGAGCCAGGGACTGCGCCGCAGCAGGGCCTTCAGTACCTCGGCGGTCAGGTGGTCGGGACGGACGCCGGCGAGGGCGCCCTTGATCTTCCCGACGGGGGTCCGGCAGGCGTCAATGGCGAAAACTGCGGGCATGTGGCTGACATTACCCGCCGGTTCAGCCGCGGTGAACCGGGGCACGCCCGGGGCCGTTCCGGGTAGCGGAGGCGGGGCCGGGGGCAGGTACAGCGAGAGCGCCCGCGGGGCGCCTGCCAGGCCGCAGTCCTGACCGGAGGGGCACCGTGACCATCGCTGAGCTTGACCTGGCCGACTGGCGACGCCGGGTGGCCGAGATGTACGCCGCCGTCCGCGCCGACGCCGATCCCGAGCGAGCCTGGGCGCGGTGGCGGCAGGAGCGGGACGAGCTGATCGGCAAGCACCCGCAGTCCCCCGCGCCGCCGGGTGACATCATCCGCAGCACCGGGGTGCCGTACTGGCCCTATGACCCGCAGCTGCGCTTCGAGCTGCCGCTGCTGCCC
>DASUBV010000040.1:0-33093 GCA_035763085.1 Streptosporangiaceae bacterium | reverse complement strand
TGCCTGCCCATCACCTGGCCCCACTTGACTTCGCCCAGCGACAGGATCTTACGCCGACGGCCGGGCTGGGCTGGCGCAAGGACGACGACATCGATCTCGATCTGAGTCCGGCCGGCCGGATCGTTCACCACTCCCGAGCCCACCTCGCCAGCGACCCCGCCGAACAGGTCCGGCCCGGCGGTCAGCGCGAACGACCGGCAGACGGACTCAAAATGCGGGCCGACAATGCGGCTCATGAAATCTGGCTGCTGACTGCGCCAGACATCCTCCGCCTGCCCGGCCTCCAGGCGGGCCCACTCGTCCCGCATGACCGCCTCATAGAAGTTGATCAGTGGCTCGGTCACCCGGTAGGTCCACCGGCCCTGCCGGAAGACATCGGGCTCCTTGGCAATAAGCGCGCTGTCCTCCAGCACATTGAGCGGATGCGTCAGGTCAGCGGACTTCCGGCCGATGAAGCTAGCGATTCCGCCGTTCGTACGGTTGCCGGCCGCGATCGCGCTGAGCACGGAGTGGTATAGCCCCGGATCACGGATCTCCGTTTCCTCGGCCAGCAGGTAGCGCGCCTCACGGAACAACGGCGACTGCGGGCTCAGGACGGTACGCGTGACCCATGAATCGAAGTCGCTCAGGCCGTCCGGTACGTCGAAGGCCACGAACTCACGCCGGTAGGCCGGCGTTCCGCCGACGACCGAGTGCAGCAGCAAAGCGAGCCTCGGGTCGGCTGCGCCCCAGAACCGGGCCGCGTCCCGGTAGCCGAACGGCTGGATGAGTAGTTCCAGGCTCGCGCGCCCACGCAGCGGAGCCTGCCCGGCTAGCAGTCCGCCCATGACTGACATGGCCGAGCCGCATAGCAGCAGCCGCGCCGTGCTGCCCTGCCCCGACCCGCCCGGGCCGAGCTCCCGCTGAATCACCGAGGGCAGGGACGGACTGGCCCGGGCCAGGAACGGAAACTCGTCGATCACCACCACGCGCGGCTGATCCCGCACCGACGACAGCAGCAGGCCGATGGCGTCACCCCAGTCGAGCAGCGGGCGGCTGACCGGAATGCCCTGCTGGATGAGCATGCTGGCAAACGCCCGCAGGCTCACCGCCTCCGTGGCCTCCAGCGCCGCGAAATACAGCCCATCGGCGGCTGAGGTCAGCGCTTCCAGCAGGAAGCTCTTGCCCTGCCTGCGCCGGCCGCTGACCACCCCCAGCAGGGCGCCGGGGTGCTTGTTGGCCACGAAGCGAGTGAGCCCGGCCCATTCAAGCTCCCGATCAAATACATGGTCAGGCTTCGACGTCACTGTTCCTCCGGTGGCCGCGTGAAGAGCCACATAAGTATAGTCATGATAACTATACCTATGTGAGCTGCGCCACAGGCGGACGGTCCGCCACCTGACGGCCGGTCAGCTGATGCGGATCGGCAGCACCCGCGGCCCGCGGATCTGGCCCGCTGACCAGGACACCGCTGCCGGGTCCGGCAGCGAGAACGCCGGAATCCGGGCCAGCCACACCTCCAGTGCCACCCGCAGCTCCATCCGCGCCAGGTGCGAGCCCAGGCACCGGTGGATGCCCAGTCCGAATGCCGCGTGCCGGTTCACCTCGCGGTCGATCACCACCTCAGCCGCCTGCTCGAACTGGGCCGGATCCCGGTTGGCGGCCGGGAAGGACAGCAGGATCCAGTCGTCGGCCTTCATGTCCACGCCGCGCCAGCTCATGTCCTCCTTGACCAGCCGGGCCATGGTGACCGGCGCGTACGCGCGCAGGAACTCCTCCATCGCCGTCGGCAGCAGGCCAGGATCGGCGACCAGGCGCTCGCGGTCGGCCGGGTTGCGGGCCAGGTGCCACAGCGACGCCCCGATCGCGCTCCAGGTCGTGTCGATCCCGGCGATGAGCAGCAGCGCCATCGTGCCCGTGACATGACCTGGCTCCAGCTTCTGGCCGTAGAGCTCGGCATCGATGAGGTAGCTGGTCAGGTCCTCGCGCGGGTGGTCGAGGTGATCGTGCACCTGGGCCAGCAGGTACTCATCGAGCCGCTCGATGCGCTCGATCCGCTCTTCCGGGGGCAGGTTGATGCCCTCCAGCACGCTCTCGACGAACTCGGTGAACTGCGGTCCGTCCTCCGGCGGGAAGCCGAGCATGTCGGCGATGACCCGGATCGGGATGTGCTGGGCGTACTCGCCCGCGGCGTCGACGACCTCGCGGCCCGCGAACCCGTCGATGAGGGAGTGGCAGAACGCCCGGGTCGCGGGCTCCAGCCGGCTGACCGCGGTCTTGGTGAAGGCCGGGAGCAGCAGCTTGCGTGCGTCGTGGTGGAACGGCGGGTCGGAGGAGATCGGCGGCGCCTCGCCGATCGGCGCGATCTCGCGGGGCGGCCGGAAGTTGCCCATGATGATCGCCCGCGACGAGAAGTGCTCGATGTCGTAGGCGACGGCGGACACGTCATCGTAGCGGACCGGCAGCCAGCCGCCGCCGAACCGCTCGGTGTGCGCGATCGGGCAGCGCTGCCGCAGGTCGTCCTGGATCGGGTACGGATCGGCGGACCACTCGGGCTCCAGGTGGGAGAAGTCGGTCGCCCAGTCCGACACCGGGCCGGTGACGATCTCGCTGCGGGTGCCGAGCAGCTCCTCCTCGGCAGCCGGGTCCTGGATCTCGCGCACGAATCGCTCGTCGGCGGCCATGTCAGGCCTCCCCGAGGATGTCGATCGCCTGCTCGGGGCAGTTGAGCTCGGCCAGCCGGGCGTCGCGCTCGAGGTCCGGCTTCACGATGCCGTCGCCGAGCACCACCCCGTACCCCTGCTCGTCCTCACCGAACAGATCGGGGGCCAGGTCATAGCAGCGGCCGTGACCCTGGCACTTGTCGGAGTTGATCTGGACTCTCATCGCGTGGCTCCTGTCCGCTGCCGTCCTGCGGGGTCGGGGACTCAGGTGAGGCGACTGGTCAGCCCGGCGGCGCGGCCGGGCGCGGGCCGAGCAGGGCCGTGGTGGCGTGCACAGCGACGTCGGTCAGGTCGCCGATGTCGCCGCCGTCTTCGACGGTGGTGGCGATGAGCTCGCGCAGGCCGCCGACGAGCAGCACCGCGAACTGGCGCGGTGCCGGGACGATGCCGGCGGCGCGCAGCTCCGCGGTGTCGGTGAGGTTGCGGATGAGGGTGACGAATGCCTCCAGCGACTCGCGCTGGAACTGGCGGCCGTCGTCGCCGAGCGAGCCGATCTCGCGGATCCAGCTGAGCGTGATGTGCGGCTGCGACTTCGAGCTGGTGATCCAGGCCTCGATGGCCTGCCGTACCTGCCTGTCGAACGAGGCGCGCGGGTCAACGGCGGCCGCGATGTCGCGGACCATCCCGGCATTGGATTCATGCAGCAGGGCGAGGAAGCATTCCTGCTTGCTGACGAAGTGCTCATAGAAGGTCCGGCGCGAGGTGCGGGCGTGCCGCACCACATCGCCGACCGTGGACTCGCGGAAGCCCCGCTCGCGGATGGCCTCGGCCATGCCGTCGAGCAGCCGTCGCCGGAACTCCGCGCGGGCCGGCGCGAAGCCGGGCGCAGCCTGCTGCGCAGTCGCCATCACGCTTGTCAGCGGTCCCTCCTCGCGTCGCTGGTCGCGGCCGGGGGTTGCCGCCCATGGTACAGCGGCGTACCGTCTTGGTACACCCGCGTACCACCAGATCAGAATGGGTCACGGTGATATCGAGTGCCCATGGTCGGCCACCGGTGACCGAGCACGTCGATGTCCTGATCGTCGGGGCCGGGCTGTCCGGGATCGGCGCGGCCCATCACCTCCAGGCCGCCTTCCCCGCGAAGACCTACCTCATCCTCGAGGCCCGCGACGCCATCGGCGGGACGTGGGACCTGTTCCGCTACCCGGGCGTCCGGTCGGACTCCGACATGTTCACCCTCGGCTACCGGTTCCGCCCCTGGACCCAGGCCAGGGCCATCGCCGACGGCCCGTCGATCCTCAGCTACGTTCGCGAGACCGCCGCCGACGCCGGCATCGACCAGCACATCCGCTTCGGCCACCGGGTGACGTCAGCGTCCTGGTCGTCGGCCACCGCGCGGTGGACGGTGACGGCCAGCCACGCCGGCCAGGTGACGTCCGTCACCTGCTCGTTCCTGCTGATGTGCAGCGGCTATTACCGGTACGACGAGGGCTACCGGCCGCAGTTCCCCGGCGCGGCGGAGTTCGGCGGCCAGCTGGCGGACCC
The DNA here is from genome assembly GCA_035763085.1 of Streptosporangiaceae bacterium. Lineage (GTDB taxonomy): Bacteria > Actinomycetota > Actinomycetes > Streptosporangiales > Streptosporangiaceae > DASUBV01. The sequence continues at coordinate 28,906 of DASUBV010000040.1, read as the reverse complement.
GCAGCACTGGCCCGCGGGCCTGGACTACGCCGGGAAGCAGGTCGTGGTGATCGGCAGCGGCGCCACCGCGGTCACGATCGTGCCGGCCATGGCGCAGACCGCCGCGCACGTCACCATGCTGCAGCGCTCGCCGACCTACATCCTGAGCCTTCCTGCCGAGGACGCCATCGCCACCCGGCTGCGCCGCCTGCTCGGCGCCCGCCGCGGCTACGCGGTCACGCGCTGGAAGAACGTGCTGGTGAGCACGGCGATCTATCAGCTCAGCCAGCGCCGTCCCCGCCTGGTCCGCAGGCTGATCCGCAAGCTGGCCCTGCAGCAGCTGCCCGCCGGCTACGACGTCGACACGCACTTCAACCCGGCGTACAACCCGTGGGACCAGCGGCTGTGCCTGGTGCCCGACGGCGACTTGTTCACCGCCATCCGGGACGGCCGGGCCAGCATCGTCACCGACCGGATCGAGACTTTTACGAAACGGGGCCTGCGGCTCGAATCCGGCCGGGAACTGCCGGCCGACATCGTGGTGACCGCAACCGGCCTGCAGCTACTCGCCTTCGGCGAGGCGCAGCTCACCGTCGACGACCGCCCGGTCCGCCTGCCCGAGACGATGGCGTACAAGGGAATGATGCTCAGCGGCGTCCCGAACTTCGCCTTCACCATCGGCTACACCAACGCGTCCTGGACGCTGAAGGCCGACCTGGTGAGCGAGTTCGCCTGCCGGCTGCTCGGGCACATGGACGCGCGCGGCTACGACACCTGCGTCCCGGTCGTCGACCCCGGCGTCGCCCGGCAGCCGCTGCTCGACTTCGCGGCCGGCTACGTGCTCCGGTCCATCGACCAGTTCCCGCGGGCCGGGTCCCGCGCCCCGTGGCGGCTGGGCATGAGCTACCTCAGCGACGTGATCACGCTGCGGTACGGCCGGATCAGCGACGGCACCATGCGCTTCTCGCGTCGCTCCGCGGCGGCCGGGACCTGATCCGGGGCCCGGCCTACGGCGGAGCTGACTCCTCCGCTGCGGCTTCGGCCGGCCGGGACAGTCCCTTGCGTTCCATGGCCCCCCATTCGGACTTGCGCACGAGCTGCCAGATGCCTTCGATGCGCCACAGGTGGCCGAGCTGCCGGTACCCGAAGTTCTCGCCGACCGCGTACAGCACGATGCGCCGCAGGTCAGACCAGTGCGGGTGACGGTGCACCGTGGCATCTTCCAGGACGGCGGCGCCGAGAGTCACGATGAGCCCGTACAGGCCAGCCAGCGCAAGGAACAGCACGAAGGCGACGGGCGACAGGAGGCCAAGCAGGAAGCCCACCGTGGTGACCACGTATCCGGACAGCTCAAGGACGGGGCCGAGAATCTCGAACACCAGCAGCGCGGGAAGGGCGATCAGCCCGACGGCCCGGTAGCGCGGGTTGAGCAGCATGGGCCAGTGAAACAGCAGCGTCTCCAGGGAGCCGCGCTGCCAGCGGCGCCGCTGCCGCCGCAGGATGCGCGCCGTTTCCGGGGCCTCGGTCCAGCACACCGGATCCGGCACATAGACGATCCGGTAGGGACGGCGGGCCCGCCTGCAGGCGCGGTGCAGCCGCACCACGAGCTCCATGTCCTCGCCCACCGTGTCGGTCCGGTAGCCGCCGACCCCGATCACGGCATCGCGCTGGAAAAGGCCGAAGGCCCCGGACACGATCAGCAGGGCGTTCAGTCCCGTCCAGCCGATGCGCGCGCCGAAGAAGACCCGGAGATACTCGATGACCTGGAACATAGCCAGCCGGGACCGGGGCAGGTGCACGCCGGTGACCCGGCCGGAGGTGATCTGGCATCCGTTGGCGATCCGCACCATGCCCCCGGTGGCCACCGTCCGCACCGGATCCTCGATGAACGGCATCGCGGCCTTGGCCAGCGCATCCTGCTCGAGGATGGAGTCGGCGTCGACCGAACAGACAAGCTGCGCCGAGCAGAAGTTGATCCCGGCGTTGAGCGAGTCGGCCTTGCCGCCGTTCTCCTTGTCGATGACCAGCAGCGGCAGCCGGGTGCGCGGCGCGTAAACGCCGCGCACCCGGCGATGGGCCAGGAACGGCGGGGTGGGCCGGCGAACGCGCCGCAGCCCGAACGCCTCGGTCAGCCGCTGCAGTGTCTGGTCGGCGGAGCCGTCATTGACGACGACCACCTCGATCCGCGGGTAATCCAGGGCCAGCAGCGAACGCACGCTGTCGGCAATGCCCGCCGCCTCGTTGTAGGCAGGCACGAGCACGGCGATCGGCGGAGCGAAGGGAGACCGCAGCGCGCGGCGCAGCGCGCCGGAGCTTGCCCGCGCCCGGTACCGGCGCAGCTCGGCCACGGCCACGATCAGCAGCATCCCGTTCAGCGCGATGAACGCGACGAAGAAGGCGCAGATCAGCGCCACGTAGACGATCATTGATCCAGCGCGGCCTCGGCGAGCGGGCCCGCTGCCGCCTGGCCGGCGGCGGCGCGGCGCAGCACGGCGCGGCCAGGGCCGCCCAGGCGGGCCAGCGCCCGGGCTGCGGCGCTGCGCAGGGGCCATTGCGGCGCTGCCAGCAGCCGCTCCAGCACCGGCAGGCTGGCCGGGTCGCCGATGGCGCCGAGTGCTTCGGCGGCCGCCGACCGGGCCCGGAGGCCGCGCCGCTCATCGGCAGCCAGGCTGGCCAGTGCCCGCGATGCGCCGAAGTCGCCGACCCGGCCGAGGCCGCGCGCTGCCTCGGCCGCCAGGTCGTCGGGAGCATCCAGGCACGCCCGCAGCAGCACGGTCAGCCCGGTGAGGCGGAGCTCGGCCGCCACAGCAACGGCAATCCGCCGGATGGCCGCGGGCGCATCCGGGCGCAGCAGCGGGGCCAGTTCACCTGGCCGGCTGCGGGCGACCGCGAGCAGGACGCTGGCCACGGCACCGGGGGCAGCGGGCGCGTCCTGCCGGGCCTCGGCCAGCACGCCCGGAAGATAGTCAGCCCCGCCCGCCTCGGCGAGAGTGCCGGCGCAGGTCGTGCGCACGAGCCTGTCCCGGTCGCCCAGGGCGGCTGCGACATCGGCTGCCGACTCGGGCGCGGCCAGGGCGGCCAGCGTCTCTGCCGCCCCGCGCCGGGTCGCCGTCCGGCGGGCTCGCAGGGCGTGCATGGCCTCGCGGGTGAAGCCGAGCCGGGACAGCAGGGCGACCAGCCGGTCCCGCTCCCCGCCGCGCAGGTCCGCCAGGGCCTCCTCGGCGATCGTCAGGAACACATCCCGCTCGGCCGCCGATCCCGTATCCGGCGCGACGGCGGAGCCGGCCAGGTACCGGCCGAGCGCCTCCTGCGCGGCGGGCCGGAGCCGCTGCTCGCGCCTGATCCGCCCCAGCGCCGCGATCCGCAGCCTGATCAGCAGCAGGAGCAGCACGAGCAGCAGCGCCGCGAGGACGGCCACGGTGTCAGCGAGGACCTGCACCATGCCCGGCCCTGGCGAGAACGCGCTGCACCCGCGCGGACAGCTCGCGGGGACTGAACGGCTTGGGCATGTACTCCTCGACGCCGAGGCTGAGCCCGCTCAGGACGTCATCCTCCCCGGCCTGCTCGGTCAGCATGACGATCGGGATGGCCCGGGTCTGCGGGCTCTCCCGAAGTGTCCGCACCACCTCGAAGCCGTCGCAGGCGGGCATGACCTTGTCCAGGACGATCAGGTCCGGCCGTTCCTGCCGGGCGAGGTACAGCGCCTGCGCGCCATCGGCGGCCTCCACCACCTGGTACCCGTCGGCGGCCAGGCGCCCGGTCACCAGCTGGCGAACGGTTGCTGAGTCCTCCGCGATCAGGATCTTCACGGTGCTCCCCCTAGCCGAGCGCGGCACGCGGCCGCGATGTCACGGATGTCCACTTGCTGCAGCAGCAGCTCATGCCGCTGGTCTGCCGGATCCAGCGTGCGCAGGGCGCGCGCGTAGGCCGCCCTGGCGCCTTGCGCGTCGCCCAGCCGGTCACAGGCCCGGCCCAGCGCGAAGGCGGCCAGCCCGAGCGTGGGATCACCGTCCAGGGCCCGGCGCAGCGCCCGCGCCGCGCCAGCCAGGTCGCCCCCCTCCAGGGCGATCAGCCCGTACACGAACTGGGCCTCCGCATCCCCCGGTGCGATCGCCAGGATCCGGGTGACGGCGGCGAGCGCCCCGGCCCGGTTCCCCGCATCAGCCGCTGTGAGCGCCGCCGTCAGCCGCTCCCGCAGCGACCCGTCCGGCTCCCGGTGCCGGCCGTTCCGCCCGCCGCCCGGCGCTCCAGCCTGGCGATGGCGGGCGGGCGGGCCGCCGGGCACGTGCCGCGCGGCGCTGCGGTGCAGGACATCGGCCGCGCCGAGCACCAGCATCCCGCCGGGCCGCAGCGCTCGTTCCAGGCCGGCGATGACCCGGCCGATCAGCTGGGTGTCCAGGTAGATGAGCACGTTGCGGCAGACCACGACATCGAAGGGAGCCTCGTCGGGCGGCGGGACCGGGTCCAGGGCCAGGTTGTGGCGACGGAACCGGACAAGCTCCCGCAGCGGCCCGCCTGCCCGGTACCGGCCGTCCGGCTGCCGGGCCAGGAACTGCCCGCGGACGTCGGGGGCCAGGTGGCGCACGGACCGCTCGCTGTAGCAGCCCGCCGCCGCCCCGGCCAGCGCGGCCGGGGAGATGTCGGTGCCGAGCACCTGCACTTGCCCCGGCTCCGGCCCCAGCGCCCGCGCAGCCTCGAGGGCCAGCGTGCAGGCTTCCTCGCCCGTGGCGCAGCCAGCGCTCCAGGCTCGCACGGGTCCGCCCGCCCCGTGCGCGGCGCGCCAGGCACGCAGGCTGGCCCAGGGAATGGCCCGCAACTGTTCCATGTCGCGCGCGAAGAAGGTCTCCCGGACGGTCACCTCATCGATGAGCCGGTCCAGCAGCGGCCGGGTGCGCGCCGGATCCGACAGGGCCTGGAGGAGGCCGTCCTCGGTCGTTCCCGGAGCCACCCGCTGCAGCGCGGCGCGCAGCGCTTCCTGGCGTGCTGCGGGCAGGGCGAGTCCCGTCTCCTGCCGCACCAGGCTGGCTATCCTGCCGAACGCCCCGGTCATGGCGGCCCCCGGCGGTCGTCCGCCACGGGGCTGGCCTCCGCTGTCCGGGCTCGCGCCAGCGGCGGAAGCGGGACATGCCCCAGTTGCGTTAGCCGGCCAGCGATCGCCGCCGGCGGGAGAACCAGGTCCGCGCCCTGGCCGATGGCTGCTCTAGGCATCCCGAAGACCGCCGATGAGGTCTCGTCCTGCGCGATGGCCAGGCCGCCGGCGCGATGCACGGCGCCGGCGCCGACCGCGCCATCGCGGCCCATCCCGGTGAGCACGACCGCCACGCCGGCCGGGCCGGCGCTGGCCGCGATGCTGGACAGCAGGACATCGGCCGAGGGGCGATGCGGGCCGGCCGGAGCACGGCGGTCCAGCGACAGCTGCCCGTTAGGTCCCAGGCGCAGATGAGCCCCGTCGGGTGCCACCCACGCGCCGGCCGACAGCCGCATCCCGTTCTCGGCCGCTGCCACCTTGATCGCGACGCTGCGGTCCAGCCAGCGGATCAGCCCGTCGGTGAACCCGGCACTCATGTGCTGGACCACGAGCAGCGGAACGCCGAATTCTGGCGCGAGCGAACTGAGCAGCAGGTACAGCACCTGCGGGCCGCCTGTGGACGCGCATATCCCGATGACCGATGCCTGCCGTTGCGCGGTCCCGTGGCTGCCTTGCCAGGTCCGGAGCCGCGCACGCGGATGACGGATGACCGACACCCGGGCCAGCGTCCTGATCCGCTGCCGGAGCGCGGCCGGAGTGACGGCCGCCGGGTCGGTCAGGTCCAGGTCGCTCTTGGCGCAGGCATCAACTGCCCCCGCCGCGAGCGCGGCCGCCGCCTTCTCGGCGTCCGCCCCGACGTAGGCCGACAGGACGATCACCGGGATGGGATGGGTACCCATGATCTCCTCGACCGCCGACAGCCCGTCCATGCCTGGCAGGTCGATGTCCATCGTCAGGATGTCGGGCCGGACGGCCGGCAGCGCGGCAAGCGCCTCCTCTGCGGTGCCGCAGACACCCGCGACCGTGATGTCGCCGTCATGCTCCAGCGCCCGCCGCAGCCCGGCCGCGTAGACGCGCGAGTCTTCGCAGATCAGCACCCGCGGACCCGTCATGGCAGGACCCCCCGATCCCGGCATCCGGTGCCCGGTAACCGTCCGACGAGGCTGCCGACCGTGGCCAGCAGTTCCTGCTGATCGAAGCGTCCCTTGGCCATGAAGGCGCTCGCCCCGGCGGCCATCCCCTCCTGTCGTGCCTCCTCCGTTCCGCGCGCCGTGACGATGATCACGGGCAGCTCCGACCGGCGGGCGTCAGCACGTACCGCGCGGGTCAGGTCCAGCCCGTCCAGCCCGGGCATCTCCAGGTCACTGACGACCGCAGCGATCTGCGGGTCGCGGTGCAGCGCGTCCAGCGCCTCTCGCCCGTCCCTGGCGGTCACCACCGGGTAGCCGGCCGCCTCGAAGATGCTGCGCTGGAGTTCGCGGACGGTGAAGGAATCCTCGACCACCAGGATCGTGCTGGCCGCTTTCGCCGGGCCAGGACGGGCGGACCCGGCCGCCGGGCCCGCTGGCGGCGCAACAGCACCGCGGGTGAGCAGTCCCGGCTCCAGGAGCAGGGCGATTCTCCCGTCACCGAGGATCGTCGCGCCCAGGCAGCCATCCGCGCGCAGGAGCGGGCCCAGCGGCTTGACCAGGACTTCCTCTCCGCCGATCAGCCGGTCGCACTGAGCAGCAGCCCGGCGCCCGGCCGCCGAGACGATGACCGCCGGCGGGTGGTCTGGCAGCGGCGGCGCGGGCAGCCCGAGAGTCATCGCGACATCCGCGACCGGCACCGGGTGACCACGAACCGCCACGGCCGGCCTGCCCTGCAGGGAGCGGGTGGCGGTGACCCGGACCACCTCCTCGACGGCCGCGATGGGGATCCCGTACACATCAGGCCCGCGCTCCAGCAGCATCACCTCTAGCTGGGCCAGGGCGAGCGGAAGCACCAGGGTGGCCGCCAGGCCGCAGCCGGGCTCGCTGCGTACCTCCAGGGTGCCGCCCGCCGACCGCGCGTAGGCCTGGACGGCATCCAGCCCGACCCCGCGGCCGGCCAGGTCGGTGACCTCGTCCGCGGTCGAGTAGCCCGGCCGGGTCAGCACGTCGGTAAGCGAGCCCTCCGCCTGGGCGTGCGCTGCCGTGGCGGTGCCGATGCCGCGGCCGTCGTCGGTGACGCTAATCGCGACGAGGCTGCCCTGCGGGACCGCGCGCAGTTCTAGCCGGCCGGCCGCGGGCTTGCCGGCGCGCTGCCGCTCGGCCGGCGGCTCGATGCCGTGGGTGATCGCGTTCCGCAGCAGATGGGTGAGCGGCTCGGCCAGGCTCTCCAGGATGGCGCGATCGAGCTCGGTGTCCGCTCCGGTCACCGTGAACTCGACCTCCTTCCCGGCGCCCCTGGCCAGATCCCGGACCGCGCGGGGCAGCGGCCCGGTGATCGCGGACACCGGCAGGGTCCGCATCCGCGCCGCGGACTCCTTGAGCTCGCCGAGCAGCTGCCGTCCGGCGCCGAGCTGGCCGGCGACGTCCTCGGGAAGGTCCGCGGCGCTGACCGCGTGCTCCAGCCGGCGATGATGCAAGGCCGCCTCGCCGGCCAGGTCCAGCATGCGGTCGACCTTGCCGGCCGGCACCCGGACCGTCGGCTCCCGGCCGGCTCCGGAGGGAACCGGGCCAGGCGCCCGCGCCGCCGCCGCGCGCTCCGCCGCCTGGCCGGCCGGTGCCCCGGAGCGCAGCCCCTCCCGGGCGGCGGTGAGCTCATCAAGGACCGGGCCGGCCGGACTGCTGTCCCCGGTTACCTGGCCGCGGAGCACCGCGGTGGCCCGCAGCAGGACAGGAACCAGGCCCGCCGGGAGCGTCCCGGTGTCCCGCGCCCCGGCCAGGAGATCCTCGACCTTGTGCGCCACCACCCGGATGTCGTCCAGGCCGACCATCCCGGCTGCGCCCTTGATGGTGTGGGCCTGGCGGAACATGTCCCCGATGACATCGCGGCCGGCCTCGCCGGCCTCGACCGCGAGCAGAGCCGCGTCGATCGCATCGATCCGCTGGGCAGCCTCGTCACGGAACAGGGCTGCCAGGTCGGCGTCCGGCTCGGTCACGACGCACTCCGGGCGAGCGTGCCGAACAGCTGCGGGATGTCGATGAACCCGATCAGCTCCCCGTCGGTCAGCAGGGCCCCGGCCAGCAGCGGAGACTCGGCGTCCGCGTCTGGCTCGCCGAGCGGCCGCACGGCGTCTACCTCGTCGACCTGGAATCCCGCCTGGCAGCCGCCGGTCTCGGTGACCAGGACCCGGCCCGGCGGCGCGGTGCACGGGAGGCTGAGCATCGCGGCCAGGTCGAAGACGGGCAGGATGGCACCCCGCATGTTCCGCACGCCGACCAGCTCCGGCCGCGTGCCCGGGACGCGGGTCACCGCGCCGGGCGGGGCGACCGCCACGACATTCCGGACGGGGATCGCGTAGACCTCACCAGCCACCCGCACCTGGACGTAAGTGTTCACTGGCGGCCTCCGCAGCAGACGCCACCTTGACCCGGCCGTGGCCGGCGTCAGGATCGGTGCCGGCCGCGCGGCCATTCTGGCTGACCGCCGGCCCCGGGCCGCTCGGTGTCCGCAGCGCCGCCTCAATCTCCGCGACGAGCTCCTCCAGCCGGTCGGCGGTGCCGGCCCGCTGCGCCTGCTCGGCAGCGAGGCTCTCGGCAGCCTGGCTGATCTGCTGGATCGCGATATCCACCTGCTCGGCCGCGGACTTCTGCTGCTGGGTGGCGATGATGGACTCATCCAGCATGGTCGCGGTGGACGTCATCAGGTCGGCCACCTCGCCGGTGCTCTGGCTGCCCTGCTCGGCGGCCATGATGGTGGCGTTGGTCTCGTCCTGGACACCGACGATGATCGCCCGGATGGAATCGGCCGACTGGACTGACCGCTCAGCCAGCTTGCGCACCTCGGCGGCCACCACCGAGAATCCCTTGCCGGCCTCTCCGGCCCGCGCCGCCTCGATGGCCGCGTTGAGGGCCAGGATGTTGGTCTGCGCGGCGATATCGCTGATCAGCTCCAGGATCTCGCCGATCTTCTGCGCCTTCTCGCCAAGCGACACCGCCCGGCCGGCCATGGCGTCCACCTTGCCGCGCATGTCCTGCATGGTGGTCACCGCCTGCTGAGCCGCGTCGGTCACCTGGTGCACGGCCTGCGCGATCGACCCGGCCGTGGTCGCCAGCTCCTGGATGGTGGCGGAGGTCTCGGTGACCGCTGCGGACTGCTCGCTAGTGGAGGCCGCCGCGCTGCGCACCGCCTCGCGCAGCTCGCCAGCCACGGAACTGAGGACCGCCGCGGTCTCCCGGAGCCGGTGCAGCAGCGCGTCGCGGTCGGACAGGCGGCTCAGGGTCTGCCTCAGCTCCGCCTCCCGGCGGGCTGAGCGCCGGATGGCGCGGACCATGACCAGGCAGAATCCGGCACCCGCCAGCACCGCGAGTATCGCGGCGATAATGCCGATCGTGAGGGCCTGCGACTCCGATGAGTCCGACGCGGCCTGCGCGGCGGCGGCAGCCCGCGACTCCACCCGCTGCACGGTGCGCAGTGGCTCTAGCACTCCGGACGCGGCCGCATCCAGCGCCGCGGCCTCCTGGACCGTCGTGGTGTGCCCGGCCATGCTGCGAAGCCTGGTGAAGACGGCGTCGGCGTGCCGCTCGGCGGCGGCGACCTGCGCCAGAAAGCGGTCGTCAGCCGCACTCGGGGTGTGGCGGAGCTCGGCAAGCTGGCGGTCAAAGCTGTCTTCCTGGACGCTGAGCTGTCTCAGGGCGGCGGGGGTCGGGGTCAGCAGGACCTTGTGCCGCTGAGCCTGATCGGCCTGAAATGCGATCAGCAGCAGGCCGGCATCCCGGGCCGTCCGGGAAGCGGCCAGCGCGGTCGCGTCGCTGGCCTGGGCCGTCTCGTACCGCCAGATAGTCACCCCGATGGCGACCGCGATAGCGGCCACGATCGCGGCGCTGGCCACAGCTACCCGCCCAGCCGTCTCGCTCAGGAAGCCATCCGGCATGCCATGTACCCCGTTCCCGTGGCGGCTGCCTGATGCCTACCCGTCCATGCTTTCTGTAATCGAATGATTACGATAAGTACGTCAGTCGGCCTAGGCCCGGCCCGTATGCCCGCGAATCGGGCCGCCGGCCCGATAACTCCCTGGCACCGGCCCGGTAGCTCCCCGGCCCGGCGGCCGGCCTGGAAATGCCGTCCCCGGCCGCGGCTTTCCCGCGGCCGGGAACGGCACGTGATGCTGGCCGGGTCAGCCGGTGCAGGCGTTGACGCCGGTGATGTTGCCGTCGGCCGGGCCCTGGCCGTCATCACCCGGGTTGATCTGGTCTACCCACTTCTCGCAGGTGCTGGGCGCGACGTAGGTCCAGGAGTAGGCCGGCAGGCTGACGCCGGTGAACGTCGTGCCCGCCGGGAAGGCCAGCTCGCCCCAGCCGCTCGTGGACGCCGGCCTGGCCGCCCCGGTCGCCGACGTGGGCACGTTCGACGCGCTGATCTGGTTCGAGGACGCGTAGAACTCGAAGTTGGCCACGCCGGTAATGGTGCCGTCCATGACGCCGCTGATCTTCGCCGAGCTGGAGCCGTTGGGCGACTGGGCTCCGGGCGCCGTCTCGAAGCTGCCGGTGTCGGCCAGCTGGCCGGTCACGAAGTAGCAGACCGGGGTGCCGCCGCACTTGGCCGACGGGGCGGCGTGCTGCACGGTGACGGTGAGCTGCCGGGCGAACGCGTCCGTGGCCCAGCCGCTGCTTTCCGGCCAGTCGGTGACATTCGTGGTGGCCGTGATCGAGGTGACCGACGACGCGCCGGCCGGGCCCTGCGGCCCGGCCGGGCCAGCGGGGCCTGTCTGGCCAGCCGGCCCCGCCGGGCCGGTCACGTTCCACGGGCCGACCCTGAACGAGCCCTTGGGGCAGCCCTTGAAGTTGGCCACGTGGGTGTAGACGTGCTCCAGGGTGCGGCGCGAGCCGACCGCGCAGCCAACGATCCTCGCCGGCGCCGCGGCCGAACCGGCGGACGCGGCCGCACTGGCCGCGCGGGCCGCGGCGGTGCCGGCCGCCCCGTCGGAGGAGACATTGCCAGTCAAGGCCAGGGCCGCCGACCCGGAGCCCAGGACAACGGCCACAGCCGCCCCTGCGAAGACGAAATTGCGGTACTTCATCGTGCTCCCTCACTGGTACCTGGTGGTGGGTGCACGCTATGTCCGCTGCTGCACGTATGGTTAGCGTCTCGGTCTCGGATACCTTTTCACCCAGCTCGTGCCCGAGCTGCGCCTTATGACCGGCTGACCTGCAGTTATTTGTGACAGGCCGGTTGCAGGTTCGCCAATTCCGCCGCCGGGACCGGGGAAATAGGAACCGGGCCCTGTTGATCACATCCAGTTGTGCCGGCGATCGCCCGGGCCGGCCGGCCCGGGCGCGCCCGCCGGGCCTAGAAATCCGGGCCCGCGGTCGAGATGTCGTAGTTCGGTCCCCAGTACCACTGCGTGGCGCTGGAACCCGGCACGATGTGCGGCACGCCGGTCGGGTCGGCGATCCACCAGCGAATGCGGTCGCGCATGGACTTCTTCAGCGAGGACACGGCCGACTGCACCGCGCCCCACTCCGAGCGCATCGTGTAGATCCGCGCCAGGGCGTGCGGGTTGCGGGCCAGCCGGTGCCGGGCCCACTCCGCCGCGACGGCCGGCGTGGCGTCACCGGGCTCGACGTCCAGGACGGACGCTGCGTAGTCGCGCCCGGTGATGTCAATCCACATCACCGACTTCGAGCCGGCCACCTCGCTCGGCTGAGCCGCGTACTTGCCGGTGGCATAGGTCGCGACCACCTTGTGATGCGGGATAGCCGACGGGTGGATCGAGTCGTAGATGGTGTAGGGCCGGGCCTGCTTGTGCGCGTGGTGCGCGGGCCTGCGGTGCGCGGGCTTGCGGTGCGCGGGCCTGGCCGCCTTGTGCTCCTTGTCCGCGAGCTTGGCCTTGGCCGGGTGCGCCGCCTTGTGCGGGGCCGGCTTGCTGGCCTTGGCCGGGGCCGGCTTGCTCGGGGCCGCCTTGGCCGGGGCTCGCTTGCTCGGGGCTGGCTTGCTCGGGGCCGGCTTGCTCGGGGCCGGCCTGGCCGGGGAGGCGGCCTGGTGCGGCGCCTGCGACGGGTCCTGGCCAGCCGCGGCGACGGCCGGGCCGATGTCGTTGACGTTCCGCAGGTTGCTGGACGCGGCAGTCGACGTGAGCGATCCGGCGGCCGTCAGGCCGATGACCGCCACCAGGCCCGCGATGGCGAAGCCGAGCGGCAGGCGATTGACCGGGCTGATGCCGGACAGGCGCAGGTTGGCGACCTGGATCCGCAGCCGGTGAATCAGAACCAGCAGGCGGCCAGCCAGACCGGAAATAGCATGGAATAGAACGTTATAGAGGGCGGACAGGGACCTGAATGAGGGCATGCGGGAGTACAAGGGCAGACCTTGAGCCGGGCGCGGGGGGCGCTCGAGTAATCACCCAGGGCTCTGCCGGCCGACGGCATTCCGACGGCTCGGGGCAGGGGTGCGGGGATGTGGCACGGGGCAGGGCGACGCGTTGCTCAAAAGCAACCATCACGCACCTGGGTGCTGTCGCTATTAGAACCCCGGAAGGCAGCCGCACTATGCCCGACCTGCGCAAACAATAACTATGACCCGGATCACACCGAACCGGATTATCCTGGCCGTACAGGGTTCGTGACCGATCCCGGCCCGTGCGAGGGAGGCCCATGGCCGAGCATTCGCCCTGCCGCGTGGCGGTGATCGGCGCGGGATTCGGCGGCCTCGGGATGGCCGTCGCGCTCCGGCAGGCCGGAATCGACGATTTCGTCATCCTCGACCAGGCGGATGACCTCGGCGGCACCTGGCGGGACAACGTCTATCCCGGCGCGGCCTGCGACGTCCCCTGCCATCTGTACTCTTTCTCGTTCCGGCCCGGCCGGTGGAGCCGCCGCTTCCCGCCGCAGCCTGAGATCCTCGCCTACCTGCGCACCCTGGCGGACGACTACCGCCTCGGGCCGCACCTGCGCTTCGGCGCGGGCGTGACCGCCGCCGAGTTCGACGAGGACCGGGCCCTGTGGACGCTGTCCCTCAGCAACGGGGACACGATCCAGGCCACCTCGGTCGTCTCCGCCGTCGGGCAGCTCAACCGGCCCGCCCTGCCCGACATCCCCGGCCGCGACGACTTCGCCGGGCCGTCCTGGCACTCCGCCCGCTGGGATCACGGCACCGACCTGGCCGGCAAGCGGGTCGCCGTCATCGGCACCGGCGCCAGCGCCATCCAGTTCGTGCCCGAGGTCGCCCGGACCGCCGCGCACGTCGATGTCTACCAGCGCACCCCGCCGTACGTGCTGCCGAAGACCGACGGCCTCTACCACCACGGGCGGCAGGAGATGTTCGAGCGGCTGCCGGTAGTGCGCAAGGCCGACCGGCTCCGCATCTTCCTCTACGGCGAGCTGCTCACCAGCGGGTTTGTCCTATCGCCGAAGTTCCTGACGGCCCCGATGCAGATGTGGCGCCGCCAGCTCCGGGTCATTACCGACCCGGAGCTGCGGGACAAGTGCATCCCGGACTACGTCATGGGCTGCAAGCGGGTGCTGTTCTCCAACGACTGGTATCCGACGCTGGCCCGGCCCGGCGTCGAGCTCGTCACCGACCCCATCGAGCGCATCGCCGGCGGCGGGGTGGTCACCGCCGGCGGTGTCGCCCGCCCGGCGGACGTGATCATCTACGGCACCGGGTTCAGCACGCTCGACTTCCTGGCCCCGATGTCGGTGACCGGGCTGGCCGGGCGGCAGCTGCACGACACCTGGCGGGACGGCGCGCAGGCCTACCTCGGGATCAGCGTCTCGGGATTCCCGAACTTCTTCCTCCTCTACGGGCCGAGCACCAACCTGGGCGGCAACTCGATCATTTACATGCTCGAGGGCCAGATCGGGTACGTGGCCGCCGCGCTGCGCGCCCAGGACGCCGGGGATCTCGCGTGGCTGGATGTGCGGCCCGACGTCCAGCAGGCCTACGGCGACTGGGTGCAGGCGGCCAGCCGCACCTCGGTGTGGGAGAGCGGCTGCCGCAGCTGGTACACCACCGCCGCCGGGCGCAACATCAGCAACTGGCCCGACCACACCTTCCTGTACCGCAGCCGGGTCCGCCGCTTCGACCTCGCCCGGTACCGGGTCATGCCGGGACAGGCGGCCGGGACCGCCCGGGCCGGCGCGGGGCCGGCGTGACCGGCCGCCGCGACCGGCCCGGCCCGCCGGGTGCGGCCGGCCTGCGGGTACCGCCCGCGCTGCTGCGCCCGGCCATGCGCCAGCTGCGCCGCCGTGTGCTGAACCCGGAGCTGCCCTGGGCCGTCCAGCGCCGCCGCCTGGACGGGCTGATGCGGACATCTCTGCTGCCGCGGGGCACGCAGATATCCGAGCACGACCTGAACGGCGTGCGCTGCGAGGCGGTGACGGCCGCCGGCGCGGGGCCCGCGCGCACCGTGGTGCACTTTCATGGCGGCGGGTACTGCATCGGCTCGCCGCTGATGGGCCGGGCGTGGGCCGCGCAGCTGAGCAGCCGGGCGGGCGTCCGGGTGCTGGTGCCCGACTACCGGCTGGCGCCCGAGCACCCGCATCCGGCCGCGCTCGAGGATGCCCGCGAGGTGCTGAAGGCGGTGCTGGCCGAGGCCTCCCCAGGCTCCGTCGTGGTGTCCGGCGACTCGGCCGGCGGCGGGCTGGCCCTGGCCCTGGTCCTCGCCCTCCGCGACGCGGGCGAGGAACTGCCCGCCGGGTGCGTGCTGATGTCGCCGTGGCTGGACCTGGCCGCCGACCGCCGGGCCCGGCCTGACCTGGTACGCCGGGACGTGCTGCTCAGCCCCGGCTGGCTGGCGGCCTGCGCAGCGGGCTACGCCGGCCGGGCCGGGCAGGGCGATCCCGCCGTCTCCCCGGCGCGGGCCGAGCTGGCCGGACTGCCGCCGCTGCTGGTCCAGGCGGGCACCGACGAGCTGCTCGCCCCCGATGCCGAGCTGCTGGCCGGCCGGGCGGCGGCGGCCAGGGTGGACGTCACCTACACCCGCTGGCCGCGGATGTGGCATGACTTCGTGCTCCAGGCGGGCCTGGTCGCCGCCGCCGACAGCGCGGTGGCTCAGGCCGCCTGGTTCACCGAGACAGTGACCGGCGGCTGACCGGGCGGCGCCGCCCCCGCCAGCTCGTCAGCCAGGTCAGCACTCGCCAGTTCGTTACTGGGAAAACGGCCCGGGCTGCGTCTCCGCGAGGCCGCCGGCGTAGAAGCGGCGGGCCGCGTCCAGCAGCTCGTCCAGCGGCGGCCACCAGGGGCCGTGCTCCAGCGACCGGAGGGTGTCCAGCAGCCATGCGGCCTGACCGGGACGCCCGGCGATGCTGGCCACCCGGACGCGGCGCGGGCGGGCCGCGCGCAGCGGGCCCAGGTACAGGTCGGGGCGGGTGGCCTGGCCCTCGGCGGGGGCCACGACCAGGTAGTAGTCGGGCAGCTCGAACTGCTGGCTGCGCCAGGCGGCCAGCGCGCCCGCGGCGTGCTCCTCGAACGCGGCTGTCCCGGCCGGCCCGGCCGCCACGTCCCACATCTCCTGCCACCCGGCGGCGACCCCGGCGAGCGGGTCCTCCGGCACCAGCACGTAGGTCGCCCGCCGCCGCGCCGCCTCCCGCATGGCCCGGGCGCCGGGCTCCCAGCCCGGCTGCGGCGCGGCCGGCGGCCCGGCCGGGCCCCGGCCCGCGCCACCATTACCGCCGGGCTGGTCATCGCCGGGCGCGGGCGCGCGGGCCAGCGAGATATTGGGTGAGCGGGACAGCCCGGCCAGCAGGTCGTCACCGACCGCACCGACCAGGGCCACCACCGTGGAGGACTCGCGCCGCACGCCAGCGATCCTAAGACCCGCGGCCGCGGCCTGCCTGGCTCAGGCCGCCCACACCTCGCGCAGCCGGCCGGCCTCGGCCGCCGCCTGGCGGAGCCCGGACTGGTAGGCGCCCGCGACGCGGGAGGGGTCCATCAGGCTGGTGCCCCAGCCGCTGACCTCCAGGAACTCCGGGCCGGGCGCGATGATCCCGAGCTCGCTGCCGCTGTCGCGCACGGCGGCCAGCTCATCGGCGATCTCCTGGCTCATGGCGTCAAAGACCGGATCGGACATGCCCTCCGGCAGGGACAGCATCATGCAGGACACGGCGATCACCGCGTCGTGCCCGGCGGCCAGGTCGGCGTTGAGCGGCGTGCGCGTCCCGCCATCCATGTACCGGGTCCCGTCGATGGTGACCGGCGGGAACACGCCCGGCACCGAGCAGCTCGACGCCAGGGCGCGCGGCAGCGGCACGCCGGAGTCCTGGTCCCACACCTGGAACCTGCCGGTGCGGGTGTCGACGGCCGTGCAGCGGAACGGAGCCGGCCAGTCCCGGCCGCCCGTCTGGGCGAAGACCGGGGCGCCGGCAAAGTCGTCCTCGGCGACGGTGGGCGTCGCCAGGGCCAGCACGCCGAGTTCCGCCCGCAGCTCGTCGGCCAGCAGGCCACGCGCGAGCGCGCCGCCCAGGGCCGTCATCATCGCGTCGAGGCCCGCGCCGCCGCCGGCCGTGAGCGGCAGCGGCTGGCTCACGGCATCGACGGTGACCGCCAGGTCCAGCTTCAGGGCCAGCGCCGCGCCCACCACCGAGCCGGCCGAGGTGCCGACGATCAGGTCGGCACCGCCGAGATCGATGCCGGCCTCGGCCAGGCCGGCCGCCAGCCCGCACTCCCAGCCGATGCCGACCGGCCCGCCGCCGCCGAGGACCACCGCTCGCGTCATGCCCTCACCATCCCTGCCGGCCCCGAATGCCGTTCTGCTCTCGCACCGCCGATTGTGGCCCGCCGGACGCGTTTAGCCAACATCGCCCGCCCGGTCCTGGCCGCCCGGCACGCCCGTGATCACCCTCAGGTCGCCGGGCCGATGCCGGCGGCGGCGGCCAGACCACGATGGCTACCCCAGGTCAGGCGCGCTGACCCGGACGTAGTCGACCATCAGGTCGACAGGGAACGCGCTGTCGGGCGGCGGGGCGCCGGCGCTGCCGCCCACGGCCAGGTTCAGCAGCAGGAACATCCCGCCGTTGTGCGGGGCCCCGGGCCCGAACACCCAGGACCGCGGCGGGCAGAAGTCCCGCCGGACCGTCAGGTACGGCCGCCCGTCGCGGCTGAACCGCATGCCGCCGGCCTGCCAGGACAGCTGGTACACGTGCCATCGCTCGTCGAGCGGGACGTCCGCGTGCGCGCTGTGCAGGTCGTTGCCGGCGCCGGCGGGAGCGTGCACCGAGGACTGCCCCGTGGCGTAGCCAAAGTCCTCCAGCACGTCCACCTCGCCGCAGGCGGGCCACCCGGCGGTGGCGATGTTCTCGCCCATCAGCCAGAACGCCGGCCACAGGCCGCGCCGCGACGTCACCTTGATCCGGGCCTCGAAGGTCCCGCCGAGCTGGCTGAACCTGCCCTGGGTCTTGATCCGGCCGCTGCGGTAGCCGCCGGCCTCCGCGCCGCCCGCGCTGGCCCGGCCGGCGCGGATGACCAGGTGGGAGCGGCCGTCCTGGAAGACGTGCGCCGGGGCGTCGGTGTAGTCCTGCAACTCCCCGTTGCCCCAGCCGCCGCCCCCGAGGTCATAGGTCCACCGGGCCGGGTCCGGCGGCGACCCGGCCAGGCCGTCAAATTCATCCCAGAACGTCACGGCACCGGGCTGGCCAGCGCGCCGCAGCCGGCCGGGCCACCGGGTGCTCACCGGGGAGCGACCTTGACCAGCTCGCCGGTCACCACGATCCGCCAGGGCGTGAAGTTCAGCGTCACCGGCGTGCAGGTGATCAGCGTGATCCGGCCTTGCGTCGGCGCCTTGCCGGGGTGGCCCGGCACCGGGTACATCACCGCGACCTTGGTGTAGCGGAGGACCTTGTTGGTCTGGACCCGGTAGGTGTAGACGTGATCGCGGGTGTAGATCAGCACCTTGTCGGGCTTGTGCAGGCTGCGCAGGTGCATGAACGGGTTACCCGCGGTGATGTCATGCGCGGCCACCACGAAGTTGCCCCGCTGGCCGGGCAGCCCGGTCCCCGGCACGTGGCCCGGCCCGAGCGCGAGCTGGCGCAGCGAGGTGCCCTCGACGATCGCGAACTTCCAGTCCTTGCCGAAGGCCGGCACCCGCATCATGGCGAACGGCTGGCCGGTCCGCGGCCGGATCCCGTCGGGACTGGCCCCGGTGTACCCGCTCCGGCCGGAGCCCGGGCGGTCGCCCGTGCCGCCCGCGGCTGTGCCGGAGACCGAGCGGTGGGCGGCCGAGCCGCGGCTCCCGCTGCCGTCGCCGGCACCGCGGTCGGCGGCACTGCCGCCGTTGCCGCCGCCCCCGGCCGCCGTGTCCTGAGCCGGCCGCTGCCACTGGTGGTACAGCTTGTCCTGCACCGCATCCTGGCGGCTCCCGGCCAGCGGATCGGTGATCATGAAGGCCGCCCACGCGGCGGTGGCCAGCACGCAGGCCACCAGTGTCCAGGCCAGCGGCTTCACCGCACGTCGCCACTGCATAACGCTCCCCCCGTGCGCCGGGCCGGGCACTCCGAGCCGGAGTGCCGTGCCCGCACGCGTCGTCGGTCCGGCTCAGCCGGTCTCGCTCAGTCGGTCTTCTTGGGCAGCATCCGCCTGACCGCGAACACCACGCCGATGGCGGCGATCGCGATCAGCGCCGCGTACAGGTAGCTCAGGCCCCCGGCCAGCGGCGCGGCCAGGCCGGTGGTGGGCAGTGCGCCTCCTGCGAGCTTGCCGTACATAGTTCTCATCCCCCTCGATATCTGTATTTCCTCTGCGTCCCGGGCACCCGGGCTCTCCGGTCCCGGCCTCGTGGCCTCACCACGACTTCCTGGTCCGCCACAGCACGCCCCACAGCGCGCGGATGTGAACGGCCTGCAGGTAAAGGTCATAGCCCCATTCGACAACCACCGTCGCGGAGGCCAGGGCTACCTTCCAGCCCCTCGATCGCACCGTGACCAGCCGTTCGGCGGCATATATCGCCGTGATGGCAAGAAAGGCCGCCTGCGGGTGGAAGCCCAGCCACGGCGAGCTGGCCAGCGTGCCGAGATAGGCAATCGAGGCCAGCACGCCGACCAGCGACACCAGTTGCAGGGTCCAGCCCCTGAGCGTGCGCCGGGTGAGGCCGTAGCTGAGCAGGTCCTCGATGGCGCCGCGCTTCCAGCGCAGCCGCTGCCGGGCCAGTTCCCGCCAGGTCAGCATCACCTCGGTCGACATGGTCGCGTTCTTGGGCGAGACCACCCGGTAGCCCAGGTGGGTCAGCGCCAGGGTCATCCAGTTGTCCTCGGTGAGCGTGGCGTAGCTGTAGGCGTAGCCGCCGCCGGAATCAGGCAGCCGGCCGTCCCGGATCCCCGCGATGACATCCCGCAGCGCCACGACGCTCAGCAGCGTGCCCACGCCGGTGATGCACAGCACCCGGCCGCGCTTGCGCGCCGTGTCCCGCGCATAGCGCGCGTACTCATTGCGCTGCAGCGCGCCGCACACGCCCCCGCCCGCCCGGCCCCGGAAGTTCCCGCCGGCCGCCCCGAAGCCCTGGCCGAGCTTGCGCGCGGTCGCGGCCAGGAACTCCGGGTCCAGGAAACTGTCGGCGTCCTGGACCAGGACGGCGTCCCGGTCGGCCAGGGCCGGCAGCACCTGCTCCAGGGCGTAATTCAGCGCGCCCGCCTTCTTGTGCGTATTGCCCTCGGTGACCATCACCTCAGCGCCGGATGTGCGGGCCAGCTCACCCGTGGCATCGGTGCAGTTGTCGGCGATCACGATGATGCGCTTCGGCGGAACCGTCTGCTTTCGCAGGGCGGTGATGGCTCGCTGAATAGATTCCTCTTCGTTGTGCGCAGGAATGAGGGCGACGATTTCCCGTGGCTCCTGAGCTCGCGAATTCATCTCGGCCGCCATGGCCATCTCCCGCCTTCCACCTGCACTTTTCGTGGGCACCAGATGACAGTAATTAGGAAGGACGTGGTTCCGGACGGCTCATTTGTGGTAGGCAACCTCCCCCAGATTGATGAAATCCCGGGAGCACGTATGTCAGGATTGCGGGGAACCTGGGGAATGTCGCAGGCGCTTATCGAGGTAAAAGGGAAATTCCGGCCGGGCCGGCCGCGGGGACGAACCGGGGTAGTGCGGCTACCCCGTAACTACGCCGCCTGGGGGGTGCGGGGCGCGCAGGCCGGCCGGGCCGGGTCAGACTCCCGCGGTCAGGGTTTGCCTGACGCGAGCGCCCCCGCATCAGGCGGGGGCGCTCGGGTCCTATCGCGGTTACGGCGTCACGGAGTTCACCAAGGGGTCAGACTCCGGCGGTCAGGGCCAGCTGATCGGCGCGCCTGGTCGTCAGGTACTCGTGGACCAGCCGGACCGCGGTGGCGCCGTCCCCGACTGCGGAGGCGACTCGCTTGATGGACCGGTAGCGGGCGTCGCCGGCCGCGAACACGCCGGGCATGGAGGTCTCCATCGGGAGCGGCTCGCGGTCCAGCGGCCAGGACTGCGGATGCCCGGCGGCCCGGACGACATCCCTGCCGGTCAGGATGTAGCCGGCCTCGCGCTGGATCGCCGCGGGCAGCCACTGCGTGCGCGGCTCGCCGCCGATCAGCACGAACAGCGCGTCCGCGGCGAGCTGCGCGGAGCGGCCGCGCCGCTTGTCATACAGCGACAGGCCCTCCAGGTAGGCGTCCCCGTGTCCGTCGACCACCTCTGTCCGCAGCCGCACGGCGATGTTCGGCGTGGCGGCGATCTCGGTGGTCAGGTACTCCGACATCGACCGCTCCAGGCTGTCCCCGCGCACCACCAGCGTGACCTGCCGGGCAAACCGGGCCAGGTGCAGCGCGGTCTGCCCCGCGGAGTTACCGCCGCCGACGACGAACACGCGCCGGCCCTCCATCGCCTGAGCCTCGCTGCCCGATGAGCCGTAGAACACCCCGCAGCCGACCAGGTCCTCGATGCGCGGGATGCCCAGCCGCCGCCAGGCGATGCCGGGCGTCGCGATGACCGCCCCGGCGCAGACCGCCTGCCCGCCGGGCAGGCGCACGATCCGCCGGCCGCCGGCTGCTTCCAGGCCGGCGACGGGCTGGGCGAACACCATGTGCGCCCCGAATATCCACGCCTGCTCGCAGGCCTTGCGGGTCAGCTCGTGGCCGCTGATGCCGTGCGGGAAACCCGGGTAGTTGCGGATCATCGGGCTGTAGCCGGCCTGGCCGCCCGAGACGCTCTGCTCCAGGACCACCGTCTCCAGTCCTTCGGATGCCGCATAGACGGCGGCGGCCAGGCCGGCCGGGCCGGCGCCCACGACGACCAGGTCACACTCGTCAGTGTCGTTGCAGACGCTGCCGCCCACCGCCTCGATGATCTGGGTCAGCGTCGGGTCGGTCATGGTGTAGCCGTCATGGCGGATCATGACCGGCAGGTGTGCCGCGTCCAGGCCCCGGTCAGCGAGCAGCTCGCGGCCGCGTTCACTGCGGGCCGCGTGGAAGTGATAGGGCACAAAGAACCGGGTGAGCAGCTCGCGCAGCTCATGAGTGCTCGCCTCGTGCGGCTCGCCGACGACGTGGAACAGGTCGAAGCCGGCCTCCTGGCCCTTGGCCCACTCGGCCAGGAACTCGCCGACCTCGCGGTAGAGGTCCTGCTCCAGCAGCCACGGCTTGGTGAAGTGGTAGTCGGCCTCGCCGAGTGTCATGGCCCGGACGACCGGGCTGCGCAGCGAGTAATCCCGCTCCACCAGCAGCACGCGCTTGGCCTGCGGGTGCAGCTCGTGAGCGCGGGCGAGGAACTGGGCGCCGGGCATGTCGGTCATGTCATGATCCACCATGAGCAGCGCGACCTTCTCGCCATCGGCGGCCAGGTGCGTCAGTGTCGCCAGGCCGGCGGCGGGTGCGGTCTCGCCGATGATGCGGAAATCCCGGCCGAACCGGCGGCCGAGGTCAACCTGCAGCGCGTTCACCACGCCCGGGTCGTCATCGAGCAGGTACAGGACCGGGACCGGCATCGGGCTGTCTCCTTGGGCGTCGTGGCGGCTGCGGCCGGCGGTGACGGAGCGCCGCGAGGGCCCGGCCGCTGCTGAACCTAGGCGCTGCACCGTTCGCGAAGCGTTCGCCGGGAGCCCGCCGGCCCTGGCCGGCCCTCGCCAGCGGGCCGGGCTCCGGCCGGGCGGGGCGCCGGGCCCGCCGCCGGCCGGCGGATTCAGCCTGCGCGGCGCGCGGCGCGCCGCCGGGCCGGGCGCAGCGCCTGCTCCCGCGAGCAGAACCAGGTCGACCGGCCGCCGACCACGGCATGCGCCATCGGGGCGCCGTCGCGCGGGCAGGTGCCACCGGGGCGGCGCTGGTCGTTGATCTCCCCGGTATGCGCGCCGCCGCGGGCGATAGCCGCCGCGACGACTGCCGTCGTGGCCTCGTAAAGCCGCCGGACCCGGGGAGCGGTGAGCTGGCCGGCGGGAGTCAGCGGGGACACCCTGGCCTGCCAGAGGATCTCGTCGGCCAGCAGGTTGCCGATCCCGGCGATCTTCGACTGATCGAGCAGCCGTGCCTTGACCGCGATGGTCCCCTTCGTGATCAGCGCCCGGAATTCATCGAAGCTGACCTGCGTGGCGTCCGGTCCGAGGTCGCCGATGCCGGGGTTCAGCCAGACCCGGCCCAGGCGGCGCGGGTCCAGCAGGACCAGGCTGCCGCCGTCGGTGAAGGTGAGGGTGAAACGGCTCCAGGCCGGATTGCGCCCGCGACCGCCGTAGCGGTACGGGTCGCCGGCCTCGATCACCGTGCCGTCCGGGCCGGTGACCACCAGGCGGCCGCTCATGCCCAGGTGGATCCCGACCTCGGGCCCGGCGGCGTCTGTTGATGCCGCCGGGCCGTCGCTCACACCGGAGGTCTCCACCCACATCGTCTTGCCGCGCCGGTGCGCTGCAGTGAGGCTGCGTCCCGCCAGCGCGCTCTTCAGCTCACCGGGCGCGTGCGGCCGGAGCACGTAGGTGTCTGAGTCGTCAACGTCGGCGATACGCCGGCCCAGCGCGTGCTCGGCGATCAGGCGGCGGGCGTTCTCGACCTCGGGAAGCTCGGGCACCTACCCGTTGTACCGCGTGCGCTTGCCGCAGCGCAGCAGCGCTCAGGCCGAGACCAGGTCGCAGACGAAGATCAGCGTCTCGCCCGGCGCGATCGTCCGGCCCGCGCCGCGGTCGCCGTAGGCCATCCCCGGCGGGATCACCAGCTGGCGCCGGCCGCCCACCTTCATGCCCTGCACGCCCTGGTCCCAGCCGGCGATGACCTGGCCCACGCCGAGCTGGAATTCCAGCGGCTCACCGCGATTCCAGCTGGCGTCGAACTCCTCGCCAGTGGAGTACGCGACCCCGACGTAGTGGACCTGGACGCGGTCCCCGGCCTTGGCCTCCGGCCCGGAGCCCTCCCACACGTCGGTGATCTGGAGCTCGGCCGGCGGCTCGCCGCCGGGGAAGTCGATCTCCGGCTTCTCGATGCTCATGCTCGCGTCTCCCTCAGTAGGTTCCAGCTTGTATGGCGGGCCGGACGAGGCCCTTTCCAACCAGCGCAAGGCTATGCGCAGGCGGGGCCCCGCTTCGGATAATGCTTCGGATGTCCAGCCAGCCGCTGGTGAGATCATGACAGCCGCAGGCGCGCGAAATAACATTGTCGATTATGGCTGCACCGCCCGAATCGTCACCTGATCGACATGCTTTACTGATCTACGGCGGCTGGGCGGCGGCGGCCATAGCCGTAGTCCTCGCTATCATCATTCTCTTCTGGCCGGTCGCCGATGCTATGGCTAGCCACGACGTGCATGCCGTCCGGGCATCCGCGCGTGGCGTTCAGCTGCGGGTGGCCCTCGATGCTGCTCGGGGTCGGCTCGTCCAGATCTGCGGCGGGGTACTGGCGCTCGGCGCCTTCTTCTACACCGCGAGGAACTACCGGGTCGCGCAGCAGCAAAGCGAACTGAACCGCAGAACCCTCCAACTCAGCGTGCAAGGGCAGATGACCGACCGGTACTCGAAGGCGATCGAGCAGATCGGAGCGGCGGAGATCGAGGTACGCATCGGTGCGCTGCATGCCCTGGAACAGGTGGCTCGGGATGCTCCTGGCAACTACGCAGCCGTCGTCGATGTCATCTCCGCGTACGTTCGGCATCGGACCAGCGAGACTGATGTGGATCTGGCTGGTCGTCCTCGCGAGGACATTTCGACCGCGATGACGATCATCTCCAGCCTCGGTACCGCAGCGACACCGGCAGGCATTCCCCGACCGGTCAATCTGCAGGGATCGCGACTAACCGGATATGACCTCACCGGCACTCACCTGCGAGGCGCGAATCTATCGGGTGCGGACCTGTCCCGTGCGCAACTGGGCGGCGCAGACCTGTCCGGCGCCGTTCTGGTCGGCGCGGTAC
Source organism: Streptosporangiaceae bacterium (assembly GCA_035763085.1). GTDB lineage: Bacteria > Actinomycetota > Actinomycetes > Streptosporangiales > Streptosporangiaceae > DASUBV01. The sequence goes on along the minus strand of DASUBV010000040.1, from coordinate 4,440 downwards.
TGACGGAAACGGAGATGGCGAACGCCAACCTCAGCGGAGCAACGCTGACACGCGCGACCATGACCGGGGTCAGGCTAGAGGACGCCCGGCTCGACCAGGCCACCCTGTGCGATGCGGTACTCATGACCGCGCACCTGACCAGCGCCAGACTGACGAGGGCCGACCTTTCGCGAGCCCGCTTGCATAATGCGAGACTAGATGGCGCGGATCTGACCGGCGCGCTACTAGGAGGCGCCGACTTTGCCGATGCGGTCATGAACCAGGCCGTGCTGGAAGATGCAACAGCACCCCGCGCGAACCTGTCCGGCGCCAAGCTCATTGAAGCCACCCTGGCCGGCGCAGACCTAACGGGAGCATGCCTGAGCAGGGCCGACCTGTCGAGGTCCAACTGCACAAACTGCCGGCTGGACGAAGCCGAGATCTACGATGCGGTATTTGACGGAGCCGACATGCGGGGCGTCCACTTGCGCGGGCTAAGCCGCCTCGGTCTGCGACTCGATGGCGCTATCACCGACCTCGGGCAGCAAGCGCCGGATGGCTACCTTCGTGATCCGGCAACGGGGCGCCTGATCCGCAGCGACTAGCGCATTGACCCTTCAGACTGCCTTGCCTAGCTTCAGCGAGTCAGCCTGCCGACGCTGATACTGGCTGAGGCGCGGTCTGGTGGCCTTCATCGCCTGACGAAGATAATGTTCAGCACCGCTGGCGTCACCTCGTAGCGCTCGGATCTGCGCCGCCCGCAATAGGACCGGACCATTATCGTGACCGGTCTCGAGGGCCTGGCCGATTCCCTCGTCAGCATCCTCGATCTGCCCGAGGCGGGCTAGCGAGAGAGCCCGCGCCGCGCGAGCGGCCAGGGGCTGGGTGTTCGGTACGCTGTCCAATTCGCGAAGGGCGCCGGTCGCATCGCCCAGATCGGCCAGGATGTCCGCCCGGAGCAGGCGGGCATCTTCCGCGCCAACACCAGCATCCGCGCTGATGGCGCTGCTGAGCGCAGCAACGGCTGCCTGCGCCTGACCGGAATCAGCAAATGCACGGGCGAGGTCCAGCATGACGGCTCCGTCGGCCGGCAGCCTGGTGGCGGCCGAGTGCAAGGTGGAGACGGCCGCCGTGGCATCCCACTCCAGCAGATGCACCCGCCCGACGGCGGCCAGCAGGCGGCCAACCTCCAGACGGTCTTGCGCTGCCTCAAAGAACTCTGCGGCGGCCAGGTAATGTCGGCGGGTCTGATCTGTACGGCCATGCTGGAACGCCACGTTCCCGAGCAGCTTCTCGGCCTGGGCTCGCAGGCGGTAGCTGCCTGCTGGCGCGCTGCTGAGTACCTCGCCGGCAAGTCGATCGGCGGCTCGTGTCGCTCCGTTACTCAGCGCTTGTGCCGCATGGGTCATCAGCTGGGCGGGGGTTGCCGCCGCCAGCGCCTGTGCATCGGCCGGCCTCACGTACGCCGCGCGCCTGAGGGCGCCGACCATGTGCTCGCTGAGCAGCGAGTACCACCGGGTGTTGTCTCGCAACTCGACGCGGAGAAGATGCTGATCTTCCAGCAGCATCATGATCTCGCGGCGCGGGATCCGATCCCCGCTGGATTCGGCTGGCTCCGGGGAAGCCCGCCGGCCTGAGTCCGTGGTAAGCAGCGGGACAAGCCAGTTGTACAGCATGCTCGGCTGCACCGCCGCGTACCGGGCCGCCACGGCGATGCGGGACGCAGCGAATGTGGCCAGGGCCTGTTCTGTGACCGCCGTGCTCAGGACCTTTGCGCGGGTGATGGCCTGGCCCGCCGGGACGGCGTTCCATACCGCAGCGCACGCCACCTGGAGAACCACTGGCTGGACTTCCGCGAGGTTCTGCGCTGGGCTAGCACGAGACTCGCTGGCGAGCGGGTACTCGACCAACTGATCTACGAGTGCCTCGGCAGCGGTGCCGCGGAAGGGCCGTCCGGCGACAGCGGCTGGGCGGCGCACAGCCTCGATCGCCGCCGCTCGGCTGAGCGGAATCAGCCTGACAGTCTCGGCCCCGCTCAGTCGGTGATCGGCAAGGATGTCGCCTAGGCAGTCATCTCGGGCCACGATGAGCGCATGCACCTGCGGGTACTCGTGCAGCGCCTCGGAAAGCTGGTCAAGGAACTGGCCACGGTTCCCAGCGAAGGTGTCCTTGAAGATCACCTCACCCTGGTCGACCGAGATAAGCATCCGTGCGGTCTTACTGTGGATGAGGCGCTGGCGCAGGAATCCCTGGATCGTCATTCGTGACAGGCGAGCGGCTGATTCTGTCGGCGCCCAGGACGACAGGAGGGCCAGTACGAGCCGATTGTGATCCGCCAGTGCCGCAGTTGGAAAGACAGCTCGGCCAATCATCTGGCCAACGGGGAGCACCTCAACGTCCGGACCGGTTAGAACGGGGATGACACCCGCGGCGAGCAGCGACGACTTGCCGACACCGGAGCTACCGGTCAGAACGGTCAGCTGGTTTCCATGCCACGCCGCAGCAACCTCCGCAGCCTCAGCATGCCGTGCTGCGAACCAGTCGGAGGACTCTGCGTAGGAACGCTGGCCAGGATAGTGGCTGAGCGGTTCGGCGTACCGGTCCAGGGCCTTGGGCATCTCAGTTCCCCATCGGCGCCCAGAGCCGCTGACCATCTCCTTCAGCGGGTAACTTCACGGCCCAGACATTAGACGACTGCCGACCGTGCCCGTGGCAGTTTCCGGAGTCCTGGGCGTCGAACGCCAGCCATGACGGCCAGCCGCCCAGACTCCCGGTCACGTCGCTCCCCTCTCGCTATATGCTCGATTGAAAAGCAACGATGGGATCGGCCGAATCCTCGTGACGGGCCACCACACGCCGCAAGGCACGGTCAAGACCGGGATAATCGGCGTGGGCCAGTTCTGCGATCTCTGCGAGAGTCAAGCCTGTCAGATCTGGCAGGTCAGTCACAACGTCCTCAGGCGGCTCAACCGCACCTGGCTGATTGTCACCGGGCATTGTCACCATCGTCCACTAGCCTCGCCCAAATTGTACTCCGTGGCGCCTAGAAATGCCACCCTGACTTTTCTGCTAACTAGCCCCTCCTATATCTCTGGCGTACTGACATTGGCCGTGGCCTTGTCCCCGATCCCAGTCCTAAGATGGTCTCGTGCAGAACTCCTCCGCAGATGGCGGCCCGGGAGCCGTCGTGGCGCAGCCGGACTTAGCTTTGGCTACAGGCATACCCAAAATCTGGGGTAGCATTCCAGCGCAGAATCTGCTATTCACCGGGCGGGACGGGCTGCTAGCCAATCTCCATGATCAGCTCAGCTCGCGACCCGCGGCAGCAGCGCTGCCACCAGCAGATTCAGCCGGGCTGGTGCCGCGGGCCCTGCAAGGGCTTCCTGGTGTTGGGAAGACTCAGGTAGCCGTCGAATACGCCCACCGGAATCAGGGCGACTACGACCTTGTCTGGTGGATCCCCGCCGATCAGCCGCACCTCATACGTGGCTCGATCGCCGCCTTGGCCCAACCCCTGGGGCTGCCGGCCAATGAGTCCGCCAGTATGGATGACCGGGCGAGCGAGGTGCTGGACCGACTGCGCCGCGGCGACCCCGTCCGTCGCTGGCTGCTGATCTTCGACAATGCGGACAAGCCCGAGGACCTCGGCGAGTTCGTGCTGCCTGACGGGCCAGGCCACACGATCATCACCTCACGCAATCCCGACTGGCACAACGTAGTCACCACACTGACGGTGCAGACGTTCACTAGGGCTGAGAGCAGGCTGTTCCTGCGCAAGCACCTGCGCAACATCAGCAACAAGGACTCTGATCGCCTTAATTCCGCCCTGGGCGGCCTGCCGCTGGCCATGGAGCAGGCGGGTGCGCTTCAGGCGAGAACCGGAATGTCGGTTCAGGAGTACCTCGAAATACTCGATAAGCAAGCATCCCGGCTCCTGGACCAGGGCAAGCCGGCTGACTACCCGGTCTCGGCCACCATTGCCTTGACAGCTTCTTTTAATCAGCTGATCACTGAGAATCCTCAGGCTATAGAATTGCTGAGATGCTGCTCTTTCTTCGGTCCCGACCCCATTCCCCGTGAGGTACTCAGCGCGCGCCGGGACGGAGAAGGGACGATACTCGCCACGCTGTTCAGCGATCCGGTCGGATTTAACCGTGCCATCAGTGATCTTGGCCGGTATTCGCTCGCCCAGGTCGACTACCTGAACCGCACGCTGCAAGTGCATAGGGTGACCCAGACCATCGTGCGTGAGTCCCTGTCAGCAGAGCAGCGCCAGCAGTTCCAGCATGGCGTTCACATACTTCTGGAGATGGCAACACCTAACGACTCCGACAATCCAACCTCCTGGCCTCGGTACCGCGAACTGCTGCCTCACTACGAGCCTGCGAGAGTTATCGAGTGCAGGTCCTCGCGAGTGCGGTTGCTCGTCCGGGGAGTGATTCGCTACCTGTACATGACAGG
>DASUBV010000039.1:0-26014 GCA_035763085.1 Streptosporangiaceae bacterium | reverse complement strand
GGATTCCGCGGGCGCTCTGGCTGATTGCGGGCTGGCGCGGTGGCAGGCTGGCACGGCGGCCAAAGCACGGGGGATAGCGACGCACCAGGGCCGCGCGGCGGGCTAGAAGGAGCTAGAAGCCGGGGGCCGGCTCGCCGGGGTGGCCGAACTGCGCGTACCGGGCGGAGCCGCGCGGGTCCGGCGCCGCGGCGAAGGTGTCGGACGGCAGCGGGTCGTAGTGGATCTGCGGCGGGGCCACGTGCGCGGACAGCAGCAGCGCGGTCTGCCGGACCATCGAGGCCGGCCCGCTGATGCAGGCCTCGTAGTTCTCGAACAGGCCGTGCCCGCGGACCACGTCGGGCAGCTGCCCGGACATCCCGGTCAGCCCGAGGATGGCCGGCTGGGCGGACAGCGTCGGCTCATCGGACAGCACCGGGATGACCTGCAGGCCGGGGCAGGACGCCTGCAGGGCCTGCAGGTCGGGCAGGTCGTACAGGTCTTCCTGGCGCCGGGCCCCGGCAAACAGGGTGATCCGGCGGGGCCGCTCGCCGCGCCGCTGCCGGGCGGCCATCTCCTCGATGATGGCCTTGATCGGCGCCAGGCCGGTCCCGCCGGCCACGCACAGCAGGTCCCGGTCGCTGTCGGGCGCGGCCATCTCGCCGCGGGCCGGGCCGAGCAGCACGGTGTCGCCGACGGCGGCATGCCGCACCAGCGTGGTGCTGACCATGCCGCCGGGCACCGCCCGGACGTGCAGGTCGATGAGCCCGTCGCCGCGCGGCGCGTTGGCGATCGAGTAGCTCCGCCACACCCGTGGCCACCTGGCCACCTGCACCGGGACGTGCTGGCCCGCCCGGTAGGGCAGCGGGAGGTCGGGCCGGATGGTGAGCACGGCGAGGGTGTCGGCGCGCCGGTCGTGCGCGACGATCTCGCCGACCCACCACGGAGGGTGATGCCGGGCGTCCTCGGCGGCTGCCGAACGCATCGTGCACGCCGCATAGGCGAGCGCGCCGTCCCAGGCGGCGGCCGTTTCCGGCGTCCAGTCCGGGCCGCTGAAGAACTGCACGGTCGCGCGCAGGGCGGTGAAGAACGCGTGATAGTGCTTTTCCTTCACGCCGTATTTGCGATGGTCCCGCCCGAGTTGCGCCAGATATGCGGTGAGCTGCTCCGGGCTATCCATGCTCCAGACCATGCGGCTCATCGCAGCGAAGACGTGCTCGCGCATCTGGCGCATGCTCATCGGGAACATCGCGCGGGTTTCCGGGCTGATGGTGAAAAGGTGGGAGTAGAAATACTCCATCGCCAGGAGCGCATTCTCGGTGAGCTGCGCGAAGGATTCCTTCACCAGGCGGGCGTCAAAGCTGTCAGCGGTGGCGATGCCGGCATCCTCGGCCTGATCGGTGTTCGCGCTCTCGGCCCTGGCCACGCGCTCCTGCGCCAGGCTGGCCACACTCCCGGCACGGCGGGAGCCGTCCGGTCGCGTTAAGGAGGCCCGGCCCGCGGACTGCGGCACGCCGTCCCGCTGACGCCTGAAGAGCCCAAGGCGCGCCTGCGCGGCTGGCCTGTCCGCGCTGTAGTCGGGAACCCCCCCGTCAAGCGCTATTGCCACATCATGAGTCTGGCACCCTGACGTGCGGCATACAACCTATATGAGGTAAACCAGCAAAGGAATACGCAGCGTAGCGGAATGGCGTTCGGCCGGGCCCATATAACGCATTGGTAACGGCGTCGAATGCGCCTGGCGCCGGCCAATTAGTCAGTTTCCCCGCGCTGACTGCGGCGGCTGCCCGGCGCCCGGCGCACTTGCGTGACGCACGATCGCACGACCACGGAGGGTGACGGCGGTGACGGGACGCAGTAGCGTCGTGCAGGATCGCGCCGCGGCCGGGCGTGAACCGGCTGGCCAGCGGCCCGGCTGGGCCCGGCCGGCGGGCGGCCCGGGCTCTAGGATGACCCGGTGACTTCCTCCGGGTACCTGAGCTTTCCGCACGTGCACGGCGACCTGCTCACGTTCGTCGCCGAGGATGATGTCTGGCTGGCCCCGGCAGGCGGCGGGCGCGGCTGGCGCCTGTCGGCCGACGCCGCCCGGGCCACCCGGCCCCGCTTTTCTCCCGACGGCGACCGGGTGGCGTGGACCGGGACCACCGACGGCACCCCGGAGGTGTACCTGGCGCCGGCCGGCGGCGGGCCCGGCCGCCAGCTCACCTGGTGGGGCGACGACCAGACCGAGACGTGCGGCTGGACGCCGGCCGGCGAGGTGCTGGCGATCAGCGCGGCAGGCCAGCCGTTCACCCACTTCACCAGGGCCTATGCGGTCGGCGCGGGTGACGAGCCGGCCATCCGCGAGCTGCCCTACGGCCAGGTCGCCGACCTGGCGGTGCAGGCCTCCGGGGCGGCGCTGCTGACCGGCTGCTGGGGCCGGGACCCGGCCTACTGGAAGCGCTACCGCGGCGGCACGAGCGGCCGGCTGTGGACCGGCGGCGCCGACGGCGGGTTCCGCCGGGTGCTCGCCGGGGTGCGCGGCCAGTTCGCCAGCCCGATGCTGGTCGGCGGGCGGCTGGCGTTCCTGTCCGACCATGAGGGCACCGGCAATGTGTACTCCTGCGCGCTGGACGGCAGCGACCTGCGCCGGCACACCGACCATGACGGCGGCTACGCCCGGCAGGCCAGCACCGACGGCGAGCGGATCGTCTACTGCAGCGGCGGGCGAGTGTGGCTGCTGCCCAGCCTGGACGCGGCCGGGCCGGAGCCGGTCGAGATCTCCCTGGGCTCGGTCCCGCCGGGCCGCGCGCCGCGGCTCATCTCCGCCGACGATCATGTCGGCAGCCTGTCGGTCGACGCGTCCGGCCGGGCCAGTGCCGTCGAGGTGCGCGGCACGGTGCACTGGCTGGCCCACCGCGACGGCCCGGCGCTCGCGCTGTCAGTTACTCCCGGTGGCCGGGCCCGGCTGCCGCAGGTGCTCGGCACCGGCGGCGACGTCGTCTGGGTCACCGACGGCGACGGCGCGGACGCGCTGGAGATCGGCACCAGCCGGCCCGCCGGGGTGCCGGACGCGCCGCGGCGGCTGGCCGGCGGCCAGATCGGCCGGGTATCGAGCCTGGCCGCCGCCCCGGACGGCAGCAAGGTGGCGGTGGCCGCGCTGGACGGGCGGCTGCTGATCGTGGACGCCGCGGCCGCGACGGTGACGCAGCTGGCCGCCTCCGACAACAGCGAGGTCTCGGGGCTGGCCTGGTCGCCGGACTCGGCGTGGCTGGCCTGGTCGCACCCGGAGTCGGTGCCGCTGCGCCGGCTGCGGATCGCCCGCGTCGCTGACGGGCAGGTCTACGACGTCACCGACGGGCGCTTCACCGACACCGAGCCGGTGTTCACCACCGACGGCAAGTACCTCGCGTTCTTGTCCAAGCGCAGCTTCGATCCGGTCTATGACGCGCACTTCTTCGACCTGAGCTTCCCGTTCGGGGCGCGGCCGCACCTCGTGCCGCTGGCCGCCGGCACGATCTCGCCGTTCGGCCCGCAGCCGGGCGGCCGGGCCATCGGCGAGGACTCCGGCGACGACGCCGCCGGCGCTGGCTCCGGGTCCGGGTCCGGGCCGGGCGACGGCGCCGAGGGTGACAAGGACGCGGCCGACGCCGCGAAGCGGCCGGCGGTCACCGTCGACACCGACGGCATGCCCGGCCGGGTGGTGGCCCTGCCGGTCAGCGAGTCGCGCTACTTCTGCCTGCGGGCGGTCAAGGGCGGGCTGGCCTGGCTGGCCGAGCCGCTCACCGGGGCGCTGGGCGAGGGCGGTGCCCGGCCGGGCGACGCCAGCCCGCGGCCGCGGCTGCAGCGCTTCGACTTCCGGCGGCAGTCGGTGACCGGGCTGGAGGACGACGTCGACTGGATCGAGGTCAGCGGCGACGCCACCCGGCTGGTGGTCCGCGACCGCGACACGCTGGCGGTGATCCCGGCCGACCGCAAGGCCGACCCCGACAGCCCCGACGACCGGGTCACCATCGACGGGTCCCGGGCCCGGTTCCTGGCCGACCCTGCCGTGCTGTGGCAGCACGCGCTGGCCGAGGCCGGCCGGATCATCCAGCACGACTTCTGGGTGCCTGACCTGTCCGGGGTCGACTGGGACTCCGTCTACGAGCAGTACCGGCCGCTGGTGGACCAGGTGGCCACCCGCAGCGACTTTGCTGACGTGCTGTGGGAGTCGCTCGGCGAGCTGGGCACCTCGCACGCCTACGTCACGCCCGCCCCGGCGCCCGATCATGACGGCCACGCCGCCGGGCTGCTCGGCGCCGACCTGGAGCGTGACGCCGACGGCAGCTGGGTGGTGCGCCGGGTGGTGCCCGGCGAGTCGTCCGACCCGCGGGCGCGCTCGCCGCTGCTGGCGCCCGGCGCCGGAGTCGGCGCGGGCGACCGGCTGCTGGCGGTCGACGGGCGGCCGGTCGGGGCGCCGGGCCCCGGCCCGCTGCTGGCCGGCGCCGGCGGCAAGCCGGTCGAGCTCACCGTGGCCGCGGCAGGCGCCGCGCCGCGCCGGGTCGTGGTGGTGCCGCTGCACAGCGAGCGCCGGCTGCGCTACCAGGACTGGGTGGCCGGCCGCCGGGCGCTGGCCCGCGAGCTCAGCGGCGGGCGGGCCGGCTACCTGCACGTGCCGGACATGATGGGCGAGGGCTGGGCCGACTTCAGCCGCGACCTGCGCGCCGAGATGACGTTCGAGATGCTCATCGTGGACGCGCGCGGCAACCGCGGCGGGCACACCTCGCAGCTGGTCGTCGAGAAGCTCGCCCGCCGGGTGGTGGCCTGGGAGATGCCCAGGAACATGCGCCCGGTCTCCTACCCGGTGGACGCCCCGCGCGGGCCCGTGGTCGCCCTCGCTGACGAGTTCGCCGGCTCCGACGGCGACATCGTCACCCGGGCTATCCGCACGCTGGGCCTGGGCCCGGTGGTCGGCGCCCGGACCTGGGGCGGCGTGATCGGTATCGACGGCTGGCACGAGCTGGCCGACGGATCGCAGATCACCGTGCCGCGGTACGCGTTCTGGATGGAAGGCGCAGGCTGGGGCGTGGAGAACCACGGCGTCGACCCGGACGTCGAGGTGCTGATCACCCCGGATGACTGGGCCGCGGGCCGGGATCCGCAGCTGGAGACCGCCGTGCGGCTGGCCACCGAGGCGCTGGCCGCCCGGCCGCCCGCCGCCCCGCCGGACATGAACGGCGAGCTGCCGAGCAAGCGGCGGCCCGCGCTGCCGCCGAGGACCGCGTAGGTGCCCGGTACCTACCTGCACGGCCACCACGACAGCGTGCTGCGCTCGCACCGCTGGCGGACGGCCGAGAACTCAGCTGGCTACCTGCTGCCGCGGCTGCGGCCCGGCGACCGTGTGCTGGATGTCGGCTGCGGTCCCGGCACCCTCACCGCCGGCCTGGCCGCCCGGGCCGGCCAGGTCATCGGCATCGACGCGGCCGCTGACGTGCTCGCCGCCGCCCGCGAGGCTGCCGCCGGGCAGGCCAACGTCCGGTTCGAGGCCGGCGACGTCTACCACCTCGGCTGCCCCGGCGGCGCGTTCGACGTCGTGCACGCCCATCAGCTGCTGCAGCACCTGGCCGACCCGGTGGCGGCGCTGCGCGAGATGGGCCGGGCCGGCCGTCCCGGCGGGCTGGTCGCCGCGCGCGACGCCGACTACGGCGGCATGCTCTGGTATCCCGCCGACCCGGAGCTGGCGGAGTGGCGCGCGCTGTACCAGCAGGTCGCCCGCGCCTCCGGCGGCGAGCCCGACGCGGGCCGGCACCTGCTGGCCTGGGCGCACGCGGCCGGGTTCACCGACGTGCGGCCCAGCGCCAGCGCGTGGTGCTATGCCGCGCCTGCGGACCGGTCCTGGTGGGGCGAGAGCTGGGCGGAGCGGGTCACCAGCTCCTCGTTCGCGGAGCGGGCGGTCGCGCACGGCCTGGCCAGCCGGGCGGACCTGGTGCGGCTGAGCGGGGCCTGGCGCCGGTTCGCGGCCAGCGACGACGGCTGGTTCATGATCCCCAGCGGCGAGATCCTGTGCACCGTGCCGGGCCAGCCAGGGCCGCGACAGCGCGGCACTTTAGTGCCAGGGCAGGAACCGGGAGATTCCACCGCAAGCGGCACCATCGGGTGACGTCAGGCACCTGGACACGCCGTTAGCCTGCCAGCAGGCAACGGCCGCCGGGCGGAGCCGGGCCAGTTCCGCGGCGGCCGCCCGGCGAGTGAAGGCGAGGACGCCATGGCTGAGGCGCGGCTGGACAAGTGGTGGTCAGGCGGCGCGTGCGTGTCGGTGGACCCGGAGCTGTTCTTCCCGATCTCTGACCATGGCCCGTCCCGCGGTCAGGTGACACAGGCCAAGGCAATCTGCGGGACGTGCCCGGTGCAGCGCAGCTGCCTGGAGTACGCCATGGCCCGCGGCCACCTGACCGGTGTCTGGGGCGGGACGACCGAGGAAGAGCGCCAGATCCTTCGCCGGCGGGACCCGCGCGGCGCGCCGGCCCCGTCAGCCGACGGAGCCTGGCCGGCCCGGCGCCCGCGCGCCTAGTCAGCTTGCCCGGGCCAGCAGCGCGCGGTACTCGGCAGCGAACCGGGCATGCAGGCCCAGCAGCTGCTCGGAGATCTCGAACAGCTCCCGCTGGCCGCCCCGCCTGGCGGTGGCCAGCGCCGCCGCGTCCAGCTGCATCAGCTCATCCAGAACGGGTACCAGCCCATTCCGGTGCATACCGGAATCATCCATTCTTTTACCCCCCACCAGTCAATTACCTGTTCTCGACGATAATCGCTGGATCAGGAACGGCATGCCGGTTTGCCGGCGAATTGCTAGATCGGCGTGTTGTAGCCGGCCAGCCAGTGGACCTGCAGCCAGGTGATGGCGGAATACCAGGCGCCGGTGACCTCGAGCACGCCGACGACGATGAGCAGCAGGCCGCCGATCTGAGTGATCCGGCGGGCGTGCCGCCGGGCCCAGCCGAGCAGGTTGAGGCCGCGCTGGAAGGCGGCCGCCACGATCAGGAACGGGATGCCCAGGCCGAGCGCGTAGATGAAGGCCAGCAGCGCGCCCCGGCCGGCCGTCCCGGTGGTAGCGCCGAGGGTCAGCACGGCGGCGAGCGTGGGGCCGATGCACGGGGTCCAGCCCAGCCCGAACACCACGCCGAGCAGCGGGGCGCCGGCCAGCCCGGCGCGCGGCCGGTACTTCGGCCGGAAGATCCGCCCGGTGACGGTGAACCGGTCGAAGGCGCCGACGAACAGCAGCCCGAGCAGGATGATGACGGCGCCGAGGATCTGGGACAGGCCCTGCTTGTGCTCCTGCAGGCCGTCGCCGAGCGCGCCGAAGAACAGTCCCTCGGTCGCCATGACGAAGGAGAACCCGAGGACGAACAGCAAGGTGCCCAGCACGGCCCGCCCGGCGGGCGCGGCGGCCGGGGCTGCGGGCGCCGGGCCGGCCGGCGAGGGTGCCGGCCCGGGGCCGGCTGCGCTGCCCGCGGCCACGGGCACAGCGGCGGCCGCCGGGGCGGCGGCCTGCTGCCGGATGCCCGACATGCCGGTGAGGTAAGAGAGGTAGCCCGGAACCAGCGGCAGCACGCACGGCGACAGGAAGGTGACCGCGCCCGCGGCGGCGGCGACGGGCATGGCCAGCAGGAGCGGACCTGACTCCACCAGGTGCTCGATCCCGCCGAACATCATGAACTCCCTTCACCGCCGGGCCGCTGCTGAGCCGGCCTTGCTGAGGCGGCGCTGCTGACTGGCCACGTGCTGACCTGGCCACTGCTCAACCTATCCGCGCGCGCCAGTGCCCCGGCCTGCGGGGGCGGCTGGTGAGAGCATAGGCAGATGACAGCTGCACGGGGGTCACGGGGAGACTCGGTCTTGTCGATCGGGTCGACGGGGTCAATCCTGTCCATCGGATCCGCCGGGTCGATCCTGTCCATCGGCTGCGCCGGGTCGGTCCTGTCGGTCGGCTCGGCCGGGTCCATCGCCAGCATGTTCTCGGTCGGCTCCGCCGTCAGCGTGCTGAGCGTGCTGTCGGCGGTGTCCCGCCGCTCGATCCTGGCCTGGCGGTCCTGCGACGCCATCGGCGCGCGCCGGACATGAGCCTGCCGCGCCGCCTTAGGGCGGCGCGGCAGGCCCGGTGACGGCTGGCTGCGGGTCGGGTCAGCCAGCGCCGTAGCTGAATGCCGGGTAGTAGGCGTAGGCCTGGCCGGCTGCCGTCGGGTGGTAGGACTCGTCCAGGTCCAGCCAGTTGACCGAGTGCAGCCACGAGCTGGAGTCGCAGATCTCGTGGCCGGCGAAGTACGGCCGGACGTCGACGAAGGGGTCGGAGTACCGGCCGGCCGCGGCCTGGATGGCGCTGTCGAGCTGGTCGGCCGCGCCGTTCAGGGCGGTGCGGTCGCTGGTGCTGAGCCCGATGCAGCTGGAGGACTTGGACAGGTCATACAGCTCCGGGTAATCCAGCACGACGACCCTGGCCGACGGGGCGCGGCTGCGGATGCCGGACAGGACATTGTTGAGCTCGCCCGGCAGGTCGTTGGCGATCTTGGTCTCGTCCGTGCTGATCGCGCTGAGGCAGGTGCTGGTGGAATCCAGCACGCACGTTTCCATGGTGGAGGCGAACCCGACATCGTTGCCGCCCACCGTGATGGACACCAGCGTGGTCGAGCTGCTCAGCGCCGACAGCTGACTGCTGATGACCGAGCTGGTGGTAGCCCCGGAGCAGGCCACGGACACGTAGCTGGCCGGGTCGTTGGCGTTCGCCCACAACTGTGAGTAGGCCTTGGTGCTCCGGTCGCACGAGCCGCTGGAGCTGATGTAGCTCCCGGCCCCCACGCCGGATGAGTAGGAGTCGCCGAGGGCGACGTAGCGGGCGGTGGTCTGCGCGCTGGCCGGCGGGGCGGCGGCCAGCAGGCACAGGCCGGTGGCCGCGAGCGTGCTCGCGGCGGCGATGAGGCGGGGATGGCGTCGGACGAGTGCAGGCACCGGCTCCTCCTAAGGGCAGGCGCAACGACGGGTCTACTCATGAGTAACTCCGCGCCAAACGTCCGTCAATGGCTCATTTCGGGCGAATCTGAGCCGTCACCTGCCCGAGCCAGCTGACCAGGGGCTGTCCTCGTGCCGGCCGCTGCCTCAGCCGCCGAACGGGTAGCTCGGCAGCCCGGTCACGCCGGGCTCCAGGACGAACAGCCCGCCGCGGGGGTCCGCGGGCCCCGACGCCGTGGTGATGTACAGCCGGTCCAGGTCCGGCCCGCTGAACGCGCAGCTGGTGACGTGCGCGTGCGGGAGCTTCACGGTCCGGTCCAGCTGCCCGCCGGGCAGGTAGCGGCACACCACGCTGCCGCCCCAGTGCGCGACCCAGACGCCGCCCTCGGCGTCCACGGCCAGCCCGTCGGGCACGTAGTCGCCCGAGCCGATCTGCACGAACTCCCGCCGGCCGGCCACCTCGCCGGTCGCCGGGTCGTAATCGAACACGTCGACACGGTAGGCCAGCGAGTCGCAGTAGTACATCAGCTGGTTATCCGGGCTCCAGCCGATCCCGTTGGAGATCCCCACCCCGGTCGCGAGCGTGGTCAGACTCAGGTCGGGATCCAGCCGGTACAGCGCGCCCTGGCCCGGCGACTCGTCGTCGGCCATGGTGCCGACGAACATCCGCCCGGCCTGGTCGCAGGCGCCGTCGTTCATCCGGTTGCCGGGCAGGCCGGCCTCGACGGGAGCCAGCATGCTCACCTCGCCGGACAGCGGGTCCAGCGCCAGCACCCCGTCGCGGGCCGGGACCGCCAGCCCGCCGGCCGCGCGCGGGAACACCGCGCCGACGGGCATGCCCGCCGCCCAGCAGGTCGCCGGCGGACCCGAGGCGCCCAGCCGGTAGACCAGGCCGGGCGGGGCGTCGATCCAGTACAGCGCCTGGCTGGCCGCATCCCAGCACGGTCCCTCGCCCAGTTCCAGCCCCGGCACCGCGACCGGCTCAGGCCCGGTCACAGCGAGGCGAACGCGTCTTCGATGATGGACAGGCCCTCGCTGAGCAGCGCCTCGCCGATCACCAGCGGCGGCAGGAACCGCAGCACGTTGCTGTAGGTCCCGCAGGTCAGCACGACCAGGCCCTGCGCGTGGCAGGCCTTGGCCACCTGGCTGGTCAGCGCCGGGTCCGGCTCCAGGGTGCCGGGCTTCACCAGCTCGATGGCGATCATCGCGCCGCGGCCGCGCACGTCGCCGATGGCCGGGTGGGCCTCGGCCAGCTTGCGCAGCCGGGGCAGCATGACATCGCCGATCCGGCGGGCCGTGGCGGGCAGGTCCTCCTTGGCCATCGTCTCGATGGCGCCGAGCGCCGCGGCGCAGGCCACCGGGTTGCCGCCGTAGGTGCCGCCCAGGCCGCCGGGGTGCACCGCGTCCATGAGCTCGGCCCGGCCGGTGACGCCGGCCAGCGGGAACCCGCCGGCGATGCCCTTGGCCGTGGTGACCAGGTCGGGCACCACGCCCTCGTGGTCGACGGCGAACCAGTCGCCGGACCGGCAGAACCCGGACTGGACCTCATCGGCGATGAACACGATCCCGTGCTCGGAGCAGAACTGCGCCAGCCCCGGCAGGAACCCGTCCGGCGGCACGATGAACCCGCCCTCGCCCTGGATCGGCTCGATGACGACGGCGGCGGTGTTCTCCTCGCCCACCTGAGTGTGGATCAGGCCGGTGATCACCTCCAGCGCGTCGGCGGCGCAGGCGGCGGGCCCGCCGGGCCAGCGGAACGGGTAGGCCATCGGCACCCGGTAGATGTCGCCGGCGAACGGCCCGAAGCGGTGCTTGTAGGGCATGTTCTTGGCGGTCATCGCCATGGTCAGGTTGGTACGGCCGTGGTAGGCGTGGTCGAACACCACCACGGCGCTGCGCCCGGTCGCGTGCCGGGCGATCTTGACGGCGTTCTCCACCGCCTCGGCGCCGGAGTTGAACAGCGCCGACCGCTTCTCGTGGTCGCCGGGCGTGAGCCGGTTCAGCTCCTCGCACACCTGCACGTAGCCCTCGTAGGGGGCGACCATGAAGCAGGTATGCGTGAACGAGGAAACCTGCTCGATCACCCGGTTCACCACCAGCTCGGCGCTGTTGCCGACCGAGGTGACCGCGATCCCGGAGCCGAAGTCGATCAGCGAGTTGCCGTCCGCGTCGACCACGACCCCGCCGCCGGCGGCCGTGACGAACACCGGGAGTACGTGGCTCAGCCCGCGCGCGACGCTGCGGCCGCGCCGCTCCAGGAGAGCCTGCGAGACCGGTCCGGGGATCTGCGTGACAAGGTGGCGCTGCTGCGGCAGGGCCGGCCCGCCGGGGCCAGAGGGATTGGTCATAACGCAGACAATAGACCTGGCCAGGCCAGTGAAAGAAGGCCGGCCGCAGCGGCAAAGATCACCCGCGCCCGGGACGGCGGGCCAGGCCCGCGGTGCAGGCCGGCGCCGGGCCGGGGATCATAGGCGGGTGACCGATGGCCTGTTCTCGCCGCTTTTCGGCCGCGGCGCGGGTGACACCTCCGGCACCGCCTGGCTGCAGGCGATGCTGGACGCCGAGGCGGCGCTGGCCCGGGCCCTGGAGCAGTCCGGTCGCGCGCCGGCCGGGGCGGGGGCGGCGGTCACCGCGGCGGCCCGCGCGGAGCTGTTCGACGAGGCCGAGATCGGCCGCCAGGGAGCCCGGGCCGGCAACCCGGTCCCGGCGCTGGTCCGGGCGCTGACGGCGGCCGTTCCCGAGTTCGCCGCCCCGGCCGTGCACACGGGCGCGACCAGCCAGGACATCCTGGATACCGCGGCCATGCTGGTGGCCCGGCGGGCCATCGAGCCGGCCGGCGCCGACCTGGCCGCCGCCGCGGCCGCCGCGGCCCGGCTGGCCGGCGAGCACGCCGGCACCGTGATGGCCGGCCGGACGCTGCTGCAGCAGGCCGTGCCGGTCACCTTCGGCCTGGTCGCGGCGGGCTGGCTGACCGCCATCGACACCGCCCGCGCCCGGCTGGGCCGGGTGGAGCTGGCGGCGCAGCTGGGCGGCGCGGCCGGCACGCTGGCCTCGCTGGGCGCGGCGGGCCCGCAGGTGGCGGCCCGGTTCGCGGCCGAGCTGGGCCTGGCCGCGCCGGCCCTGCCCTGGCATACCGACCGGCAGCGGGTCCTGGACCTGGCCGCCGCGCTGACCGGGGCGTGCGCGGCGCTGGGCAAGGTAGCCAGGGACGTCACGCTGCTGGCCCAGTCCGAGGTCGCCGAGGTCAGCGAGGGTACCGGCGGCGGCTCGTCGGCCATGCCGCACAAGCGCAACCCGGTGGCCGCGATCGTCATCCTGGGCTGCACCCGCCGCGCGCCCGCGCTGCTGGCCGGGCTGGCCGCGGCGGCCGAGCAGGAGCACCAGCGCGCGGCCGGCGCCTGGCACGCCGAGTGGGAGCCGCTGGCCGATCTGCTGCGGCTGACCGGATCGGCCGCGGCGTGGTCGGCGGAGCTGCTGGCCGGGCTGCGCGTGGACGGCGCGCGGATGCGGGCCAACCTAGATGCGGCGCACGGCCTGCCGCTGGCCGAGCACGTCGCCGCGGTGCTGGCGCCGGGCATGGGGCGGCTGCCCGCCCACGACCTGGTCGCGCAGGCCAGCGCCGCGGCCGCCCGGGCGGGCCGGCCGCTGGGCGAGGTGCTGGCCGGGCCGCCGTTCGCCGCCGCCGTCGCGGCGGCCGGGGTCACCCCGGACCAGGTCGCCGCCGCCCTCGATCCGGCGGCCTATCTTGGTGCCGCCGGGGCCTTCGTGGCGGCCGCGCTGGCGGCCCATCGGGAAAGGGACGCAGGATGACCAGTGACCAGGCCGGCCCGCGCGAGCAGGGCATGCGGGTGCGCCGGGAGGTGCTCGGCGACGAGCACGTCGACCGGGCCGCGGCCCGCACCACCGAGCTCACCGCGCCATTCCAGGACCTGATCACCCGGTATGCCTGGGGCGAGATCTGGACCCGGCCGGGGCTCAGCCGCGCCGAGCGCAGCATGATCACCCTGACCGCGCTGGCCGCGCTGCGCCAGGAAGAGGAGCTGGCGATGCACGTCCGCGCCGCGGTCCGCAACGGCCTGACCACCGCGCAGATCACCGAGGTGCTGCTGCAGGTCGCGATCTACGCCGGCGTCCCGGCGGCCAACCGCGCCTTCGCTGTCGCCCAGGGGGTGCTGGCCGAGCTGGACGAGCCGGGACACTAGCCGTACTCCGCACAGGTGTGCACTTTGCGGTCAGAACCCGATATCGTTTCGGTGAAGCGGTGAGAGTGGGTGAGGCGTGGCAGAGATCGTGTCACTGTCCGCGGCCATCGAGAGCGCGATCCACGATGGCGACACGGTCGCGATGGAAGGCTTCACGCACCTGATCCCGCACGCGGCCGGGCGCGAGGTGATCCGCCAGCGGCGGCGCGGGCTGACCCTGGTCCGGATGACCCCGGACGTGATCTACGACCAGCTGATCGGGGCCGGCTGCGCCCGCAAGCTGGTGTTCTCCTGGGGCGGCAACCCGGGCGTCGGCTCGCTGCACCGGTTCCGCGACGCGGTGGAGAACTCCTGGCCGGGCCCGCTGGAGATCGAGGAGCACAGCCATGCCGGGATGGCCAACCGGTACGCGGCCGGCGCGTCCGGGCTGCCGTTCGCGGTGCTGCGCGGCTACGCCGGCACCGGGCTGGCCGGCCAGCCGGCCAGCATCCGCGAGATCACCTGCCCGTTCACCGGCGAGCAGCTGACCGCGGTGTCGGCGCTGCGGCCGGACGTGACGGTCATCCACGCCCAGTGCGCCGACCGGGCCGGCAACATCCAGCTGTGGGGCATCACCGGCGTGCAGAAGGAGGCGGTGCTGGCCGCGCAGCGGTCGGTTGTCACCGTCGAGGAGATCGTCGACGAGCTGGAGCCGCGGCCGGGAGCGGTCGTGCTGCCGGCCTGGACGGTGGGCTACGTGGCCGAGGTGCCCGGCGGCGCGCACCCGTCCTACGCGCTGGGCTACTCCGCTCGCGACAACGACTTCTACGTCGCCTGGGACGCCATCAGCCGGGACCGGGAGGCGTTCACGGCATGGCTGGAGCGCGAGGTGCTCGGGTGAGCGACTACACCGCCGACGAGATGATGACGGTCACGGCGGCCCGCACGCTGCGCGACCGGATGACCTGCTTCGTGGGCATCGGCCTGCCCAGCGCGGCGGCCAACCTGGCCCGCGCCACGCACGCGCCGGGCCTGGTGCTGATTTACGAGTCGGGCACGATCGGGGCCAAGCCGGGCTCGCTGCCGCTGTCGATCGGCGACGGGATCCTGGCCCAGACCGCGGACGCGGTCGTGAGCGTCCCGGAGATCTTCAACTACTGGCTGCAGCCGGGCCGGATCGACCTGGGATTCCTGGGCGCCGCGCAGATCGACAGGTTCGGCAACATCAACACCACGGTGATCGGCGACTACACCCGGCCCAAGATCCGGCTGCCGGGGGCGGGCGGGGCCCCGGAGATCGCGGGCTGCTGCCGCGAGGTGACGGTGGTGCTGCGGCAGAACCTGCGCGCGTTCGTGGACCGGCTGGACTTCATCACCTCGGTGGGATTCGGCGACGGGCCGGGGGCCCGGCAGCGGCTCGGCCTGGCCGGCGCCGGCCCGCAGAAGATCATCACCGACCTGGGCGTCCTGGAGCCCGACGACACGTGCGAGTTCGTCCTGACCGGCGTGTACCCCGGGGTTTCCGTTACTGATGTACAGGCGAGAACGGGGTGGGAGCTGCGGGTGTCACCGCAGCTGGCGCAGATCCGGGCGCCCGGCCCGGATGAGCTGACGGCCCTGCGCGCGCTGCAGGCGGAAGGAGCGGAGGCATGACCGGTTACGAGCGGCCCGAGGGCGTGCACCCGCCGCTGGACACGCCGGAGTACCGTTCCACGCTGCTGCGCGCGCCCCGGCACCGGCCGCTGCGGCTGGAGCAGGGGCTGACCGAGATCACCGGGCCGCTGCTCGGCGCCGAGCGGGTGACCGCGGCGGACGCGGACCTGACCACCCGGCACGCGGGGGAGCCGCTGGGCGAGCGGATGATCCTGACCGGCCGGGTGCTGGACTCCGGCGGCCGCCCGGTGCCAGACACGCTGGTGGAGATCTGGCAGGCCAACGCCTCGGGCCGGTACCACCACCGGGTGGATGACCACCCGGCGCCGCTGGACCCGAACTTCGACGGGGCGGGCCGGTGCATGACCGACTCAAGCGGCCGGTACCGGTTCGTGACGATCAAGCCGGGCGCCTACCCGTGGCGCAATCACCTGAATGCCTGGCGGCCGCAGCACATCCATTTCTCGCTGTTCGGCCGCGCGTTCACCCAGCGGCTGATCACGCAGATGTACTTCCCGGGCGACCCGCTGTTCGGCCAGGATCCGATCTTCAACTCGATCCCGGACCCGAAGGCGCGCGAGCGGCTGATCTGCCGCCTGGACATGGAGGTCACCCAGCCAGACTGGGCGCTGGGCTACGTGTGGGACATCGTGCTGCGCGGGCCGGCGGCGACGGTATTCGAGGAGGACGGGCGATGACCGGGCGGCTGGGCCTGACGCCGTCGCAGACGATCGGGCCGTTCCTGGCCATCGGGCTGCCGTGGCCGGACGGGCCGCAGGTGGTGCCGGCGGGCACCGAGGACGCGATCACGATCAGCGGCCGGGTGCTGGACGGCGCGGCGGAGCCGGTGCCCGACGCGCTGGTGGAGACCTGGCAGGCCGCGCCGGACGGCCGCTTCGCCCACCCCGACGACCCGCGCGGCGCCGGCCCGGCCGGATTCCGGGCGTTCGGCCGCAGCGCCACCGGCGCCGACGGCCGGTACGTGATCATCACGCTGCGGCCCGGCCCGCTGCCGTGGCCGGGCGGCGGCACGGAGGCGCCGCACCTGGACGTGTCGGTGTTCGCCCGCGGCCTGCTGGACCGGGTGGTGACCCGGATCTACTTCGGCGACGAGGAGGCGGCTAACGCGGCCGACCCGGTGCTGGCCACGGTGGACCCCGCCCGGCGGTCCACGCTGATCGCGGCGGCGCGCGGCGAGCCGGGCCAGTTCCGGTTCGACATCCGGCTGCAGGACCCGCAGGAGACCGTGTTCTTCGATGTCTGAGCTTGCTGATGCCTGAGCCGTCGGTGCCCGAGGCCGCCCTGGAGGGGCCGGCCGGCGCGCCGGTAGTGGTGCTGGGCAACTCGCTCGGCACCAGCCGGGCGTGCTGGGAGCCGCAGCTGCCGGCGCTGACCCGGCACTTCCGGGTGCTGCGGCCCGAGCTCCGGGGGCACGGCGGGGCGCCCGCGGCTCCCGGCCCGTACACGATCGCCGACCTGGGCGCCGACGTCCTGGCCCTGCTGGATGCCCGCGGCATCGAGCGCGCGGCCTACTGCGGGGTGTCGCTGGGCGGGATGGTCGGCATGTGGCTGGCCGCCCATGCGCCGGAGCGGATCAGCGCGCTGGGCCTGTCGTGCACGTCGGCTTACCTGCCGCCGGCCGCGGGCTGGACCGGCCGGGCGGCGGCGGTGCGCGCGGCGGGCACCGCCTCGATCGCCGCGCAGGTGGCCAGCCGCTGGTTCACCCCGGCTTACCAGGCCGCGCACCCCGAGGCGCCAGCCGCTTTCGCGGCGGGCCTGGCCGCGACCGACGATGAGGGCTACGCCGGGTGCTGTGAGGCGATCGCGGCCATGGACCTGCGTCCTGACCTGGCCCGGATCGCCGCGCCGACCCTGGTCATCGCCGGCGCCGAGGACCCGGCCACGCCGCCCTGGCACGGCGCGGTGATCGCCGCGGCCATCCCGGGGGCCCGGCTGCGGGTGATCCGCGGCGCGGCGCACCTGGCCAACGTGTCGGCGGCGGCCGAGGTCAGCGCCCTGCTGCTGGCGCACCTGCGGTGAACCTCGTCCCGGCCGGCGTCCTTGCCCCGGGGCAGCTCGCCGCGGTGCGGGCGATCTATGAGGAGGCATTCCCGCCGGAGCTGCGGGTGCCGTTCGCGGAGCTGGATGACCACGGCGGGCTGCTGGTCGCAGTCGAGGACGGGGTGCCGGCCGGGTTCGCCTCGCTGCGCCGGCTGGCAGCGGCGATGTTCGTCCGGTACTTCGCCGTCGCGGCCGCCCGCCGCCGCCAGGGCGCGGGAGGCCGGCTGTGGCGGCTGCTGCCCGGCGCCGTGCCGGACTGGCCGGGCCGGGTGGTCTTCGAGGTCGAGGACCCGGCGCAGGCCAGCGACCCGGCGCAGCAGCTGGCCCGGCGCGGCCGCATCGCGTTCTGGCGCAGCTGCGGGACGGTGCTGCTGCCGGTGCCCGGGTACGTCATGCCAGACCTGACCGGCGCGGGCACCGAGCCGATGCTGCTGATGGCCGCGCCGGCCTGCACGGGGGAGCAGCTCCGGCAGCTGGTGGCGGCCATTTACGCCGGTCGCTACGGCCTGGCCGCCGCCGACCCCCTGGTCAGCCGGGCGCTGGCCTCGGTGCCGGGCTAGCCGGGGCAAGCCAGGCGGCAGCACGGCACGGCACTGGAAAATGACCTATACATTTTCAGGTGCATTCATCGCCATTGACTGAATAGCCAATCAGGCGGACTGGGAAATAGTTGGCGATAATGAGCAAGGCGTGAACCGAAAGTACCTATGATGACGTCATATTGAGTGTTAGCTCCCAGGCCAGCGGCAGCCGGGGAGCCGGGGCCGCACTCGGCTGTGCAGGTTACGGGGTTCGGGACGTTCGGCGCTGGCTGCTGGTCACTCGACTCCCGCCGCATCGTCTAGCTATGTGGGGGCTCGGATGGACAGGCCGAACGGCGGGAAATGGTCGTGCAGGCCGGCGGGGTAGCCGTCGGCCAGGCACCTGCCGGGCTGCCGGACCCGGCCCGGCGCGGGCATCACGCCCGCCTCGCGGTGACCTCGTTTCCCGACTTCTACCGGCAGTGGTGGCCGCCGCTGGTCCGCTGCCTGATCACCCAGGCCAGCGACACCCGGTGGGCGCAGCAGATCGCCCACAACACGATGCTCGCCGCCCGGGACAACTGGGAGCGGCTGCTCACCTACGAGCGGCCGGACGCCTGGCTGTTCAAGGTCGCGATCCGCGCGCTGCGCCGCCTGGAGGCGCGGGCCCGCGACCGCGGCCAGCTGCCCGACGACGCCGGCTCGGCCGCCTGGGACCTGGGCATGGCCGCGGCTGCCGATGACTGGATCGCCGGGCACCTGGACATCGTGGCCGCCATCCGCGCGCTGCCGCGCCGCCAGGCCGAGGTCATGCAGCTGCACGGGCTGTGCCGGTACAGCCTGGCCGAGACAGGCGAGATCCTGGGCATCGCCGAGACCGCCGCCAGCGAGCACTTCAGCCGGGCCCGGACGCGGCTGGCGGAGCTCCTGCGGTGAGCGTCGATGACCAGCTGGCCGCCGCGGCGGCGGCCATCGCGGCCATGCCGGAGGCGGCGATCGCCGGGCGGCTGGCCGCGCTGGAAGCCGAGCACCGCGGCCGCAGCGCGCTGGCCAGCGCTCAGCTGCGGGCCACGCTCGACTGCCTGGAGCTGGACTGGGCCGCCTATGAGCTGGCCCGCCAGCACGACGAGGCCGGGCGGCCCGATGAGGCGGCGCGGTGGTACCGGCTGGCGGCGGCCAACGACTTCGCCGACGCCCCGGTCCGGCTCGGCCGGGTGCTGGAGATGCTGGCCGAGCGCGCTGCCGGGGACCGGCGCGCCGAGCTGGCCCTGGTGTCGGAGGCGGCTCGCTGGTACGTCGAGGCTTATGGTGCCGGCCATCCCGAGGCGGCCGAGCGGCTGGACGGCATGATCGGCGACCGGGCCGGCCGGCGCCGCCCGCCCGCCGAGCCGCCGGCGGCGGGGGAGTGCTGCGAGCGGGGCGGCCTGGCCGCGGTGCTGGAGGGCAGCGACCTGCTGACCGCCACCGAGCACTTCCGGCGGTGCACGGCCTGCCAGCGCGAGTTCGTCAGCCGCGGCGGCCTGCTGCCCGACCGGCGCCCGCCTGACTAGGCCGTGCTACGGGTCAGCCGGGCAGGGCGGCGAGCTCGGCCTGGTGGTCGGCAGCCCACCGGGCCAGCTGAGCCAGCGGACCGTTCGCGAGGGACGCACCGAGCGGCGAGAGCTGGTAGACGGCACTGGCCCGCGCAGGCGCCTGGCCGGGCAGCCGGGTGATGAGCCCGCGTGACTGCAAGCGCCGCAGGGCCTGAGTCAGCACCTTGTCGCTGACTCCCGCGATGCGGCAGAGCAGCTCGCTGCGCCGCGTCGGACCCGCGCGCAAGGCGGACAGCACGACAGGATCCCAGGCGTGACTGATGAGCTCGGCTGCCGCGCGCACATGGCAGTCGGACACGAACGGCGGGCAGGTCTGCTCCATCACGAGATCCAGGGTCGCACCGGTCGCCCTACCGGATGGTAGGAACCCCGTTCGTAGCGTGCCTGACGACATCGTTTCCCGATAAAGGAGCTAGCTGTGAACGTCGGAATCCTGGGCACGGGCAACCTCGCCGTCTCGCTCGGCCGGGCATGGGCTGCGGCCGGTCACCCGGTCTCAGTGACGGGGCGCGACGCCACGCACGCCAGGGCGGCCGCCGACCAGATCGCCCCGGCGGCGCAGGTGACAGCCCCCGCAGACTTCGCCGAGTACGTCGACGTGATCGTGGTGGCAGTCGTCTGGGAAGGCCTGGAGACAGCTCTGTCCCTGGTCGGCGGTCCGGGCGGCTCGCTGGCGGGCAAGACAGTGCTCGACTGCACCAACCCGGTGGACTACGCGACCGGGCAGCTGCGCCCGGCGACCGGCTCCGCCGCGCAGGCCGTGGCCCGTGCCGCGGCCGGAGCGCACGTGGTGAAAGCACTGCACCTGTTCGCTGGCGCCTCGTGGCCGTACCAGGGGCCGCGGACCGCGGCGCCGGTGGTGGCCATCTGCGGCGATGACTCCGGCGCTCTGGCGCACGCCGCGGCGCTGATCGGTGACCTTGGCGGCGAGGCCGCCGTGGTTGGCGGGCTCGGCAGCTCCCGGCAGCTGGAGGAGGTGGCCGGGTTCGTCATGCGGGTCGTCGCAGCTGGTCACAACCCGCGGCTCGCCGTGCCCGACGTCGCCCGGTCAAGCTAGCTGCCGTCCGGGTAGCCGCCGCGGTGCAGGACCACCGGGTGGTGCGCCAGCCACCGGGGCAGGGCCGCAGCCCCGCGGCGATCAGCGGCACGCCGTCCGCCGCGGCGGTCAGCACCGCGAGCAGCGCGTCCCGGAGCCGGCCGACGGCAGCCGCGCCGAGCTGCCCGGCCCGCTGCTCCTCCACATCGGCAGCGAGGTCAGCCACGGGCCGCGCTGCGGGCCCGCCTTCTTGCCCAGGCGGTGCGGTGCGGCATCCGGCGCTCGAACTCGTTGTCCGCCTCGATGGTGAACGCGACCAGCACCTGGGACAGCGGCGTCGGCAGCGGGACCACGACGCCGACTCTATTTCTCCGCGGGCCCGCCCAGCGGCAGCGGCGCGGGCGGCTTGACCTCCTCCAGGCGCAGGTATGTCGTCATCCGCTGGGCGCCGCGGGTGGACAGCCGGGTCAGCACCCGCTGCAGCTCGCCGACATCACGGGCGACGATGGTGATCAGGTAATCCACCTCCCCGGCGATGTTGTCCGCCGTGATGACCTCCGGGGTGGCCCGCAGCAGGTCCTCGAACGCGCGCACCCAGCGCGGCTCGTGCCGCGTGGTCGAGATCGCCACATAGACGTGCAGCGGGAACCCGGCGGCCGCCGGGTCCAGCCGGGCGCTGATGATCCGGATCACCCCGGATGCCTTGAGCCGGCGGACCCGGTGCAGCGTGGCGGCCGCGGACAGCCCGACCATCCGGGCCAGCTCGACGTTGGTCCGGTCGGCGTCAACCTGCAGCGCAGTCAGCAGCTTGATGTCAACTTCATCCAGTGAAACGGCCATAGAGCTAAATATAATTGAGCCACAAGGATCATCTCTCAAATTCTGGGCCGTGCGGGTTGCACGCTGGAGGCATGAACTTCGACCGTCGTGCTCTTGCCGCCCTGACTGCTGCGGGGACCCTGTGGGGGACCACCATGCCGGCTACCAAGCTGGCCGTGCAGTGGCTGCCGCCTGGCTGGCTCACGGTGGTCAGATTCGCCTTGGCCGCGGTCATCCTGCTGGCCGCCCGCCGGTCACAGCTGCGCGCTGCCTGCAGCCCGGCCATCCTGGCCTGGGGCGCGGTCGGCTACGGCGGCACGATCTTCGTGCAGAACGCCGGCGTGCTGCACACCAGCGTCACCCATGCCGCCCTGCTGGTCGGGACCACGCCCGTGCTGGTAGCCGTGATCGCGGTGGTGCAGCTGCGCTCAGTTGCCCGGCCGGCCGCCTGGGCGGGCTACCTGACGTCGGTCGCCGGGGTCGTCCTGGTCGCCGGCCAGGGCAGCGGCGCGACCCTGGGCGGCGACGGCCTGATCCTGGTGTCGCTGCTGATGTCGGCCGCCTTCACCGTGAACCAGACCCGGCTGCTGCACGGCCGCGACCCGGTCGCCGTGACAGCCGTCCAGTTCGCTGCCGCGGCGGTGGCGTCGCTGCCGGTCACCCTGGCCACCGAGGGGCTGCCCCCGGCCGCCGGCGCGGGTCACGGCCTGCCGGTTGTGCTCCTCCTGGTGGTGGGCGGCACGCTGCTGCCCTTCACCCTGTTCGCCTACGCCCAGTCCCGGGTCGCCGCCTCGACCGCCGCGGCGTTCCTCAACCTGGAGCCCCTGGTCGGCGCGGCCGCCGGGATCATCGTCTTCAGCGACCCGTTCGGCCCGCTGCAGCTCCTCGGCGCCGCCGCGATCCTGGCCGGGATCGCGCTCGGCGGCCTGCCCGGCCGGGCTCGCCCGGCGCCGGCCGCGGTGCCGGCGTCAGGGACGGTACGCGGCGATGAGCTTGTCCATGAGGGAGTCGAAGCGGGGGTCCATGCGCTGCCGCGCCGGGTCCTGGTCGTACCAGGCCACGATCTCCCGAGCGCCCTGCTCGAACGGGATCGTCGCGACGTAGCCCGGCACGATGCTGCGCAGCTTGGAGTTGTCGAACACCAGCGAGTGCGCCTTGTCGCCCAGCAGGCCGGCGCCCCAGTCCGGGTCGGCCGCCGCGATCGCGTCCGACGGGACGTGCACGATGTCCGCGCTCACGCCCGCCGCCGCGGCCAGCGCCGCCGCGATCTGGTTCCAGGTCAGCACGTCATCAGAGGTGATGTGGAAGGCCTCGCCGATGGCGCGCGGGTGGCCGAGCAGCGGCACGAAGCCGCGCGCGAAGTCAGCGTGATGCGTCAGCGTCCACAGCGAGGTGCCGTCGCCGTGCACGACGACTGCCTTGCCCTGGCGCATCCGCCCGATCGCCGTCCAGCCTCCGTCGAGCGGGACCAGGGTCTTGTCGTAGGTGTGCGAGGGCCGGATGATCGTGGCCGGGAAGTCCTCCGACCGGTAGGCCGCGATCAGCAGGTCCTCGCATGCGATCTTGTCGCGGGAGTACCGCCAGAACGGGTTGCGTAGCGGGGTCGACTCGGTCACCGGGAACCGCGCCAGCGGCGTCTGGTAGGCCGATGCCGAGCTGATGAACACGTACTGGCCGGTCCGGCCGCGGAACAGGTCGATGTCGGCCTGGACATGCTCGGGCGTGTAGGCCACCCAGTTCACGACCGCGTCGAACTCCGCGTCGCCCAGCGCCGCGAGTGCCGCGCCCGGAACCCGGATGTCAGCCCGCACCGGGCGGGCTGCCTCCGGGAGCGGCCGGTCGTAGGTGCTGCCGCGGTTCAGGACCGTCAGGTCGATCCCGGATTCCACGGCCAGCCGGGAGCACGCTGAGCTGATAACGCCACTGCCACCGATAAACAGGACTTTGAGGCTGCTCACGCACTCAGCATAGATTTGCCCGTCCCTGCGGTGGCTGGGCGGTTCGCCCCGGGCCGGGCGGGCTGACCGGCCGGGCCGTGACGAGATGACTGACCGTTCTGATAACAGCAAACGGCCTTGTTGATGGCTGCCTCTATCACCTTGTAATCGCTGATAACAGCAAGAGGCGGCGAGTGCGCGGGGGCGGCTGGTGGTGCCGGGTTCCGCATGGCTGGGAGTGCGGGCGGCAGCGGCGGCCGTTTCGTTTAGTACTGGCTTATATAAGCTCTGGCTGATAGAGTGCATCGAGTGCATGCGTTCGATGTCCTCGGTGATCCCGTGCGGCGCCGGATCCTGGAGCTGCTGGCCAGCGGCGAGCAGACGTCAGGGGCGGTCAGCGCGGCGATCGCGGCGGAGTTCGGGATCTCTCAGCCGGCGGTGTCCCAGCACCTGCGGGTGCTGCGCGATGCGGGGTTCGCGTCGGTGCGGCCGGCCGGGACCAGGCGGCTGTACTCGGTGAGCCCGGAGCCGCTGCGTGAGGTGGATGCGTGGCTGGACCCGTTCCGCCGGTTCTGGGAGCCGCATCTGGACGCACTGGCGACCGAGGTAGCTCGCGGCAAGCGCCGCCGGGGAGGTTGAGATGATCGACGTAGTCCACCAGATCAGTGCAGTGCGGCGGGTGGTCGGCTCGCGCGTGCTGGAAGCGGGCGAGGCCCGGACCGTCACCATCGGCCGGACCTATGACACGACCCTGGAGGACCTCTGGGAGGCGTGCACGGACCCGGAGCGCATCCGGCGCTGGTTCGTGCCGGTCACGATCGAGGGCGACCACTACCAGATCGAGGGCAACGCGAGCGGGACGATCCAGCGGTGCGATCCGCCGAAGGGATTCTCCGCGACCTGGGAGTACGGCGGCGAGGTGAGCTGGATCGAGCTGCGGCTGACGCCGGCCGAGGGCGGCACGCGGTTCGAGCTCGTGCACATCGCGCACGCTGACGATGAGAAGTGGGCGCAGTTCGGGCCGGGCGCCGTGGGCGTGGGCTGGGACATGATGATCCTGGGCCTGTCCCTGCACCTGTCCGGCGGCATGATGGCCGATCCCATGGCGTGGTCGGCCTCCGATGAGGGCCGCGACTACGTGACGCGCAGCAGCGTTGCCTGGCGTGACGCGAGCATCGCGGCGGGCACGGACCCGGACGCGGCCCGCGAGGCGGCTGACCGGACGACTGCCGCCTACACCGGCGGTGGCGAGGCCTGAGGCGTGATGGCGTCAGCGCCCGCCGGGGCAATGGGCTGGCGGGGCTCGCGCACTCCTGACGTGCCGCCGGGCGGCAGGCCGGGAAACCGCGTGGGAGGCCTGACGTCGTAGGCGCCGTGCCGCCACATCCAGGCGCAGGCATAACGGTCGATGAGCGGCGTGGCCCGCCACAGCAGGACCCAGCGCGGCGCACGATCCAGCCGTTGAGTCAGGCCCGGGGGCGGCAGCCAGTTCCAGCCGGGCAGCACGCCGGCCGGCGCGGTCCAGCCGCCCGGTGACGGGCCGTGAGCCAGCGGCGCGAGCGGCGCAACCGGCAGGCCGGGCCTGATGCGCTGCCGCCTGCGGCGGGGGTAACACGGACCCGGTCGGGTCATCCGTCACCGCCTCAGGGTGAGCCTGCGCTACTCCAGTTCTACCCGTTCTGGCGTGGGCCGGCTGCCGCGCATGGCCGTACGCGCGGGTAGGTGCGGCAGCTGAGCGGCAGGTCCGTGAGGCGGGCGCGGCGGGTCAGGCCGCGAGGGTGCCGGGTGGCCCGTGGCTGTGCAGGACCTTGCTGCGGTCCGGGCTGGTGGCGGTCGTGGTGCCGTCCGGATTCAGGACCAGTTTCCAGCCCCAGCGATGTATGGCGATCAGGTGGTGAAACGCGCACGCCGGCACCAGGTTATGCAGGGCCGTGGGCCCGCCTTCGGAGCGCGGGACGAGGTGGTGGACGTGGCAGTGGCGGGCGGGCTGGGTGCAGCCGGGGAAGGCGCAGTGCGGGTGGCGGACCGCGACCAGGCGGCGCAAATGCGCGGGGATCTTGTCGGCCTGGCCGACATCCAGCGGGAGGCTCGGCCGGTCCAGCCGGGTGCCGGTCAGGCCGGCTCGCAGCTGTGCGGCGAGCCCGCCGGGCCCGGACAGGACGTCGGCGGCGGCATGCAGGATGAGGGCCTCGAGCCTGACGCGGTCCTTGCCGGTGCCGCTGGCGAGCTCGTCGATGAGCTGGTCGAGAGTCTCGGGGTCGATGGTGCCGGTGACTACGGGGGTGATGGCAGCGTCGCAGGCGTAGGCGCCGGCGGCCGGGCCGGAGAGCCAGCCGGGGACCCCGTGAGCGGTGCCGCGGGCCGCCAGCCACGCATCCTCGGCCCAGGGGCCGCCGGCTCCGCCGCCCGCGCCCGCTCCGCTGCCTGCACCTGCTCCGCTGGCCGGGCCAGCCGGGCGGCTGCCGGCCGCGTTCCGGGCGAGGTCGCGGAGCTGGGACAAGGTCATGTGCAGCTGGATCTGGGTGGGCTGGCCGGCGGCGTCGGGCAGCCCGCCGGCGACCAGGCGGCGGCAGGCTTCCTCGACGGCATCGTGGTCGCGCTGCACCCGGGTGCGAGTGTCCTCGGGGCCTGCTCGCTTGCCGAGTGAGTCCAGCACTGCAGCGAGGGCGGCGGCGCACTCGGGGGTCAGCTGCCCGGTGAGGCGGCCGTGGCCGCGCCAGTGCAGGTCCAGGCGCAGGGACCGCTCGGCGAAGCTGTCATCGTCGTCATCGGCGTCGGGCCGGCAGGTCCGGGCGTACATCTCCGCGGCTAGCGCCGACAGGCCGGCCAGGTCCATCCCGGCCCTGGCCGCGTCCAGCAGGATCATGTCCGCGTCGTCGCGGACATCGGGCGGCAGGGCGTCCGACCAGTCACACAGCTGCCGCGCCCAGGACTCCGAGACCGCCGCGGCTGCTAACGCGGCGGCGATCTGCGGGTGGACTGCCAGGCGGCGCATCCAGGCGATGGCCGCGCCGGCGGCGGCTTTGGTGGTGCGGGTGTGCCAGGCCAGCCAGGATCTGGCTGACCGGGCGCCGTCGTCCTCGAACACGGCGCGGGCGTTGAAGGCGGTCAGCAGCCGGGCTCGCGCGGCGGTCTGGGCCGCGGCTGCCAGCTCCAGGCCCTTGAGGCAGCCGGCCAGCTCGGCGTCGGGCAGCGACCCGGCATCGGCGCCCGCCAGGAACTCCAGGCCCGACCGCACCGCTGCCAGCGCCGCAGCCGTCCCCGCGAACTCGCCAGC